>CADAOK010000011.1 GCA_902789515.1 Oscillospiraceae bacterium
CCGGGCACATTAACTTACAAGGTGTAATAAGACTATGGAGAAGAGACCGTTTATAACAAAAGCGCAGGCTGAAGAGATAGCAAAGACTTATCCCACGCCGTTCCACATCTACGATGAGGCAGGTATCAGGGCCAATTGCGAGGCAGTCAAGAAGGCTTTCGCTTGGAATAAGGGTTTCCGTGAATACTTTGCAGTCAAGGCGACACCCAATCCGTACATCATGCAGATAATTGCTGACTACGACTTCGGCTTTGATTGTTCTTCTGAGGCTGAGCTCATACTGTCTGACGCGGTAGGCGCTGACGGCGCTCACATCATGTTCTCGAGCAATGACACTCCTGCTTGCGAGTACGCTTTGGCGCACAAGCTCGGAGCGATCATCAACCTCGATGACATCACTCATATCCCGTTCCTCGAGAGCATCATCGGTGACAAGTTCCCCGAGGTGATGAGCTGCAGATATAATCCGGGCGGAGTATATACCCTGAGCAACGGCATCAGTACGGCATGACGAAGGAGCAGCTTTTCGAGGCATATAAGCAGATGGCTGCCCATGGCGTCAAGAAGTTCGGTCTGCACGCGTTCCTTGCCAGCAATACGGTCACTAACGAATACTATCCCAAGCTTGCGGGCGAATTGTTCGAACTTGCAAGAGAGGCGCATGAGACGCTCGGAATCGAGTTTGCGTTCATCAATCTGTCCGGCGGTGTCGGTGTTGACTACCGTCCCGACCAGGAGAGAAACGACATTGCTGCGATAGGCGAGGGCGTAAGGGTCAAGTTCGAGGAGATCCTCACTCCTGCCGGCATGGGAGATACTGCGATCTACTGCGAGATGGGCAGATTCATGCTCGCTCCCTACGGCGCACTTGTCACGAAAGCAATCCACGAGAAGCACATCTATAAGGAGTACATCGGTGTTGATGCCTGTGCTGCAAACCTGATGCGTCCTGCCATGTACGGCGCATATCATCACATTACAGTTCTCGGTAAGGAGGATGCTCCCTGCGACCATAAGTATGATGTTACAGGTTCTCTCTGCGAGAACAATGACAAGTTTGCCATAGACAGGATGCTCCCTGAGATCGAGAAAGGCGACTACCTGTTTATCCACGATGCAGGCGCGCACGGTTTCGCAATGGGATACAACTACAACGGAAGGCTCTGGTCTGCCGAGCTCCTGCTGAAGGAAGACGGATCCGTTAAGCTGATCAGGAGAGCGCAGACACTTAAGGATTATTTCGCGACATTCGATAATACTGAATACGCGGATAAGCTCCTCAAAGACTGATCAGAGATCTTCAGGCACATCGTTAACGATATTTTTTGCCCAACCATACTTCCTGTAGTGAATGAAGACTACAGGAAGTTTTACTATCTCATCCAGGTTGAGGATGAAGTAGACTGCCATGACGGGCAGATTGAATACGAATGCCGCCAAGGCTCCCACAGGGACGATGAATGCCCACATCGTAACTGAATCGCAGATGAATCCGAACTTGGTGTCTCCGCCTGACGGAAATACTCCGCCGACAAGAACTGCATTAATCGATCTTCCGAGTATGTAGTAACTGCACATCAGGAGCATGTACATCAGATACTCTTCTGCAACGGGAGTGAGGTCTACTATCCAAAGTACCAACGGTGTAGATGCCGCAGCGATGAGGCCGAGAATGATGCCCGTGATTATCGTGAGCTTGAATATCCAGTCGCCGTACTTCTTGCCGCGTTCGATGTTGCCCGCGCCGAGTTCGTTGCCTATAACGATGGAACCGCCCGAACCGAGAGCAAAACAGAAGCAGGATACGAGATCCTTAACGACTGCAACGATGGCATTTGCCGCTACCGCATCCTGGCCCATGTGTCCGATGATGACGGATATCATGGTAAAGCCTGTGCCCCAGAGGATCTGGTTCAGGACGTAAGGCGCAGAATGCTTACTGAACTTCTTTCTGAATTCAACATCCGCACTGAAGAGGTCTTTGAAACCGATCCTCAGGATCTTAGACTTGAACGCGAACCACAGGCAGAAAGCAAACCCGACGAAAGCGGATATCGATGTCGCCAGCGCCGCACCTGATGCCCCCATCCTGGGAAGACCGGCCAGGCCGAAGATGAGAAAGGCATTGAGTACGATGTTGAGGATGACCATAATTATGCTCGCCATTGTGCACTGCTTAACATATCCGATGTTCTTCAGGATCGCTTCGTACGTGATCGCAAGGGTAGTGAACAGATATGACAGGGAGACAAAACGAAGGTAGGGGATACCTTCCGCGATGATCTCCGGGTCGTTCGTGTATATCCTCATGAGGCCTTCGGGCAGGAACATGGCACACCCGAAGAACACTACAGCAACGAACACGGACAGCAATACGCTGTACCCGAAAAGATTCCTTATGGATGCCTTGTCGCCCTTTCCCCAATACTGCGCGGCGAACATGGAGGCGCCGTAGGAGATACCGATGGTGAACAGATTAAGCACAAAAGTAACCTGCGATGCGAGCGAGACCGCCGACATCGCATTCTGATCCAGGAACTGGAGCATGATGGTATCAGACACCGGAACCAATGCGAACATAAAGTTCTGCAGGGTTATCGGCAGAATGAGCGATACCAGCTTCCTGGTAAACCTTTTGTCGTTAAGCATATTAGAATTCATGCGGGTATATTAACAAATCATGCAGGTAAATCAACTCCAAAGACTTGTTTTTTATATCGTTTTGTCAGAACGGATAAGAATGTTATCATTCAAAAGAGGTCAATATGCCGAAGGATTATAACGCAAGGTTTCAAGAGATATTAACCAGGCTCGCTCCCGACAAGAAGAAGGAGCTCTATAACCGCATGCGTTCCCTTCCGGCTTCCGAGCGCGAAGGCTTCATAAAGAATTTCGTGACGAAATACGACAGCATCAAGAAGGCCAAGGATAAGGGAAAGTTGCCTCAGAAGAAAGTTCCCGCTAAGCCGCACGGAATGCCTGTGCACAAACCCGGCAAGGATAATGCGCCCCATGCAAGAAGTGAACACAAACCCGGCAATGATGTAAAACCCCATGCTGAAGACGGGCACAAACCGGGCGCAAAGAAGGTCCGTCCGGAACCGTCTCATCAACCTTCCAAAACAAAACCTGTTCAGGAAAAAAACGCAAAGCAGGCAAAGCCCCCAAAGCAGGAGAAACCCAAGAAAGAGAGACCTGCGGAGGAGAAACCCGGGAAGGCTGAGGAGACTGACGTTCCTTCGAGGAAATCCCCGTTGCTGTCAAAGATAATCGTAGGCGTGCTCATCGCACTGCTCGGCGCAGGTGCGGTATTTATTACTGCGATCAACAACAGAGAAGACATAAACAAGCTGTTGATGACGATCAAAGGCGAACCTGCTGCGACCGAAGCTTCTGCTACCGAAAATGAATATAAGATAGCGGCAAGTCTTGCCGTTCAGACGGAAGGTGCCACGGAAGAGACAGAGAGCACTGCCCCTTCTCCCACGCCGACACCGATAGTGGTCAAAGAGGACGCCCCGGACCTTACCGGACTTGTCATAGTCATCGATCCCGGTCACCAGGCGGAGACTGATTATACGGAAGAATCACTGTTCCCGGATTCAACGGTCGGCAAACCGCGCTGCACGAGCGGAGCCGTCGGAGTTGACATAAATACAAAAGAGTATGAAGTGACGCTGGAGGTCGCGCTTGTGACCAAGGCTTATCTCGAGAGCTGCGGAGCCAGCGTTATCCTTACCAGGGAGGTCAACGACATCAATCTGTCCAATCAGGAGAGGGCGGGCATTGCGGTGGCTGCATCCCCGGACATCTATATAAGGCTCCATGCTGACAGTGCCCCTTCTTCGGACGTCTCCGGAGTCATTGTCTATGTCCCGGATTCAGGATCTTATGTCGATACGGATAAGAAACTGGGAGAGAAGATAGGAACACTCCTGGCTGAAGCGCAGGGTACGGAATATCTCGGTTGCTTCTCAACAAATGCGTATACCGGACTTAATTACGCCTCTTCAGTAAAGTCAGTGCAGGTCGTTATGGGATTCCTGTCCAACAGTGAAGATGAAGCAAGGCTCAACGATGATGCCAACACATACGAGATCGCTGCGGCAATCGCTCAGTTCTGTTCGGAATTATAATAAATGTTCTTTGAGAAATAGCGAAAATAGTGTAACCTTAATTGAGAGGATTCAGGAGGGTAATGATATGGCAGATTTGACCAATGACCAGATAAAGCAGCTTGCAAAACTCAACTCCGCTGATGAAGTTGATGCCATGCTTGGCAACAAGGAAGCGATCAAGAGCGAATTTCAGTCAATAAAGGAAGTTGAAAGACTCACTGCTATGGTTGAAGAGCAGCAGACGCTTCTTCATGCCATGTGGCTCATGCTCCAGATCCACAGTGCAACGAATGAGGAATTTGACGAGTGTCTGAGAACAGCAGTGCTTCTCCGCAGAAGAAAGGATTTCAAGACAGAGAAGATCTGCCCCAACTGCGGCAAGCTTATGCAGAAGATGGAGAATCTCCTCTTTACATATAAGTGCTACTACTGCGGAACTGAAGATCTCGGCAATCCGTATAAGAAGTATGACGGCATCGATCCCTATGCTGCTTATGAGGAACCGGCTGAACCGGAACAGGGTGAACCTGCAGCGGAGGAGAGCATTCCCGATGAGGAAGCCGAACTCCGTAATGCTCAGGAGATCCTGAATAAGGATTACCAGCCCTACGATGTCTCCAAAGACTTGAATTTCGACGAAGAGGACGTATAATTACAAACTACCTGTACCCGAGGACATCCGTAACATGGGGATGCACCGGTTTCGACGGGGTCGGAGATACCGGGGAAGCGGGTGGAGGATTCTCGTTGGCCTCCTTAAAAAACGGGAACTTGCAAGTAATTGCAACGATCTGTACGCGGGATGCACGTACAACTCAGACCTTGCTCCTGAGAGGTTAAAGGAGATGTCCTCTTTCCAAAGCTTTGCGGAAAACCCGTGACATAAATTCATGAAGCTACCGGAACCGACGCCTGACAGCGGGCTACGCGGGAATGGGAATAATTCATCCACTGTCTGCACCCGGAGAAGCCCGATTGATCTGATTTCGGACAGGGGTTCGACTCCCCTCATCTCCACCATACCTCGGAAACAGGCGGGTTACCGTAAGCGGTAACCCTTTTTTGTAATAATCTCGGGAGATACTATATGGTTTTCACAGGCATAACACGGACATTTTCCACAGAGAATAAACAGCAGTATGAGACTATAGGGGCATTCTGGTCAGAGATGGAAAGCAAGTATGACTGCGCCTGTCTGCAGGGGCTGGGGTTTAACTGGACTGCTGATACTATCGAGTATGTGATAGGTCTTACCGAAGGTGCCGCAGAAGGCGCTGACTGTACTGTGATCCTTCCGGACGGATGCTGGACTGAAGTCAGGGGAAGGACAGATGACCTTGACAGTATTTATGACAGGATATATAAGGACGGCGCACTCTCATATGAGATAGAGTCTTTCGATGCTGACGGCAATTGCAGGATCTTATACTCGAGAAGTACTGAAGGGTTTAAGAAGATCTGTAAGGCGTGCGAAGGAGATCTCGAAGAGATACTAAAACTGCAGTACCTAGCGTATCAGAGCGAGGCAGCATTGTTTGGAACAGCTGACATACCTCCGCTGAAACAGACGATCGAAGAAGTTGAAGAAGAGTTCCGCAGCGGTATTATCCTCAAGATGGTAACGGAAGAAGGCAGCATTATCGGTTCTGTCCGTGCGCATGAACAAAACGGAACTGCATATATCGGCAAACTGATGGTCCATCCTGAATACAGAGGACACGGCCTGGGAAGTGTGCTGCTGTCTGAGATAGAGAGATACTTCATGGGGTCAAGATACGAACTGTTTACGAGTACCAGGAGCAAAGACAATATCAGGCTTTATCAGAATGCAGGATATAAGATCTTCGACAAAAGAGAAGTTGATGATGAACTCGTGTTTGTGTATCTGGAAAAAGAATGAATGGCATAAGATGGAACATGTAATCTCAGTTGACAATATGAGAACAAGCGACAGGCAGACCATCGAGTCAGGGACTTCTTCGCTAATACTGATGAGAAGAGCCGCCGAAGGCATAAGATCTGCGTATTCTTATCCGGGGAAAACGGCTGTTGTTGCTGGTTCCGGCAATAACGGCGGAGACGGGTTTGCTCTTGCGGAGATACTTGCAGAAGAAGGCAGGGACGTAACTGTATATTCTGTGTCAGATCACTATTCCGTTGATTCAGAATATTATAAGGAACGCGTGATCAGGCTCGGAGTTGAAGTAAGCCCTTTTGCCGCCGGATGTCTGGACGGATATGACACAGTCGTTGACTGCCTTCTCGGGACAGGATTCTCGGGAGAAGTGCGAGGACAATACCGTGATGCGATAACGGAGATCAATGAGTCATCGGCATATGTGATCAGCGCTGACATTAACAGCGGGATGAATGGTGATACCGGCAGTTACAGTCTGGCTGTAAGATCTGACATTACGGTGACGATCGGGTATCTTAAGACCGGTCTTGTAATTGCATATCTGAATGATGATCCGGCTATAGGTTCGCTTATGTGCGCAGATATCGGAATATGCCTTTTCAGAGAAGAGGATTATCTCTTAAACGACGGGGAGTGGAGAGACCGCGGTCTGCCGGAATCAATGAACAGATGTGTTGTTGATGATCATACATATTTCAAAGGGAGTATCTGATAAGGATATGTCCGATTAAAGACCCAGTATGCGCTTTGACTCTTCCGTGATTATTAATAGAATATGGTAGAAGAAATCGTTCGGGAGGTAATCAGGTGATCAGCGTATACAGATACTCCGGAACGGACTGCATTACTCCCGAGATCATCAGGAGAGAACTTGCCGGATCCGCCGAAGGAAAGGATCTGGTTTTCGTTGTGCCTGAGTTTGCCAAGGCGCAGGTGGAGCGGATGATAATCAGCTCGCTTGAAGACGAGTGTTCCGGGCGGGGATCATGTACCGTGTCAGACGGAAGGCAGATACCTGTGCTGTCATCTTTTACCAAAGGCGATGTGGTCAGCTTTATCACACTTTCGGGCAGGATATTGGACTGCATGGGACTCGAATCAGCCGGCGCGGGTTCCGACATCATGATGAGGTGTGCCATCTATTCCATCCTTGCCAATTATAGCAGTGATTTCAAGTCGTTCGGCAAACTGACCAACAGATTCGAATACATTAATATGCTCATCAACCTGCTCGGCGATTTCAGCCGTTACGGTATCCGCAGCGATGAACTTGATGAGGCGATCGGAGCATCAGCTCCTTTCTCCGCAGAGTACAGGAACAAGCTTGAGGATCTAAGGCTCGTTATGGATGCTGTCGATAAGATGAACTCGCAGTTTGGTCTGGCACTTCTCAAGGACAGGATATCGGAAGCTGCCCGTGCAGTGATGGCAATATCTGACGCTGAATACGATTCGAGACGCATGGCAGGTCTTAGGAAACTCCTCTCATCCAGGTTCGTATTTATCGGATTCGGTGCCGGAAGAAGACTCACTCCGCAGGAACGGACTCTGGTCAGGATGATATCTTCAAAGGGCGGCGATATCCGCTTCTATACTCTGTCATCCGCATATGGATCCGAATCCTGCCTTCCGATCTATAAGGTTGGTAATGAATTCACTGATTCTATGGTTTCTGCCGGTGCAAAGACGGAAGAACTTGATTACCGGCCGGAAGAGGGGCTGAACAGGTATTTCGCTCCGTTTGCGAGAGGAGAGGAATACACGGGTGAGAAGACAGATAATATACGTCTTGCGTCGATAAACGGTACCGACAACCAGATAGGTTATGTCTTCTCGGAAGTAATCAGACTCACACGGGAAGAGGGTTTCAGATACCGCGACATAAGGGTCGTCTGCTGCGATGACGATATGTCCGCAAGACTCAGAAGCAATGCTGAGCTGTATGGTCTGGATATCTTTATTGACCGAAGGATCGATCTCTGGTCCACCGTTATTCCGGTATTTGCCGAGACAGTGCTGGAACTTCCTGTGCGCAACTACAGGATCAGCGATATCCTCCGTGCTATGAGGTGCGGGATAATCAGACTTCCGGCTTCTGTGACAGACAGCTTTGACAACTACTGCAGACTGAAGAACATAACTGACGGAAGAAGACTTTTCCGTGAGAGTGTTTATCTCGGACAAAAGAACGAAGATCAGCACCGTCCGTCAGTATACCTGAGCGAGCCTTACGAGGACATTCCTGCCGGCACCGGGACCGATGCCGGGGAGTTCTTCTGGAACAGGATAGTAACCAGGAAGATCATACCGCTCAAGGATTATGCCGAGAAGATCAATTCCGAGAAGACACTGAGCGGCAAGGCCCGTCTGCTCAAGGATCTTATCAATGGTCACAGGGAAGATGTGGAACTGCTGAGTGCGGCACAGCTTGAATCAGGTGACAGCGCTTCGGCTTCAGCACTCGTCAGGGGATATGACGAGATGATGCAGCTGCTTACCTTCTTTACACACGAGATGAACGATGTGCCGATAAGCCAGAGAGCATTCATATCGCTGATCAGGACAGATATGAGGAACCGTGTTGAAGGCACGATCCCGCTGAAGGTGGATTCGATCGAGATAACGACTCCTGACAGGGCTTTTGTGGCTCCGTGCAAGGTTATGTTCCTTCTCGGGGCGACCCGTGAGAACTTCCCGCATAAGAAGAGTTCGGAGGGACTGCTCAGTTCCGGGGAACTCCGCGACCTCGCAAGTTCCGTCAAGGATTGCGAGCTTCCCGACAAGGACGAAGTCAAGTCACGCGAGGAGACGGTAACATGCAGTCTTATGCTGGGTACCGTCACGGACAGGCTGTATATGATCCACAATGCCGATAAGAGTTTTACGAGCTGTGTCTTCGACTATCTGCTTGACTGTGTGGAGCCTGACAGCATCGTGACAGAGTTTGTAAATCCGGCCAGGGGCGTGTTCCACAAGAAGAATCATGACTTTAAGACTGCCTCGATAGATCCGGCCGTGATGGACAGGCTCCTTGAGAACAGGAGCCTCAAAGGAAGCGTCTCTTCTTTTGAGGAGTTCAACAGCTGTGCATTCAAGTTCATGCTTAACCGCTTTCTTAAGATAAGGGAAAGGGAAGACAATACGCAGATAGATACAAGAGGATTCGGCACGCTTATACACAGTATGTATGAGATAGGCCTGAGCAGCATAACACCAGGAGAGTTCCTTTCTGAGTCGGAGCTTCTCCTGAATGATGAGGCGGCATTCGATGCAGCGATGGACGGGACATATCAAGCGGCCGTTATCAGGGAAGGAATACCGGGTTCGCTTGAAGAAGACGGCAAGACTATCAGCAAAGATTTTGAGATGAACACCGGACTGAAGCTCAAGCGGATGTACAAACTGACATTCAAAGGCATACTTGAAGACCTGAATAACGAAGGCCTTATCCCGGCAGGGTTTGAAGTCCCGATAGGAGAAGGCCGCGATGTCAGTATCGACAGTTCCAAGATTGAAGAGAAGATCGGTCTTAACCTCGCATTCTCCGGCTTCATCGACCGCGTCGATTCTGATGAGAGCAAGAGCCGGGTAAGGATAATCGACTATAAGAGCGGAGGAAAGAACATCAACCCCGAGCAGCTCTATTACGGTGTTCAGATCCAGCTCCCGGTCTATACGAAAGCCATAGCGGACAGATACGGCATAAGTCCGGAGAATTGTGACTACGGATACTTCAATGTCGGGCTCAAGGCAGATAATGACGGCAAAGCGGTTGTATTTGCACCGAAGATGTCCGGCTACAAACCTGAGGAGATGTCTGCGACATTGGATTACTCGCAGACGGTGCTTGCAGAGACCGCAGAGAAGATAAAGAACGGCAAGGCCGATGCGCTCGTATGCCCGGCTCACAGTTACTGCAGTTTCTGCCCGTACGGGGGAGCCTGCGGCAATGTTCCGTCGGATCCGGTCAGGGCAGAAGAACCGCTCGGACCTGATGCAAAGAAGGCTGATTACATGGAAGCAATACAAGGCACACAGGCAGGGGAGGAGAACTCATGAGCGACAAGAGACCTACTCCCGACCAGCAGGCGATAATAGACTGCAAGACTGACAATATCCTGGTTCCCGCAGCCGCAGGTTCCGGTAAGACTACTGTCATGATCGAAAGGATAATCACCAAGATAATCGAAGACATATCAGATGATTCGATCCCGGATCAGGAGAAGCATTCACTCGACAGCATCCTTGTCGTTACTTTTACCGTTGCCGCGGCCGAACACATGCGTGAGAAGGCGGAGTCCGCACTTGATGATGCCATAGCTGCCAACAAGGATAACCCCGATCTTGTCGCAAGACTTGCGAGGCAGAAGGAACTTCTCCCGAATTCCTACATCCAGACTTTCGATGCATTCTGCGCGAGAGTGGTAAAGGAGAAAGGCTATTGTGCGGCGGATTCCGATAAGGCGGATGTTTTCGATCCGGCAAACATCATCCTGGACGGGAACGAGCTTACCCTGCTCAAGCATTCTGCCGTGCGTCAGGCGATACAGACATTGTATGATGAGGCGGAATCGGAAGAAGATCCGTTTGTCAGGCTTACCCTAAGGTTCGGCGACGGCAGGAGCGACACGGGTCTCGAACAGACGGCGTGTGAGATTTACGATACCTTGAGAAGCCTTCCCGAATACATGAACAGGATAAGGGATGAGTACAAGTCCCGCAAAGCCCTTGAAGACAAGGGCAAACTCGTTTGCAGCGGCAAGCTCCGTGCCGCAGCGGGAGACGTGATAACGCTGCTCGGAGAGTACGGACGTGCCATCAAAGCGGACAGCGGTCTTTACGGCTATCTTAAGGCGAACGAAGAGTTCTATCTGGTCAATACTTCGAAGGATGTAAGAGTCAGGAATAAAGACTCACTTGACCTTCTTGACCGCATAACGGACCTTATCTCAAAGCAGGAGGCAAGGCACGCCGAGGACGTTATAACAGACGGTCTGGAAGAACTGTATATCCTGAGCCGCGAGTGGAATGATCTGCTCGATTTCAAGATTCCATACATGACACGCAACAACAAGGTGTTCAAAGAGAATGAAGATCTCATGCTCGAATATCTCGAGATGGCCGCACCACTCAAGGCGTTAACAAAACTGGTCGTCGGAAGGCCCGCAAAACTCGACCATCCGATGGAACCGCCCGGAGCACTCTGCAGTTTCCTTGACTGCGGCTATGGTGAATTCGACAGTTATGAGAAGCTGAAGGAACATCAGCTCAGCCTGCAGGCTGAACGCACGGAGATGATCGGTGCTTTTGTGAAGCTGCTTGCCAGGACGGATGAGTATTTTGCTGCACTTAAGGCAGCGGTCCATGGCATGGATTTTGCAGACCAGGAATATGCGGCGTTCGATATTCTGGGCCATGAAGATGCCGTCGACTTCTACCGGAACAAATTCGTTGAGATATACATCGACGAGTATCAGGATAACACCAGGCTCCAGGACGAGATAATCAGCAAGATAGCAAGACCTGAAGGCAATGTGTTCAGGGTAGGTGACGTCAAGCAGAGCATCTATAAATTCAGGCACGCCGAACCCGGCATATTCAACGAGAAGATCGATTCCTACGAACGGGGTGATGAGAAGGGCCAGGTCCTGCCGCTCACGGAGAATTTCAGGAGCAGTCCGCAGATCCTTGCTTTCGTTAATCACATCTTCGAACAGTCGATGACGAGAGATGCTGCCGAGGTGGAATACTCTGCCAAACAAAGACTCAATTACCCCGATAACAGTCCGTCGGAAGATCAGGGAGAAGAAGGACTTCCCCGTGTTCTCATCGTCAACGGCGACGGTGCGGGATCTTTCGTTAATGCCCGGGAGGAAGGCTCTGATGAAGAGAACGGTTCTTCAAAAGAAGGAAGACACGATACGGCATCTTACGGCGACGATGAGGCGCAGCCTCTCGACTCGAAGATCAAGGCACTCTGCATCGGTGTCGAGAAAGAGATACGCACATACATGTCCCGTTTCGATCCTGAGGCAGACGACTACGCATCGCATTACGGCGATATCTGTGTACTGACCTCGATAAGGAGTGAAGCGGAAGTGATCGCGATGTATCTTACGAGCCACGGGCTTCCGGCGACTGGAAGGGTCACGACAAGTGTTTTCGGAGACCTTGATATCAGAGGCATCATCGGGTTCATCATTTGCCTTGGCAATTCCCTGCGTGACGAGTATCTTGCAGGTGTGCTGCTGGCACCGTACAAGAATACGAACTTTACGGTAAATGACCTGGCGGTGGTCCAGGCATGGATACTCGGGAACAGACCGTGGCTTCAGAAAGAGAATCTCATAAACAGATTAAGAGTTTATGCCGAAGCAGAGACCGGCAGTCTTGCGGAGCGTTTCAGATCGTTCCTCGATGATTACGATGACCTGCGTATGAAGGCAATGACCTGCGATATAGACGAGATCGTCGAGCTTATCTTCAAGCGCACCGAGATCAAGGCGACGGTAAAGCGCAAAGAAGGCGGTTACGATAAACTCATTATCCTCAAGGACTGGCTGTGCGCCAACTTCAAGCGCCTCGGCTGCGACATCTCCGGTGTTGCGGAAGAACTTGAGGATATGCGCATACAGATAAATGAGAACGCGACCATCGAGACGAGCATTAACGAGAAGGACAAGATCGTCTGCATGAACTTCCATAAGAGCAAGGGCCTCGAGTATCCGTTTGTCGTTTTCGCGCTTAAGGACAGGGGCAGGTCATACTCGGTCGGAAGGTTCGCTTTCGACGCACATGCGGGATTCATACTTGAAGACTATGACGATAAGCTCCTGATAAGAAGGGATTCTCTGGAGCAGAAGGTACACCTCATAGATGCCTTGCTCGAGGAGAACGCAGAGACATTGAGAGATCTTTATGTCGCACTTACCAGAGCGCAGACGCGCCTCTCTATTGTTACCTGGGATATGGCGGACGGCAAGAGGAACAAGGCGATAGAGACAGCTGTAAAGGCGGATTCACTTGCCTCGGCAGATAAGTTCACGAGGCTCGACTGGCTCAGGGGAAGCGGCACTATGTGCTGTGACCTGTTCATGGCGCTTATAAGGACCGATTCAGAAGATGCCGCAAAGATAAGGAACACTTTCGATACGGATATCCCGGGCCTTGTTGATTTCAAGGCCTGCACGACCAAGGCAGACCAGGATCCCGGCAGCCTTCCCGGCAACAAAGGATTCGTTACTGAGATCCTGTCTGAATCAGAGACCGCGCTTCTGGATGCGGAATACGGCAGTTATGCCGCAGTCCCTGAAGAGACCGCCGAAGATACGGAAGACGAAGCGCCGCTGTTCGATGACAAGGGGGCGAGACTCTTTGCGGATTATGCTCATGAAGAAGAGACGCTTATCCCGTTCAAGGTGTCGGTTACCGGAATCAGGCACGGCACCATGGAAGAGACACGCCATGTCGATCTCGAGGTCAGGGATGCTTCCGAATATGGAAATACAGGAAGCGGTAAACTTAATGCCGCGACGAAGGGCACGATACTTCATAAGATCATGCGCTTCATCGATACCGAAGCGCTGAGAAACGGTGCGGATCTTATTGCCGAGACCGATAAGCTCATAAAGATGAAGATGTTCGAAGAATACAGTGCGGACAATGTCAGGAAGACCGCAGAGGAATTCAGAGAAGGTGTAATGGCATTTGTTGCGAGCAATATTTGCAAAGCTTTTGAACAGGCATCTGACAGCGGAAGAGCAGAGTGCGAGAAGCCGATTGTGTTCGCCGTGCCGGCATCTGAGAAGAGCGGGGATTTCGCGCTGGTGCAGGGTAAGATCGACCTGATGTATGAGACGGAAGAAGGCTGGACCGTGCTCGATTACAAGACAGAACACTCGGATATGCCTGATGAGAAGTCCCGTGCCGTCGAAGCGAATGACAGGCATGGCTTCCAGCTGAACAGCTACAGTGCCGCACTTGAAGCGTCCGGCATGAAGGTCAGTGCAAAGTATGTCTATCTTGTAAGATACGGAGAGTTTGTGGCAATAGATTAATCCTTGCCGGAATCTCTCTTCCTGATGTTCCTGAAGAAATCCAGCATCATCTGCGAGCACTGCTTCTCAAGGATGCCGCCCTCGAATTCGACTTTGTGGTTATGGCCGTGCGACACGTCGAAAATATCGTTGCAGGACACGACCGCACCGCTCTTTGGCTCGTACGCACCGAAATACACCTTGCGGATCCTTGACTGGATAATCGCGCCGGCACACATCGTGCAGGGTTCAAGCGTGACATACATGTCGCAGTCTTCAAGCCGCCAGTCACCTAGCTTTTTGCATGCTTTGTTGATTGCGACTATCTCTGCGTGAGCAAGTGAGTTGCCTTTTGTGAGCCTTAAGTTGTGTGCTCTGACGAAGACCTTGCCGTCTTTTACAATCACGCACCCGATCGGGCACTCGGCCAGATCGATCGCTTTCTCAGCCTGTTTGATAGCCTCGAGCATAAAACGCTCGTGCTCATCTGCAGGTATCAGATCCGGGTACAGTCTTGATCTCATGCGAAGATTATACACTATAGTTCCGGCCGGTTTTGTAAGAACAGTTTTTTGCTTTATACTTGTCACATGAATATCTATGTTGATTTTGATGATTGTCTGTGCGAGACCGCGAGGTCGTTCTCGGATATCGTAAAGGAAATGTTCGGGATAGATGTGCCCTATGAGAAGATGAAGTATTTCAATCTTCAGAAGGCATTCGGTCTGGATGACAAGCAGTACGAGGAACTCCTGATCAAAGGTCACGAGCCTGAGGTGCTGCTTGCATACGAGGAGACTCCCGGCGCATCGGTGACGGTCAATGAATGGATAAGACAGGGACATGATGTCTCGATCGTTACCGGCCGCCCGTACAGTTCTTACGATGCATCCCGTGAATGGCTGGACCGTCACGACCTCAAAGATGTCAGACTGTACTGTCTTAACAAGTACAACAGAGACGGGAATATATATAAGAGCAATTTCAGTCTGGAACTAGAAGATTACTACAAGATGAAGTTTGACTTTGCAGTGGAAGACTCGCCTTCCGCATTCAGGTTTTTCGATCATCTGCCGGATCTGAAGGTATTGGTATTCGACCGTCCGTGGAACAGAGAGTGTGTTTTCCAGAACGCAAACTACAAGAGATGCCCGGACTGGGAAAGCATAAGAGACAGCGTCCGATGAAGTTTGTTGTCTGTATGGATTCCTTCAAAGGCAGCATGAGCTCGCTTCAGGCGGGAGATGCGGTCAGGCGCGGAATACTTCGCGCACACCCTGATGCGGAAGTTACTGTGATCCCGCTGGCTGACGGCGGCGAAGGAACACTTGATGCGGTAGCTCCGTACATTAACGGCATCAAGAGAAATCTATCCGTAACCGGTCCTCTCGGAAATCCGGTTGATGCCGAATACATCTACTCAGAGGAAACCAGGACCGCATACATCGAGATGGCAAAAGCCGCAGGTCTTACCCTGATCAAAGAAACTGAACTTAATCCTCTGCTTGCCACAACTTACGGTGTCGGAGAACTCATGAAAGATGCGGTGATGACCGGCGCAAAGAACCTTGCCATCTGCATCGGCGGGAGTGCCACCAATGACGGCGGGGCGGGCATGCTTCAGGCGTTGGGTGCGAGGCTTCTTGATGAGAACGGTAACATCATCGGACCCGGTGCTGCCGGACTCAAAGAACTGCATTCGATAGATACATCCGGACTGAGCACGGAAGGTATAAATATCACAGTAGCATCAGATGTTACCAATCCGCTCTGCGGCCCGGAAGGTGCAAGTATGATCTACGGTCCTCAGAAGGGCGCATCTGAAGAAGACTGCAGGGTAATGGACGGATACCTTATGCACTTCGCTGATGTGGCAGGTCTCGATCCTTTTGAACCGGGAACGGGAGCCGCCGGAGGACTTGGTTTTGCACTGATGAACTTTTTGGGCGCAGACCTCAAGCCGGGTGCGGATATGGTTATTGAGATAACCGGCGCGGAGCATCTCATCAGGGACTGCGACATCGTGATAACGGGAGAGGGAAGGATCGACAGCCAGACTCTCAGCGGCAAAGGACCTTACAGGATAATGAAGACCGGAACAAAGTGCGGAAAGGATGTCTTCGGCATTACGGGCATCCCCGGAGAAGGTTGCGAAGAATGCATTGCTGCGGGTTTTAAGCGGATAGTGCCGCTCATAACTCCTTCGATGGTTACAGAAGAAGCGACGGCAAGTCTGGAAGAGACTGCGGAGGCTTTGTCACGGAGTCTGTAAAAGCTGCTCCGTTCAAGTTGACATCCCATATTAATAATAATATAATTCGAGGTTGCTATAAGTATAACTATGCCTATTTGCTTAAGTACCGCCGTTATTACGGCATGCGCAAGACAGCGAATTTACTTTTCAGCTTTTGTGCTTTAGTTTGGCTTAGAGCTCAAATCACGGATAAGGATGGTCTTTAATGGCTACTAGACAAGGAATGTGCACGAACTGCGGTTCGCTGGTCATTTTCGATGACAGAGACGATAATTGCGAGTGCGTCTTCTGTCACTGCGTATTCCCGGCTGCTGAAGCAATATCACTGCTTGAGAATCCGGAAGGACACGAATTCAAGAACGAGAAGTTTGAGGTGCAGGAGGGCGGCAAGCATTACTATGCGACTCCCATGCAGCCCGATGTTGTTGCGAAGGCTGTGCAGAGGGACAAGGTATCCAAAGAAAAGAGTGATGACCTTAAGCTCAAGCCCAGTGAGTTCGAACTGTCGCCTAATGATGTAAAAGCACCCGGAAATCTTGTTGCTGTCATCATCGGTGCTGCGGTCGTCTGTGTCGGCATCATACTGGCTATAGCATGGCCTATGTACAACACAAGAACGGCACTCACATCTGCTGTTGTAGCAAAGCTCGATACGGTCTTTGCAGAAGATGCTGAAGTCAACCTCGACCTTAATGAGAACGGATATGCTTACGGCTATAACATCTCCGGAAAGACATGCCAGAACCTGAAGGTCCAGACTTCCGACGAGATAGACGAAGCAACCGCACAGAAGATCTACGACAGATACTGTGATCTCAGGGCTACAGAAGGCGGCTTCGATTCTGCATCTGCAGGCGAAGTCACTGTTGAGATCTACACACCCACAACGATCTATACTGTTACGGCTGACGGCGTTGCGGCCGGCGATGCAAACTGATGAGGTATTCCATAGATGACAGATTTTGATAAAGCATTCAAATCAGCTAAGAAACTTGCAGACAAGAGCGGAAAGGCACTTACTGAAGCCGAGCTCGAGTCGATTACGGATAATTTCAAGATGGGCCCCGACGATATGCTCGCCCTCAGGACTGAACTTGAGAAGGCCGGCATTTCCGTTAGCGAGCCTGAGATGGATCTCGACCTCGATGATCTTGAAGATATTGAGAATGTTGATGACATTGAGAATATCGATAGCATAGAGAGCGTCGAGAGCACCGATAGCGCTGATGCTATCGATACCATCGACAGCATTGATAAGATCGAGGATATCGAGGATATTCAGGACATCCGGAATCTTGAAGAACTCGAAGGCCTCGAGAGCATTGACCTCGAACCTATCGACGATTCGGAAGTCATCAGCGATACAGATGCTTCTTCTGATGACAACAGCGGAGTCGATGACTCTGTGAAGATGTACCTCAAGGAGATCGGTAAGATCGATCTTCTCGAACCTGAGGAAGAGCGCATCATCGCTCAGAGAATGGCGGAAGGTGATGAGGATGCCAAGGAGACTCTCATCAATTCCAACCTGAGACTCGTTGTATCCATTGCAAAGAAATACATGAACCGCGGACTGTCTCTTCTCGATCTCATTCAGGAAGGCAACATCGGTCTCATCAAGGCCGTAGACAAGTTCGATTACACCAAGGGCTTTAAGTTCTCCACATATGCAACATGGTGGATAAGACAGGCTATCACAAGAGCTATCGCAGACCAGGCAAGGACCATCAGGATCCCTGTTCACATGGTTGAGACGATCAACAAGCTTACCAGAGTCCAGAGAACGCTCGTTCAGGATCTCGGAAGAGAGCCTACAACTGAAGAACTCGCTGAAGCCATGGGCCTCGATGCTGCCAAGATCCGCGAGATCCAGAAAATATCCCAGGACCCTATCTCCATCGACAAGCCTGTCGGTGAGGAAGAGGATTCGCACCTCGTAGACTTCATCTCCAATGATGAACTTGCCGCTCCTGAAGAAGAGGTTGCAAGGAACCTTCTTAAGGAAGACCTTATCAAGGCTCTCGGCACACTTACAGAACGTGAGCGCAAGGTCATCGAACTCAGATTCGGCCTTAAGGACGGCGTTCCGATGACACTCGAGCAGGTCGGCAAGAAGCTCGGCGTTACGCGTGAGCGTATCAGACAGATCGAAGCGAAGGCTATCAGAAAGCTTTCCAGAGCTTCAAGTTCTAAGAAACTGGAAGGTTACATCGACTAAGCCGGAGGTCAGAAGTGTCCGACCGTAAGATCTATTCTTTCTACAAAGGCTTATTTCCGGGGGACGTTTTGAACTTTTCAAAACGTTCTCCTTTTGTCAAGGAAATAATGCTCGAGAGGATATATCCGAGGCGCGTTATACTCCCGATGAAGATGCATTACGGCGTTCCCGCGGTTCCAATCGTCAAAGCGGGCGATCTCGTCAAAGCCGGCCAGTGCGTCGGCCTTCCAGAGAAGGGCGCATTCTCCGTTCCGGTTCATACCGGTGTGTCAGGCAAGGTTACTGACATCAAGGAGATCACTCTTCCGAACGGCATCAGGACTCCCGCCGTCTTCATCGAAAACGACATGAAGCGCACCCGTCTGGAGTCTCTCAAGCCCAGGACCAATCTAAAGCTTTCCGCCACGGAGACGATAGGAATAATCCGCAATGCGGGTATCTGCGGCATGGGCGGAGAGGGCATTCCGACGGCGGCCAAGCTCGCAAGGGCAAGGGGAAAGGCCGTTACGGATTTCCTTGTAAACTGCCTGCAGAGCGAACCCTATTCCACTTCGGATCTTACCGCCATTGTCGAATATCCTGACTATGTGGTCATGGGTGCTGCGGCATGCGCGCGTGCCGTCGGTGCCAAAAAGCTGTATTTCCTCATCTCGAGCGGAAGGAAAACGGAGCGTGCGGCTCTTGCCGCTTCGATCTCCAGAGCAAAGCGCGATTTTGATGACCTTACCTTTGAGATCAAACTCTTCCGTGAACGATTCCCGCAAGGCTATTACAGACTTGTCGGAAAGGCCCTGTACAACAGGGACATCGATGAAGGGGAGACCATAGAGGATACCTGTGACGCAGTTCTCTTCAACTGCTCTACGATGCTTGCATGCTGGGAAGCTATCTCAGACAACATCCCGATGATGAGCAGGATAATATCACTTTCCGGCGGTTCTTCGGGCGGCCATAATGTCCTCGTTCCGATCGGAACGCCGGTATCTGAACTGATCGCCAACTCATTTACCGAGGACAGTACCGAGAACCGCATAATCTGGGGCAACTGCCTTACCGGCATCGAGATCGAAGATCCAGAGAATACTCCCGTTATCAAGATGACGTCTGTCATCTCTGTCGTCAGGAAGGCGGAGATACCGAGGACGGCCTGCATTCACTGCGGACTTTGCTCCGAGTGCTGCCCCGTATCGATCTCCCCGAATATCATTTTCGAGATGCTTGCACAGGGACTGGGACAGAAGGCATCCGAGGAGGGTGCGAGAAGATGCATATCTTGCGGATGCTGCTCGTATGTGTGCCCCGCGGGAATAGACCTGACGAGCGCCATTGCCGAGTTCGCGAACAAAGGAAAGGTAATCGAGACCAACTCGCTGCTCGACAACAACGCTGCAGACCTCGATTATTCCGTTCTGCCCGCACCCGCCGCCGAGACCTCGCTCCTCGAGGACTATGACGGAGAGGACAAAGAAGAAGAGAAGACGGACGATGATGCCATCGTGCTGCCTTTCGACGGAGGCAAGAAGATATGATAAAGAGAACCCTTGCCCCGTTTATACATACCGAGAAAAACGCACCGTACATCTATCTTACGATCATTGCCGCGCTTGTTCCGGCATGCTGCTATGCAGTGTTCTATTACGGCATAAGGGCTGCTCTGATGATCCTGCTGTGCGCAGTGTCTTTTGTCATCTGCGATGTCATATGTTCGAAGGCATCGAGCCGTTATAACAGCAGCGAGTATTTTGATCTGAGTTCGATCGTGTCGGGGCTTGTTTTCGCGTTGCTCCTGCCGCCGGACACCCCGGTATACATGGCACTCGCGGGAGTGCTCTTCGGGTCAGTGATAACCAAGCAGATCTTTGGTGGCGCAGGTTCCAACATCATCAATCCCGCTGCCGGTGCAAGACTGTTCATCGAGATGGTATTTCCTTCCGGTATGTGCGGCTATACAGAACCCAGGGCAAACTGGTTCGGAATTGAGAGCCTTATCAGTTCAACGGCTGTGCCTGTTATTCCCGATCATTCCGAATTAAGCGTCATCGAGCTTTTGAGCGGCAATTTCCCCGGAATGCTCGGTGCTTCCTGCGCAGTCCTTGCCGTGCTCGGGGCAGTATTCCTGCTGATGCGCGGCAACCTCAGACTCTATGCGCCGCTGTCTTATATCATCTCGCTGTCGGTGCTTTACTATGTAATGAACCCGGAGAGCAACCTTATCACATTCATGCTCTCTTCAGGTGTGTTCTTTATCGCAGTGTTCATGCTCGGAGATATGACCACGATGCCGTCGCGTTTCGCGGCAGGTGCTTTCGCAGGTCTTGTCTGCGCTGTCCTGACCGTCGTTCTCCTTCCGTATGTATCGCTTGCAACGGCACTGATCGCACCGGTCGTCAGCGTTAACCTCATGTCGTTCGTCATGGACTTCTTCTCGAAAACACTTACCAGGCGCACGAAGCAGTCAAGGGAGGTGGATGTCTTATGATGACCCGTTCCCAGCTTCGAAGGTTCATTGCCGAGTGCCTTGTTCTCGTGCTCGTCAGCCTGGCGCTTATATTCTCCGGTTATATGGTGTCTTCCTCAAAGTCGGATATAAGATTGCAGCTCAGCCTTGTCGAACGTTTCAGTCCGGTACTCAAAGCATCGTCGTTTACCGAGACGGGCGGGGCAGTGCTGTCGGCATATCCCGAGATCAATGCGGTCTACCTTGGTTATGACGAGAACGGCGAGCCGGTCGGATATGTTATCGATATAACATCTGTGGCGGATGACGGAACATCACTCCATCTCCTTATAGGATTCGATTATGAGAATGCCAGCATTACAGGCATTACCAGAGTGGAAGATGAAGACGACACCTATGCCATGAATCCGAATGCCTTTGCATCGATAACCAAGAAACTTACCGGTGCGCAGGTTCCGATCGCCTTTGAGAGTGAAGACGATGTGGAGGATATCGCAGACGAGGTAACTCCGGTCACAGGCCTTAAGGACGGCACATATTATGCTCAGACACTTACTGACGATAAGAACGGTTATATCGACTTTGTTGAGATGGAGATAACGGGCGGCGTTATCACAAAGGTCAAGTGGGATGCATTCAATGTTGACCCGACTACTGAAGCACGGAGCAAGGCTTCGCTTTCAGGAGCATATGAGATTCCGGGACTCGACTGGGCAACGCAGTCCTACAACGTCTGCCATGCGCTGCTCCAGGCTCAGGATCCTGACAGTCTTGCAATGAAATCCGACGGCACGACTGAGATCGTCGACGGCGTAACCTGCAATATCAGGGCTTTTGTCGAATTGTCCAAAGAGTGCATCGAGAATTCAAAGGCCGGCTTTGACAAGAGAGAGTACATGGATGCCCTCGATGCTCTGTTTACAAGCTGCCTCGGCATGTCTGCGGAGGATGCCGGCGTCGTAAACAAAGACGGATTCATCGTGTATTCTTTCGAGAAGTATCCTTCCGCATACTGCATCATGTCTGAAGGCGACGATCCGGAGATCCTGGAAGTCCTGAGCGTTCTGGAGATATCCGAGAAGATGGCTCTGGAAGATAAAGGCAACGAGCCGGAAGAGACAGAAGAGACTTCGCCGGGAGATGAGACGGAAGTTGCTGAGGAGACCACCGAAACGACGGAGGTGCCCGAGGAAACTGAAGCTCCGGCAGAGACCGAAGAGACCGTTACCGGGAACAATAACCCGAACGGTGCGGAAGACGGCATGGTAACCGGCGGAGACATTGATAAACAGATACTGACTGACAGTATTGATGATCTGCCGCTGTCCGAGATCGAGACGTATATCGTACCTGACGAACAATACTATGGTGATACAAGGCTGATCGTGCACATGTGCAACGTCTGCTACAAATTCTTCAAAGATTATCTGAACTGGCTGGTATAAGATGGGACTGTTTACTGAGAAATACAATACCCCGTTTGATAACGAGAGCAGCAGGAGGCCGTACAACGAGAAGCCCACTGCCCAGCATCTCAAGCCGGCCGGATATATGACGACAAGGAGCGCTGTGTTCCTCGGGTTCACGCTGGTATCGTTGTGTATCGAGTTCCTTTTCGAAGGCGGGCTGCTCTGGTGGCCGGTTCTGTGCAGTTTCGCCGTGCTGATGTTCTGGACGTTCACGTTCAGGTTCTTCATGCCCCGCAGATTTGCCATACTGTCGCTTATAGTCTGCATCGGACTCTTCTACGGCGCCTGTACCGCTTCCGCGAAAATGGGATGGTGCAGTCCTGCTGCGTGCGCAGGCTTTGTCCCGATGGCACTCGGCATGATGACTCTGTCGAGGTTTACTGCGGACGGGGAGGAAGAGTACCGCCCGGCATCAATTGTCAGGGAAGTGCTGCTTCCGTATCTGGCGGCAGTCTCCACTGCGCTCGCCGGGACATTCGTTACTGCGCTGTCGGAACGCAGCTATATCTTCATCAGCCTTCTGGCAGCCACGGCCATACTCATCTTCTGTGCCTGGGCATATTCGGCTGTAACCGGAACGCCGCATTATCTGACATCCAAGGAACTTACGGAATTCTGGAACATTCCGGTTGCCGACTTCGAGGAGTTCAGGCGTTTCTGCATTGCCAGAGCTGAATTTGCTCTTACATGCGCGGCGGCTATCGTTGCTTCTTATGCCGTTTCCTACTTCCTCGATGCGGAGACAGCATCTCTCGTCATCACTCCGGCGGCACTCCTTATATCGGTAGGCCTGAGCTATCTGATAATCATTACCGGAAGGCCCGGCGACCGTAAATCGATCTTCGGGACGAGGTATTTTACGAGCGAGGTCCTGATCGGTTCTGCGTTTGTGATTCTGCCGTTCATCCGCCTGCTTCCGGATCAGCCGTCGCTTACTTCGATCGCCACGGTATTCGTATTTGCCGTCTGCAGCGACATCCTTGTCACGGGACTTCTGTCAGTGATCCGCCGCCGTTTGATCTTCGTATCAAAATCTAAATTCATCGACGGTCTGCCGTTCTACCTCATACTGGTGTCATATGTGATCATGCTGATCGAGACGGCAGTCTATCAGATCCCGGGACTGATTTGAGCAGGAGGGTATGCACATGATCCACGACATCAGCAAAGAACTCTTCTCGGCAGAAGTGTATCCGGGGGATTTTGTCCCGGTTCATGAGCGCCTGGCATCGATCGATGACGGCAGCCTCTACAACCTCTCGCACATCGAACTCGGCAGCCACTCCGGCACGCACATCGACGCTCCGCTGCACTTTGTCGCAGGCGGGACGGACATATCAGGCATAGACCTTGCGAAATGTTACGGCGAGTGCCTTGTCGTTACCATACCCGGGTGCGTACGCGTTGCAGATGCCGGGCAGCTTATCTCAGCCAACCCCGGCCTTAAGAGAGTGATCTTCAGGGGCGGTCCGGACCTTGAGCCTTCCGCCTGCAGATTTATGATAGATTCGGGTATCGTTCTTGTTGGAACGGACGCGATGTCAGTTGAATACGAAGGTGCTCCCAAGCCCGTTCACGATATTCTGCTCGGCGGCGGTGCGGTGATACTTGAGAGTGTGGTGCTTGACGGTGTTGATGACGGAAAGTATATCCTATCGTGCCTCCCTGTTAAGATGGAAGGGCTCGACGGGTCGCCGGTCAGGGCAGTACTGATAGATATCTGAATTCTCGTTTATCCTGATACTGATCCTTTACAGGAAATCATTGACAGATCCTTCCGGACAATTTAAAATGAAACAAGTTTCATTTTAACGCTTCAGGAGGTAATCCCATGGAAGAACTGATCACACCCAAGCCGACAGGTGAGTATAGAGTAGGGACAACAGTATTCGCTCTTACGGATGACAGCAGGAAAGAGAAACTCGGCCCCGAGGCAGGAAAAGCACCGCGCAGAGTGTCGGTCAGGCTGTATTATCCCGTGCGCTCCGAAGACACGGAAGGCAGAAAGAAGGCTGTAATAATGCCTGCGGTAAAGCTGAATGCGCTTGCCAAGATTTATCACATGCCGTTCAAGGACGCAGGTGATCAGGAAGGCGAAGTGTATCTCGATGCAGAACCTGTTCCCGGAAAGAAGTTCCCCTTGATCATATTCAGCCACGGAATGGGTTCGTACCTGGAGTCAAATAACTTCATGCTGACGGAGATTGCTTCTCACGGTTATGTTATAGCCGCCGTCGGCCATACATATGAGGAGGCTGCGACAGACTTTTATGACGGTTCGTATGCTTTATTTGACAAGAGGTGCCAGTCTGATATGTACTTCCCGAAAACCAGAGGTTCTCTCGCAGCGCTGAAGGTAATGTTCAACAAAAAGGGAACGTACGGGGAGCAGTACGATCGTTTCGATGCATTCCAAAGCAAGTACTGTGCTTTCCTGAATGACCGTGTGGAGGAGCGTGCAAGAGATGTCCGGCTCGTGCTCTCTGATGTGCGCACCAGGTACGGCGACAGGATCGATATTACATCCGGTGCCGGTATTACGGGCCACTCGATCGGAGGCTCGACTGCATTTTATATGTGCATGCACGATGAGTTCAAGTGCGGTATCAATTTGGACGGAATGCTGCTCGGTAACTACAGCGGAATGAGGATGGGAAAGCCTTTCTATCAGATAAGCTGTGAGGACAGCAGGAGCACGGTGTCCCGTGTGGCAATTGATAACGATGCTCCTGTTTACTGGGAACTGTTCAATAATATGAAGCACATTGGATTCTCCGATATGATCTTTATGGTCCCCGCCAAGATGGTTGTGGGGAAGATGGATCCCATGAAGTATCATGAGTATGTGTGCAGGATACACCTGAGTATGTTTGATAAGTATCTGAAGGATTCTGACGAAGAGGTTTTCGCGCCTGACGATGAGTATGTGAGAAAGCTGGTGTGATATGCCGAGAGTAAGCGAAGAGTATCTGGCAGGGAAGAGGAAAGAGATTATTGATGCTGCGCACCGCGTATGTCTGCGCAAACCGGTAAGTATGGTGACCATGACGGATATAATCAATGAGACCGGCATGGCACAGGGTAATATCTACAGGTATTACACGGATCTCGACGATATATTCAGTGCGATGATCATCGACATGAGAGAGAGCTACTCGATCATTGAGGAGACGGACCGCATCTTTGAAAATGTGGGCAGGGAACCCGTCGAGGTTATCATGGGGAAGATCTTCGATATGCTGGCCGAGAAGATGGAAGAGCAGCTTATGGATATCCAGAAGATCAACTTCGATCTGTCGGTAATGGCGATCAATGATCCGGTGCGGACTGCAAAAATAATGGGCGGCCTCAAGAGCGAAGGCAATCTCGAGCATCTTGTCAACCGTACATGCGAACTTCTGGGAAAGGCGGCAGCCACAGGTAACCTGCATCCCAGAGAGCCCATTGAAGACATAATCAGGTTCCTGTCATCGTCTTACAGCGGAATTCAGATGAACTGCATAATAAGTGCATGCTATTCGCAGAGTCCTATGGCAGGATATGAGCCCCGCAAGCTTTTCGGCACGCTTAAGCAGACTATGCTGTATCTGCTCGGCGTATAACTGACCGGACTGCATGGAGCGTAATGCGAAGGCGGGAAATGTGAGTGATAGTGCGGTGTATGAGCGGAAGTAATGCCTTCAAAGCGTTCATTGCAAGGGGTTGGAATTGTGTTATAATACATTTCGCGTAAAGAGATTGTGTAGCTCAGCTGGATAGAGCGACCGCCTCCTAAGCGGTAGGCCAGCGGTTCGAATCCGCTCACGATCACCAGTCAAAAAGTGGCTTGAGGTGGCTTGAATCCACTTTATAAGCCTTTTTCAAAGCTTTTAAGCATGTTTTTAATGTTTTCGGCACGTCTCTTATCACTAAAAGAATAGTGCCTTTCATTAGTCTGCATTGAGTGTCCAAGTATTAGACAACGGTCATTGCAGGTCACTCCTGCCTCAATAAGCCTTGAATTAAAAGCAACTCTAAAAGCATGGTTGTGCGTAGTAGTTATGCCTAACCGCTTACATACTCGTCTTAAATAGTATTCATATGAATCATTTAAGACTCGATTTCCATTAGGATGATGGAAGACATATTCCGAATCCCCTTCAAGCTGAAAAGCTATATCTAAAGCCTGCTGGCATAGTTTGGTAATAGGAATTAGTCTTCCGCCTTTTGGATTTGCTCGTTCGTTCTTTGTATAGTTGACTTCTGTGAAACGGATGCAATCGTTGACATCCGTTTTCGGTATCTTTGTTTGTTGACGATGGACATGAATAAAACCATCTTGAATGTCTTCTTTCCTAAGAGCTGTCAGTTCTCCGGTTCGCATACCAGTCTCCATCGCAACAAGGATAACCGCTGAATGTGGATTCTGACAATGCTCAAGACAATACTTTCTCAACATATCTATTTCTTGTTCAGAGAAGGAACTATCCTCGTTGGTTTTGCCTGAGAAATCGCAGAACTTGAAATAATCATCAGACTTAATCACTTGAGCAGGGTTCTCGTAGCATTGTTTCTTTCTGATTCCGTAATCAAATACTGCTTAGACCATATGTAACGCAAGCCTGACCGACATAATAGATCTCAAATTCTTCATCGGAAGAACAGATCGGAATCTTCTTGATGTCTTCGACCACTCCTTCCGGATCAGTGAACTCCGTCTTGATGATAGCAATGACTCGAACCTTGTCGCCAAGATCCTTACAGATCAGGAGCCTGCCGTCATCGAAAGCTTCAACGAGCTCCTTCTTGGCATAGATTCTGCCCCTCTTAAACGTCTTGTATTCGATGTAACGTGTCCTAACAAAATCACCCATAATCATATCCTTTCTTCATGTCAAAAATAGTTCCCGCTTGCCGATAGCAGATAGAGAAGAATCATTCCTCACTGCCTGCGTCCTCGGTCGCATGGCGGTTCAAACCCTTGTAGGTCTCCCACGGCGATGAAGCCGCCCATTCCAGTATCTGTTCGATTGAGACGGGCTTGAATCCATTGGCATCAACTCCGACGTCGTACTGCAGCCTGCCCAACGCATGATGTTCCTCGTTATATACAGGGCGGCTGTGCAGATGCCCGTGAAGCTGGATCGAACCATGTCTCATCTGCTTCCAAGTAGTAATCGGGTAGTGGAAGAGGATAAACTTACGATGGTTGTACTTAAACTCGTGGTAGTCGAAGACACCTTCGAACACATCAGGTTCGTACTCCTTATCGTGGTTTCCTCTGATGAGAATCTTCTTGTAGTGGATCTTTCTGAGAAGCGCGCTCGCTTCTTCCGGCGGAAGCCTGAAGGAAGCATCGCCGATGATATAGAGAGTATCCCTGTTTGTAAGTCGTTCGTTAAAGTTGCTGATGATAGCTTCATTCATCTCGTCAACAGAAGAGAACTGAGGTCTGTTGCTCAAAACAGATCTGTGACCGAAATGAGGATCGCTTGTAAAATAGATCATTTGAATTCCTCCTTTGGACTCATATCCCAAAGAAGGAATAAGAGTCACTATGTAGTTTCTATAATTGCTTTTATGACAGGCGCAGTATATTTGCTGTCTTTGTATTCGTGTTTGGCGATAGCCATGACACGTTTGTATACTTTGCCGACAGTCATAGTAGGCCTGTTAGCTGCAAAGAAAGACAACGCAGCAGAATACTTTCTGCTGATCCAGCCGTAACGCATCTCGCGTCCGTTCTTGCTCAAAAAAGTTCTTGTAAACTTCATGTCCTTATCTTCCTTATTCGCTTTAATTATCTTCAATATCGTTCTCTATAAGATCTAGCAGAATCCTTACTGCCTTTATCCTAAAGTTACGGTCTGTTTTAGCTTTATTCAGATCGATTTGATCGATCAATACATTAGTGCCGTTAACGTCCATCATAAAGTCCATATCAATCGCTTTTTCTTGATTCTGTACAACCTCTAAGTGATAACCAAAACCATTCAAGTATTGCATCAGTGTTGACAGCTTCGGATCAACCTCTGCTCTCTCGATCCTGTAGAT
>CADAOK010000012.1 GCA_902789515.1 Oscillospiraceae bacterium
AAGATCATTTAATGAACACCAATTGTTCATTTTCCGTATCAATATATCCGTTGTCACTCTCATATATCAGACCGCCATAGTTCTTTTCACTTGGAGTTTGCTCTGATGCGGATATTAAGTACGGGCAGTCACTGATGTCTAATTCATTGATGCTTTCTGAGAGAACAACTGATTCAATATTCGGGGAACCGCTGATATTTATGGTTATCTCAGTTTTATTAACACTATTGAGCTTATTAAACTCATATATGGAGAATGAACGAAGTTTGCTGCAATTACTAAGATCAACAGAAGAGATCGTCTGTTCAGTCTCTATACAGATTAAAAACCAGTCCAGATTATCGCATCCGGACAGATCTATGTTGCAGTTTCGTCCCTGCTCAGAGTCAATACTTGCGTTGAACTCATACAATGCATCACAATCCGTGAAAACAAAATCGCCGCTAAATTCACAGGTTGGAAATCCCTGTGAACCGAATTCTACTTTTTCAACATAATCATTATTTAAGATAAAGCCATTCTCAAATGCACATTCGCGGAATACCAGATCGGTAACCGGAACTTCATTATCAAAAACAAATGTGTCGCTGAATACGCAATTCTCTATATTGATCTCTTCTAAGTTAGTCAGACCCTCAATGGCTGACAGATCAGGACATGTATTGCTTATATCAAGTTTTTTCAAATTGGTCAGTTTCTCAATACCTGACAGATCATAACATTCATTAAAACCTATCGTCTCCAGATTTGTCAGATACTCAACACCCGACAGATCATAACACGGGCCCCAAACAGGAAGTATCTTTGAGCTTTCCAATTCCTCCTTGCTCAAATAACCATTATTATCTTTGTCAACATAACCGCTAACTGCATTCCTTAATCCCCGATCCGGGAAATGATACTCATCAACACGGATTCCAAACAATGAACAGGAAGAGAGAACCAAGGCAGAGCCAAGCAATGACAGCATCGATGTCAAAGAGACGACCTTCTTCATAGTAGTTTCCTCCAATACGGCAGTTGAGTTAGTAATCTCCAAATACTATCTATGGTAGAATGTTAGTACATTTTTAATACTATGTCAATATTTATTTGCAGAATAATTAAATTGCTTTAATTGGAACCAGCCTGTTTAAGGGAGCGGCGCTCGGAATTAAACATATTTAGAATCCCCGTACCTTTATGATATGGCATATTAAAACCTGTATACCTTTTTCACCGCAGTCCACTTCTCCCTTAACGATATATTTACCGGAAATCATCCATCAGAATGAAAGAAGGTCCTTTATTGGACCTTCTTTCAACGACTATTTCAGATCAAGAACTGCAATACAGCTTATGCATAATCATTGTAAATATCTACATCTGCATTACACTTCGGACACTTTCCGATTTCATAAAAAGTATTAAATACATTCCCACAACTCTTACAAAGAAAACTAGTTACACTACCATAATACATCTCCGGCGGATCTTCATGATCATGATGTATTATATAACCACCTGATGCACTTTCTAATTCTTCCATTTTGAGTTCTTTCTTCTTATCTTCTGCCATTGCCTTATCCTCCTGTTTATATATTTCTATACCCGCATTCTATCGAATGCCTTTTATGTCAGCTTTATTGAAGTGTTAAGCGTTTCCGGGTTTCTAAATATAAATCGTTATATCAAAGTCCCTTTTGGCCGGCCTGGACCTTGCTTCTTCAAGCCTGAGATCACCCCCCCAGGCTTAGTAGCAAGTCTGGTTTACCGTAATACCCCAGGCATTCAGAGTCTCTCTTATAGCTATAGCAGTATCTCCGGGGATTCCCTTTTCATTAAGTTCGGATCTTTTGTATATATGTTTTGCTTCTACTCCAATAATTCCGTTATTCTTTAATATCTCAACCTCTTCTTGAGTAAAAACAAATCTAGTCTCGAGAAATGGCGAACTTCTTTCTATAGCTCCGCCTGCTACTGTTTCTAACTCGTCGATCTTGAGTTCTTTCTTCTTATCTTCAGCCATTGCATTATCCTCCTGTTTATATATTTCTATACCCGCATTCTATCGTTCGCCTTTTATGTCAGTTTTATTGAAGTGTTAATGCGGAGTAAATAAAAGCGGAATGATATATCCCGCTCAGTCTTATGCCGGTGATACTAAACAAAATCTGAATCTGGAAAACCTATAGTAAAGCCGGAAAAATCGCAATAAAAAAGGTTGACTCAAAAGCCGCAAAGCCTTTAAAATCAACCTTTTGGTGCCCAGAACCGGAATCGAACCAGTGACACGGGGATTTTCAGTCCCCTGCTCTACCAACTGAGCTATCTGGGCAAAAAACAAAGCCGGATCCGGATGGCTCCGGCTTTGCTGGCGACGCAGAAGGGGCTCGAACCCTCGACCTCCAGCGTGACAGGCTGGCGTTCTAACCAGGCTGAACTACTGCGCCGTAATGGTGGAAACTACAGGGCTCGAACCTGTGACCCTCTGCTTGTAAGGCAGATGCTCTCCCAGCTGAGCTAAGCTTCCGTCACAGTAGTAGATGTACATATACCCGTTGCCGTCATCCTCCTGATCGAGGATATAGACGACATTTTCTTTGGAATTGACCCTGATGGTGGATCCGAAGATGAAAACGACGGAATCGGCAGAAGGCGACGGCTTTATCGTTACATCAGTCAGAGTGGTACTGCTGTATACGGCAAAGTCAGATGCCATCATGAGCATGCCGGATCCCGCATAGGCATTCTGGATGGTATCGATATAGGACTGCCACATGCCGTTCTTGACGAGTATCCTGGCTTCATATGCCGACCTCGAATACAGGAAGCCGACCTTCTCCATCTTGACCACCTCGAGATTTGCATCGCTTGAGATAGGTATCAGATTGGTCCTGTCAAGCAGTGCGCCGTTTCTGTCATAGACGAATCCGCCTATCATCACGCAGAACAGAATGATGGTAACTACGATAAGAATGATGTCTTTCCTGGATAATTTCGACATGCGGTCCTCCCTAGATCTCGTAAAGCGTACTGCCGTTATGATAAGTTATTTCTGCTATTTGCTCAATATCCGCATTTCTGATCTCTGCGAGCTTCTTAGCCACGAACGGTACAAAGGCAGGCTCGTTCGTAAGTCCTCTGTTGGGTTCGGGCGTAAGATACGGACTGTCAGTCTCTATTACTATCCTGTCCATAGGCGTCTCCTGCGCAAGGACAGGACCTTTCTTATTGTTCTTGAATGTCAGCGGACCGTCAAAGCCTATATAGAAGCCTATCTTTACGACCTCTCTTGCCGCCTCGGGCGACATGCTGCAGCAGTGGCACACGCCCGGATTGGCACGCATCTGTCCCCTGTTATGGAATTCCTTAAGAATCTCAAGACAATCGCCCGTGGCATCCCTCTCGTGAAGGATGATCGGGATATCGTATTCAAAGGCGAGTTCAAGCTGCTTCCTGAATACGGTCTGCTGAACATCGCGCGGCGAGAGATCGTAATAGTAATCGAGACCTATCTCGCCCAGGGCGCAGAGCCTGTTTTCCTTGCGCGAAGAAAGCATGTCGCGGAGATACTTCTCCGTATCTTCCGTGTAATCCTTTGCCTCATGCGGATGTATGCCGACCGAGCAGAAGAGCTCACCGTTGTTTTCGAGACATGTGGAGACAGCCTTGCGTGAAGACTCCTCGGAATCGCCCGGTATCAGGATACGCTTGACGCCTGCTTCAGCGGCCCTTCCAAGAATGTCTGAGACGGTTACTCCCGCCTCTTCGAACCTCCTGTCAGCAATGTGTGCGTGTGTATCGAAAAACACGCCACCGCCGCTGAAGTACTGGGGCTGCCTCACGAGATATCTGCTCCGGCCTTGATCGAATCATCGAACTCGATCACGCGGTATCTGTCGCCGTCCTTTACGGAGAGGATCATGCCGTTGCTCTCGAGTCCCATCATCTTGCGGGGCTCAAGGTTGATTATCATGCCGAGCGTCTTTCCGATAAGCTCTTCGGGCTTGTAGTATTTCGCGATGCCGGAGAGCACCTGTCTCTCGCCGAAGCCGTCATTGACAATAAACTTCAGGAGCTTGTCAGACTTGGGTACGTTCTCGCAGGAGATTACCTTGACTGCACGGAGATCAAGTGCTGCAAAGTTGTCGAACTTGGTAAGAGGCTTCGCGGGCTCGATGTCAGCCGGAGCCTCCTCTTCAGCGGGGAAGAGTTCTGCAAGAGCAGCGAGTTCCTTCTCGACATCGATCCTCGGGAAGAGGACGGGGCCCTTGTTGACTGTTACGTCAGCAGCGAGCAGATACTTGCTGCCTGCGGACTCCCATGTCGTATTCTCTGCCGTAGCGCCGATCTGCTCGAAGATCTGGGGAGCGATGTGAGGCATTACGGGCGAGAGAAGGATCGTAACTCTTCTTATAGCGTCGAGCAGGTTATAGAGTACTGCGGCAAGTCTCGGCTTGTTTGCCTCATCCTTTGCAAGTACCCAGGGTTCGTTCTCGTCGATATACTTGTTTGCCCTGGCAACAACTCTGAACAGTCTCTCGAGGCCGTCGGAGAAACGCATGTCGCTGAAGCTCTCTGAAACATAATCAGGAAGCGCATCAAGCTGAGCCACGAGGTCAGCGTCAGCAACAGTAAACTCCTTATCTGCAGGAAGTGTACCGTCGAAATACTTGATGGCCATCGCAACCGTTCTCGATACAAGGTTGCCCAGATCGTTTGCAAGATCGGAGTTGTATCTGTTGAACATCATCTCTGTCGAATAGGGCATGTCGGAACCGAATACCATCTCTCTTAAGAGGTGATATCTGAGCGCATCTACGCCGTATCTCTCGGAAAGTACGAACGGATCGATGACATTGCCCTTGGACTTGCTCATCTTGCCGCCGTCACCGAAAGTGATCCAGCCGTGACCGTATACCTTCTTAGGAAGCGGTTCGCCGAGCGCCATGAGGATCGCAGGCCAGATGAGAGAGTGGAACCTTACGATCTCCTTTGCCATGACATGCATGTCTGCCGGCCAGTACTTCTCGTAGTCGTCATACTTCTCGTTCATGAAGCCCAGTGCCGTGATATAGTTCGAGAGCGCATCGATCCAGACATACACGATATGTCCTTCATCAAAGTCGACCGGAACGCCCCACGTGAAGCTCGTTCTGGATACGCAAAGATCCTGAAGTCCGGGCTCGATGAAGTTGTTGATCATCTCGTTGACTCTGGACTTCGGGTTAAGGAAGTCCTTCTCCTCGTCGAGCAGGAGTTCCTTGAGCTGGGGAGCAAACTGCGAGAGCTTGAAGAAGTAAGCCTCTTCCGAAGCGTCCGTTACTTCCCTTCCGCAGTCAGGGCATTTGCCGTCAACAAGCTGGCTCTCCGTCCAGAAAGACTCGCAGGGTGTGCAGTACTTGCCCTTGTATTCGCTCTTGTAGATATAGCCTGTGTCATAGAGTTTCTTGAAGATCTTCTGAACGGACTCGATGTGATAATCGTCAGTCGTTCTGATGTAACGGTCATAGGAGATTCCGAGTGTAGCCCAGAGCTTCTTGAAGTTGTCGACGATCTCGTCAACATATGCCTTGGGTGCAACACCGGCCTCGGATGCCTTCTTCTCGATCTTCTGGCCATGCTCGTCAGTACCGGTTACGTCGTAACCCTGCATTCGCTTCATTCGCGCGATGCAGTCGCATGCGATCGTCGTGTAGCAGTGTCCGATGTGCGGATCGCCCGACGGATAGTAGATCGGTGTCGTAATGTAAAACTTCTTGCTTTCGGTATCAGCCATGATGACCCTCCTGTTACCTTAGTTGAATAACCTGTTAATTATAATACAAGGGTGCCTTTTTTCAAGAAAGCTCGAGCGTGCGGGCATACATCTCTTTTTTGCCGAGCCCCGTGGCTTTGGATACGACCTGCGCGATATCCTTTGTAGGCATACCTTTCTCAAGGAGCAGCTTGATGAGAGTATCGGCATCGCAGGCAGCGCCGGGTTCCGTTTTCGTGCCGGCAGATCCGAGCGGTTCAAGGCATACTACGAACTCCCCGCGCGGTGCGTTCTCTTCGAAATACTTCTTCGCCTCCGAGACCGTCAGACGGATGACTTCCTCGTACTTCTTGGTAAGCTCGCGGCAGAAGGATGCCTTCCTGTCCCCGAAGCCCGCCTCTTCAAGTTCCTCTGTGAGCTTTTGTATCCTGTGCGGCGCTTCGTACAGGACTATGGTCTCGTCATAACCTTTAAGCGCTTCGAGGCGGTCTCTCCTCTTCTTGTTCTCCTGAGGAAGGAACCCCTCGAAATGGTAATACCGCGTGGACAGTCCGGATATCGCAAGAGCGGAAACCGCCGCGACCGGGCCGGGTATCACGGACACCTCTATACCTGCTTCGACGGCAAGTCGTACGAGGTCCTCGCCGGGATCTGATATCGCAGGCATTCCCGCGTCAGACACCTGTGCAACAGTCATTCCCTGCTTCATCATATCTATCAGCACGGGACCTTTTGCAGCCTTGTTGTGTTCCTGATAGCAGAAGAGTTTCTTCGCTTCGATCCCCTTCTCCTTGAGAAGTATCCCCGTTACGCGAGTATCCTCACAGGCTATTACATCCGCCTCCGAGAGCACTTCTATGGCTCTGGGCGACATATCCGACAGATTACCTATCGGTGTTCCTACGAGATAAAGCAATCCTTGTGTTCCTCCTCATATATCGCGGCATGTCTGGCCGTCCTGACGCAGTTGCCGTCCTTGTCCGTCTCGTTCAGGATAAGCGGCGGCAGCACCCTGAAATCAGCATTCGGCGCACCTTTCTTTCCTGCCAGGAGCGACAGGAAACTATCCTTATCCCCGGTAGAATGAACGTTGATAAGCCTCGACGGTGCAAGACCGTTTTTGGCAAACAGTTCCAGGCATTCCGGAAGCCTCTCTGCCGTCATGCACATGACAGTAAAACCTCCGGATGTGCGGGTCCTTTTGGAAGCCGCAGAAACGAATGCTTCGAGATTGCCGTCCCCGCCGAATCTTGAGAACAGCGTCTCTGTGGAATTTCTGTCAGTATCTGTCGCAGGTCCCCTTCTCTCACTGAAGAAAGGAGGATTCATGAAGACCACGTCGTAACTCTCGGATTTTACTTCCGCAGGAAGGTCCCTTATATCACATTTGAAGGCTCTCATCCTGCCTTCAACATGGTTAAGTTTGATGTTCTTCAGCAGTATCTCATAGGGCTTGTCCTGAAGTTCTACGCAGTCGATCTTCGTGACCGGGAGCCTGGCCGCAGCGCACATCGCACAGGAACCAATGCCGGAACCGAGTTCTAGCATCTTAGCCCTGTCCGCATGGCCCTGCCTTACAAAGCTTGCAGCAAACCAGGCGAGCAGTACACTCGCAGTACCGAGCTTAAAGATGCTGTCATCCTGATACAGTCTGAAACCTGCTCTTCCAAGGTCGTCAATCTTAAGATCTTCCATTCCGCAATTATAGCACGGCAGGCATCAAAAAAACCCGGAGAGCACTCCGGGGCCGTTGCAGTCCGGGTTTATACGAGCTGTCCAACATCCATTTGAGAGAATGTATTGACAGCCAATATTATTCCGGCGACAAGGAGAATTACGGAAGGAATGAATGCAAGTGCGATCTTCTTGCCGAGCTTCATGCCTGAAGGCTCAAGACCTTCGGAGATCTCATGCTGGCGCTTGATAAGATGAATGCCGATAACGAGAATGACCGGGCAGAGCCAGGCGATGATCATCATGCCGGGCAGCATCGAAGCAGTGGTGGCTGCCACAGCATCCGGGTCGACATTCTCAACAGCCACCTCCGAAGTCGAAGCGCCCTGACCCGCGATAGTAAGAAGCGTGCTGATGCCGATCAGGACGAAGTTATTGATGAAGTGATACATCATAGGCAGGATAAAGTTATTCCTCTTGCACATCAGGTAAGCCAGGCATCCGCCCATTAATGCGGTGTTGAAGAATCTGACGTAATCCATGTGGAAGATACCGAAGAATATGCCGATGATGAGGCAGATGACCCAGTCCTTCTTGATTCCTCTGAAGTTGCTGAATATGGCACCTCTCATGATCGACTCTTCGCAGACAGGCGGGCAGATGACCGTGGTAATAAATCCGAGGATCAGCATGCCGGTCGCAACCGAGTTGACGGAAGAAGCCACTTCAGAAAAAGTATCCGGAGCGAGCTGGCCGATTATGAGTGCGCTGATAAGACCCAGCGGCATTGCTCCGATCCACATAAGGATGACTCCGAAGAAGTCCCTTACCGTTATTCCTTTAACAGGGAATACTTCCTTAAAAGGAGTCTTATTGATAAGTGTTGTAATAACAGCTATACCGAGGAAGCCCAGCTGAAGGATAAATGTCCCGATAGTCGCATCGCCGATCATAGCGCCGATGATACTGCCGACAATCATCCATACAATAACGATCACGAAGAGCACAAAACCCTTCCACGGCTTCCACTTTGCCTGTGTTGATAATTCTTTTGCCACAATACCTCTCCAATCTATGAGCAAAATATAAGTGAGCCCTTGTTCTCACAAGAGATAATTGTATCACAGATTCTTTATTTTTCCGAAGAGGCCTTGCCCTTTGACAGTTTGTAGAGTTCCTCGCCCGCGAGTCTTGTTTTGGCAACGATGTCGCCTTCCTTCGGGAAACAATAGTACAGACAGTCATTTGTTCCGATCGAGACGATGTCGCCGATCTCATACCAGAAATAATCCGAATTGACGCTGTAAGATACGCCCGGAGCCTGTTCGTAATGGAGCTTGCCGTCACATCCGTCCAATACAAAACCGTTCACATCGTGATGAAGCCTGCCTTCGCCTACCATATACAGAGCCTTGGGATCCTTGAGGATCGCAATATCACAGGGGACATCCAGTACATAGGTGCCGTTTTCTATCTCCTGCCTGATCTGTTCTCTTTCCCAGGCAAACCAGTCAGGTATGTGAGTGAATTTGGGGTCGACATTGATGCCCTTGAGCCTGCCTAAGGTATCGAGCTCGTATTCCGCTCCGCATTCTTTGCAGACGAGGCTTATGCCCTTGCCCTCCGTCTTGCCTTCCGTCATGCAGTGGGGGCATTTATATAAGATCCTGTTGAGTCCGTCTGCCCTGAAGGGTTCCTTGATCTCTATTTTGTTATCCTGCTGCCACTTGAAATAGTCGAGCGTGAACTCTCTGTCCAGGACTTCATCTATCTCTCTGACCTTAGTGTTTGCAAGCTCTTCGGGCGTGTACAGGCACTTCATCGTGCAGGTTACCGTAACATCGCGTTTCTGCAGGTTGTTGTACAGCGGATCTCTGGAGAAAGCTCCATATGTGGTGATCATGACCACCGGATGCTTGAGTTTCTTGAGAAGGACGCCGAGCCTTCTCGGGATCTTTGTCCCCGTGCCGTCAAGCGAATAACCCGCCTCGGGATACATAAGGACACTGGCCTTATTGGTGTTGAGCGCATAGTCCATGTCGGATATGAGCGAGATGTCAGAGACGAATTTGCGTGTCGGGATGCATCCGAGAGAACGCATCAGCCATTCCTTCCCGACAAGCGCATCGGACGTGCAGACGATGCTGAACGGATGACCTTTGAGCACCTCGAAAGCGATCGACAGATCCGTGAAACTGCAGTGGTTCATAAGGATCATCCATGGGCCGTCACCTGCTTTGTCCATGTCGATCTTCTCGCAGGAGAAATGAACCTTCTTGAGTTCGCCGCCAAGCGCCAGGCGTGCAACACCCGCAAGAAGTCCGGAAGGTCTCTTCGGCTTCTTATGTTCCCACGAAGGGAGTCTCACAGCTTCATCGTAAGAGATGCTTTTGGTCTTTATCTTCATATATCAGTTCTGAGAGAATTCCTTCTCTTCTTTCCAGGCCTTCTGGAACTTGAATGTATAGACTACCGAATAGATACCGATGAGAAGTATCCACCAGCCCGACAGACGTCCCATGGCAATTGACATGATTATCATATTCAGGACACCGTAGACCGTCAGGATTATCGCAGCAACTCTGCTCTGCAGTACATGGATAAGAACACACAATATCACGATCAGTATGGAGTCAATGATCCCGCTCGGGTTGTCAAACAAGAAAAGATTAACGAGCAGGGATAAAACGGAAATGATGTAACCGGTGATCGCACAGCTGTTGATGTTCTTTCTTACCTTGTTCATCTCGGGACTCTTAAGGAATTCTCTTCTGGTCATCTTATTTTCCCCCTTGTATTGATAGACTGATTATAACAAATAAGACTTCACGCTTTGCGAGAAACAGTTCATGTTTTAGATTGGCTGACTTTTCCGATTATCCCTCCGGCAGCAGCAAGCATAGCTATGAAAATGAAAGCAAATGAATAAGCCATAACATCAGGCATCATGAACGAATCCAGTTTTCCGTCGAAGATCGACACCACCAGTGAAGCTATCAGGTAGAATAGGCCTGATAGGATTCCATTGAGTCCCGCAGCTACATTTGCAACACCTGCAGCGAATGCCTCTGTTATCCCATTGTGAAATACATCGTATAAGCCGGGGAAGAATCCGTATGGGACAAGATAGTCAGGGTTTACTTCCGGAAAGTAACTGACGAGTCCCGCAACAACAAGCGGAAGCATCATCGGTCCGATCGATGGTCTGACACCATTTGTGTCGTCTCTTAGTGCGGAAGCAATCTTGTGGATAAGGAATCCTGCGCCGCCGTATAACGCAAGAACAACGATCATGGCAAACAACGAATTGGCGGATGCAAGCAGACTCGCAACCGTCACAGGAACAAAACCTATGACAAAAGAAGCAGCATCAGTAAGCAAACCCTTAGGTGTAAGGCGCAGGTAATCCTCTTTGTTGTCTTTCTTAAATCCCAACAAGAGCAATGCCAGTATCAATATGGCAAATAATATATAAGTCACACGGAACAGATATTTGAAACCGACAGGGTCCTGATCAGAACCCGCATAGTTGAAAGGCAAGAACCAAAGGAAGAACGAATAGAACAATACAGGCAGACCTATCAGGATATGAACCGCCATCAAAAGGAAGGACAAGACCAACAGACCGCAGCCCAACAAAACCCAGAAGAAAAGCGCCAGGATACCATTTTCAGTATTGACAGTCTCAACGAGCATTCCGTACATAAAGGCTTCAAAACCGTATAAGAACACCAGTAAGCCGGTGACTACAAGCGGCCACAGAGCATTACTCATGGCAAACGCAAATGCGAATCCAAGCGCTATAACCAGAAGCAGGATCGGTAAAAACAGAATATCCTTGATCAATGACAATAAGACCATGAGAAACAAAGACATGACCAATATGACAAGCATAGCGGCAGGACCGCCCATCGGATCAATCGGAATAAAAAGGAATTCGTCAAGACCAAGCCTGATTATCTTAAACATAATTATCACCCCTCATATTCAGCAGACGGAATACACAGATTAATAATACATCATTTGAAATGTTTGCAAAAACTATTGAAACCCGTAATACGGAGTGTTATACTTCGAGCCACAACTGAATAACGAAGCAACAATGCTGTTGTTTTGACACGCGCCGAATGAATGTGTGTACAACTATGCCCATTCATCGGAAGGTGTCAAAGCAACAGCTTTTTGTTTGCCTGTCACCTGTCGCACCTTGACAATTGGATTCCCGGGAAGCGGCGGGCGGCCATTTGAGTCCTGCATTAAAGTGCCTCGGGCGGGCACATCGCGGGTCCTTGGAGATAGTCGCTTCCCAGGGGATCGAACTGAGTCTTCGGACTCAATGAGCCGGTCTTACGACCGGTTGGAAGTTATGTTTTCTTTTTTGTTTCGTTATGGAGGTGACAGCAAATGTCAGATTTTTACACAAGTAAGTATTCCAAGAAGCTTGAGATAATGCCCTTCGCCAATTTCCGGTCAAGTTATGAGACTCTCTCAAAGCTCATGACATTTTCGTCTTCCTTTACAGGAGACCGCCATATCGGTCTGCAGGTAGTACCCACAGCCGTCGGTTTCGACCTGTTCGCGGTATCTGACACGAAGTCGTATCTGGATGACGGCGACATTAACTGGATATTCAGAACGGCTGCCCAGGAAGGAACACATCAGCTCAGGGAAGAGTCAGCATTTGCAGGCGGCAGCCGTAAGGTCTATGCCCTATGCGGTTTGCCCCCGCACAAGAGCATTGATTTCGATAACGAGGGCCGATTCCAGCGTGAACATCTCGATGACCTTCTCGTCCTGCTGTCAGAATGCGGTGCGATGCTGCAGGTGGTTTTCGGCAAAGGCAAAGCTACCCTGCTTGTAAGCATACCCGGTGTCTTCCCGAGAAGACTGCGTTCCATGCTGACTGTGTTCTTCAACTGCAGCGCGATCAAGCCCGCCGGCAGGCTGACAAAAGAGGATATCAAATCGGACAAATCCTTCTTGCGTCTGTTCAGTCAGAACCTGATCCTTCACCTTGCGCACCGCGCATCGGTCGATTCTATGCAGGTTGATGACCCGGATCTGACGGACAGCCTGGATGACCTGGACCTCGATGATGACACGGATATCGCAGACGGTCCTGAGGAGGATGAAGTCCCCAAGGATGATTCCCCGTCCTTAAGTGACATCAAGATCGAGAGCATGAATCTCTCGATCCGCACATTTAACGCTCTCAAGCGCGCAGGTATAAACACAGCTCAGCAGCTCAGCGAGATGACCGGGGATGAGCTGATGCGGGTCCGTCTGCTGGGTGTTAAAGGTGTCGAAGAGGTCAGGGAAAAGCTCAGGGAGATAAAGGGCTCCCTTAAGGATGCTCCGGAACACAAAAGCTATCTTGAGCAGCTCGACAGCCTCGTCGGACTGGATGATGTCAAGGAACAGGTCCGAAAGATCGTGGCGTACGCCAGGATGAAGAAAGACTTTGAAGCAAAAGGCATGGACCACCTGTCCATCGCACTCAACATGGTATTCGTCGGCAACCCCGGCACGGCGAAAACCACAGTCGCCCGTATACTCGCAGGCATCTTCTACGAGATCGGCCTCGTCGAGCATGAGGACCTGATAGAAGTCGGGCGCGGCGGTCTGGTCGGCGAATATGTCGGAAAGACAGCTCTTAAAGTCGAGGACCTGTTCAAGAAAGCCAATGGCAGAGTGCTGTTCATTGACGAGGCCTACTCACTGGTCGACTGCCGTGACAACAGTTTCGGCGACGAAGCTATCAACACCCTGGTCCAGCAGATGGAGAACAACAGGGACCGGACGATAGTCATCCTCGCAGGTTACCCTGACAAGATGGAAGAATTCCTCGCGCGCAACCCGGGTCTGAAGTCACGTGTTCCCTTCCAGGTCGGATTCAAGGACTACAAGGCTGAAGATCTGGTCAGGATCACCACTGCCGAAGCTTCAAGATACGGATTCTCCGTTGCTCCGGACGCTTGCGGGAAGCTCCAATCACTTTGCGAGAAAGCAGCAGGCAACCCCGAGGCCGGCAACGGCCGCTTTTGCAGGAATCTCGTCGAACATGCCCTGATAGAGTATGCGGCCAGAGTCTACGGCACTGAATCGGGTGAAGAGAAGGCTGACCCGGTTCTCATAGCTTCAGACCTTGCCATGCCTCTTAATCTTAAAACGGACGAGGCTCCCAAAAGGAAGATCGGGTTCGTCTGATTGCCAGTCTGTTACAGCCAAAATAAAACCGGCGGGAACGAATCCCGCCGGTTCTTTTATCATTTGTCTGATCTATCAGCCTTCAGCGATAGCTCCAACAGGGCAGTTGCCTGCACAAGCGCCGCAGGAAACACAAACATCAGCATCGATATTGTACTGTGTATCACCCTGAGAGATAGCTCCTACAGGACAACCATCAGCGCATGTTCCGCATGAAACACATGCATCAGAAATTACATAAGCCATATTACTAATACCTCCTTGTAAGTATCTACTTGATTATTGACCACAAAAGGGCGGTTAGGCAAGCCTAACCATACATTATATTACGGTATCGTATACTTATTCGCCGTCAGAAGGTGCGTCCCCTCCGGAGCCTTCACCGTCGCCGCCGTTATCTTTTCTGGGATTCCTGCCGTTTCTTGCCGGGCAGTTCTTACAGCCGGACTTGATGTCGGGATTCAGCGGCTCGAGCTCCTCCCAGGGGTACTTCTGTATCTCGGTCTCGTTCTCATTTGTGAACTTAACGCTGATCGTCTCCTCGATATAGTTGACGTCGAAAACAACTCCGACACCCTCGGGAGTCCTGATCCTCTTGCCCTGCTCCGGAAGCCTGTTGTGTGCGTCTTCGTATGCTTCCTTCTCGAACTGGAGGCAGCACATGAGCCTTCCGCATGCACCGTTGAGCTTGCCGGGATTAAGGGACAGTCCCTGCTGTCTCGCAAGCTTGAGGTTTACCGGTGCGAAATGGTTCAGGAAACTGCAGCAGCAAAGCTCTCTTCCGCAAATGCCTATGCCTCCGACGAGCTTGGCCTGATCCCTTGAACCGATCTGCCTGAGTTCGATCCTTGTGTGGAAGGCATAAGCGAGATCCTTTACGAGTTCCCTGAAGTCCACCCTTCCGTCAGCAGTGAAGTAGAATACGACCTTCTTGCCGTCAAGCGTGAACGCACAGTCGACGAGGTTCATCTCGAGGTTCCTTTTGGCAATAAGTTCCCTGCACTTAACGAGAGCTTCCTTCTCTTTTGCGCACTTCTCGTCATATGCCTTCAGATCCGCTTCGTTGGCGATCCTCTTGATCGGCAGGATATCTTCGCTTCCGCCCTGTTCCAGGTCGTACGGTTCTTCGCAGACGTGGGCAAGGTCTATTCCCTGCTCTGTCTCAACGATTACACTGTCACCGATCCCGAGCGACAGCCCGTCGCATGTGAATCTGTATGCCTTGCCGGCATCGCGGAATCTGACATTAACTACTTTCGTCATTTCTTAAACTCCTCATGTATCTTGATCATAAGAGCGCAGCACGCTCCGTCGTAATTTGCATTGACACTCATCGCCTTAACATAATCGGTAACGGCATTCTTGCATCTGCCGATGGCAATTGAATTAATATGCCGGTTCTCAAGCGCGAACTTCCTTATCTTGGACGCATTCTCAGTCGCAGCCTCACGGTCCGGATATGTCGAATACATCAGTATGTCGCCTAAAACCTTGTAGATTATCTCGATTACCATATCGGATTCAGACTTGTTGTCGGCAAAGAACCTGCTTCCGTCCGTCAGTATGTCCGTGTAGCTGTCGCTGCCGAGTCCGAGAAGAAGATCCGTCACGTCATTGCTCAGGGAGATAAAGGAATCATCAGCCGTCATTGAGATCGCACGTCCCGGATTGCCTCCGCAGTATGCGCATATCGTACGCAGGTCATTCTCGTCTCCGGGCGCATCGTGTGACTTCAATATCTCATATATCTCATCTTCGGTATATCTTGATATCTTAAGGATCGCCGAGCGCGACATAACGGTATCGAGAACATTTCCCGACAGCGAGGACAGCAGGATGAAAGCCACATTCGCCGGCGGTTCCTCGATGGACTTGAGCAGTGCGTTCTGGCCCGCCTCGGCAACATGGTCGATATTTATGATGAACACCTTTGTCCTTGAGAACTGCGGCTTGATAACACTGTCCGAGACGACCTTCTCTCTGATATCAGAGACAGGTATCGACTTGCCGTCAGAAGGCGCATCTATCCTTACGATATCCGGTGTCGTACCGCCCTCGAAATAATTACAGCACTTGCACTTCCCGCAGGCGCCGTCCTCTCCGGGGTCTTCACACATCAGCGCCTTGGCAAACTCCTCTGCAAAGGAATGCCTGCCCATGCCTGCCGCGCCGGCAATGATATAAGTGCCTGCGTGTCTGCTGCGGGCTTCTTCCGCAAGTATGCTCTTGAGTTTATGCTGTCCCGTCAGCGCGCTCAGTGCCATCAGAACCTCTCTTCAACCGCCGCCTTGATGTCGGCGAAAATCTCTTCCGGGGTACGGCAGGCATCCACAACCTTAATACGGCCGAACTTGTCTGCAGCCTTGAGATAACCGTTTCTGACCTTCTCCTGGAATTCCAAACCCAGAAGTTCCATGCGGTCATCAGCTTCGCCCCTGCCCTGTCTTCTTGCAAAAGCATCTTTGACGCTCAGGTCGAGAAGGAATGTGATATCCGGAGCAAGCCCCGAAGTGGCGATATCATTAAGCGATATGACCACATCCTCGCCCAGGTCTCTGGCGACACCCTGATAAGCAAATGTCGAATCATAGAATCTGTCACAGATGACGACCTTGCCGGCTTCGACAGCAGGCCTTATCTTCTCTTCGACTATCTGCGCCCTGGCTGCTTCGAAGAGCAGAAGCTCGGCAGCGGGAGACATCTCATAGTTTTCCTTGTCCAGGAGTATTGATCTTATCTTCTCGCCGATCACGGTACCGCCCGGTTCCCTTACAAGGAGGTAATCTCTGCCCTTCTCATCAAGATAACCGGTAAGGAGCTTGATCTGCGTGCTCTTGCCGCATCCGTCGATACCTTCAAATGTTATGAATAAACCGTTGTCCATCTTAGTCAAGGCTGATGTTCTTCATGGCAGCGATATCAAGATAGATCTCCTTGGTTATCCTTGCGTTCTCGCTCCTGATATCCTCGACTGTCTCCTCGCGCTTCTTGACCGGAGTCTTGGGCGCATCCTGGACCTGCCCCTGATTCTCACGGGGCTGCTTGGGGCCGCGGTTCCTGTCTCTTCTCTGATATCCGTCCCTGGGCTTCTTGCCCTGTCTGCCTTCGGAGTTCTCGCGCTTCTCGCGGGGCTTATTCTCGCCGCCGGAAGCGCGGTTGTTGTTATTGCCGCCCTTACGGGGGCCGTTATAATGCTTTCTCTTATGGTTCCTGTTGTTATTACGTTCGCCGTTCTGGGGCTTCTCAGCGCCTGAAGTATTCTCAGCCATGGGCTCCTCCATAATTACATACTTATCCAATTTAACGCTTTATTATAAACTTTAAAGAAAAATAACTCAAACTCAGCCGTCAATGCGTCTGATAGCCTTATCTTCGGGGATCTCCGCATCTATTTCAGTAAGTTCCGACATCGGCGCAAGGACAAAAGCCCGTTCCCTATAGCGGGGATGCGGGATCGTGAGACGCTTTGTATCCATTTCGAGGTCTCCGTAGATGATTATGTCGATATCCAAAGTGCGCGGTCCCCAGTGGATCTTACGCTCGCGGTGGAAGTCCTGTTCGATGCTCTGGGTAAAATCAAGAAGCTCAAGAGGCTCAAGTGTGGTCTCGAAGCTCACGCAGGTGTTCATAAACCACGGCTGGTCCTCGTAACCCACCGGTTCAGTCTCGTAGAAAGAAGCGCACTTGAGGTTACAGATCTCAGGATTTGCAGCTATCGCCGCCACGGCATCTTCCAGCGTCTGCTTCCGGTCGCCCATGTTAGAGCCCAGGGAAAGGATGCAGAAAACCTTATCTTCCACGCTCGATGCTCACTTCCATGGTCTCGAAGATCCCGTCCACGGGCGCATCCGGCTTCGATACCGTTACCCGTGTCTTAACGCACTCGGGTGCGTAGTCCAGGATAACGTCCGCGATCTTGCCCGCGAGATGCTCGATGAGATTGCCGTAATCATTCTCGACGATCTCCTTTATCAGGGCATAGACCTCGGCATAATTCGTCGTATCCTCGAGTCTGTCCGTCTCCACGCCCTTTATCTTCTCGAAATACATCTCAGCCGTTACCGTGAACAGCTGACCGTTCTCCTTCTCCTCGGGAAGCACTCCGGTGTGCCCGAAGAAATCCATTCTCTTAAGGGTGATAACATCCATATTACTGTCCCGCGAAAATGTTATACGCGTATACCGTCATGTCACATCCGTCCAGCTGCTGCCTCGTGTTCTTGACATCATGGACACGGACGATAGCGGCACCGGATGAGACTGCCGTGCAGGCAAGGCCGATCGAGACGTTATCCACATACTTTCCGTCCGGATTATCCGTAGTAAACATATGGACAAGCCTCTTTCTCGAAGCTCCGTAAAGGATCGGGTACTTGCCGCCCATACCGAACTGCATTATGCCGCTCGTAAGGGCGAGTTCCTGGACTCTTGAAGTACCGAAGCCTATGCCGGGATCTGTAATGATGTGATCATCTGTAATTCCTGCCTCATGAGCGATATCGATGCTCGCCTTCAGGTAATCAACACCTTCTGTGATGATGTCTCCCTGGAAGTTCCTGTCAGCATCTTCCTTATATCTTCTGTTGAACATAAGGACGACTGCCGCGCCGGTCTCTGCTGCGACCTTTGCCATCTTCGGGTCGGCCTTAAGACCGCTGACATCGTTGATGATGTGCGCACCCGCCTTGATCGCCGCCTCGGCAACATCCGACTTTGTGGTATCGACAGAGATGATGACATCGAGCTCGCGGCTTATCGCTTCTATCGCGGGGATGACCCTGGCCTTCTCCTCGTCTGTTGATACCGGTGTGTAACCGGGTCTCGTCGACTCACCGCCGACATCGATGATGTCAGCACCCTGAGCGACCATCTCTTTTGCGTGCTCCAAAGCCTTCTCGGGAGTATCGTACATACCTCCGTCAGAGAACGAATCAGGCGTTACGTTGAGGATGCCCATGATGAGCGTCTTCTTGCCGAAAACAAGTTCCTTATCCTTACACTTGATGGTTCCCGTAAATCTTCCGTCCGGACTGATCATATTCCATTACCCTCCTACACGCTGCCTGTTGATAAGAGCGAGCGCTTCATTCCTTGTGCGGGCGTCTGTCCTGCATCCTCCCCTCATCGCGGAGGTTACGGTCTTCGAACCCGGCTTCCTTATTCCTCTCATCGTCATGCAGAGATGCTCTGCCTCAATGATCACACAAACAGATTTTGCATCGACCGCTTCCTTGATCTTGTCTGCGATCTCGGAAGTGAGACGCTCCTGAAGCTGCGGCTTGCGCGACAGCGTATCCACTATCCTCGCAACCTTTGACAGGCCCAGGATCTTGCCTTCGTTCGGGATATACACAACGTGCGCCTTGCCGTGGAACGGAAGAAGGTGATGCTCGCACATCGAATAGAACGGGATATCTCCTATCAGGATCATCTCGTCGTTGCCTTCCTCATGGAACACTTTGATGTCTTTGGAGATGTCCCTGTGAAGTCCGGAGAATACCTCCGCATACATCCTGGCCACTCTCTGCGGAGTCTCGACAAGTCCTTCCCTGTCGGGGTCTTCACCTATTGCTTCAAGTATCTCCCTTACCGCATGCTCGACCTTCGGAAGGTCCATGTTTTTGCGGCTCTCGATCGGAAGTGCTTCATCATTCTCGTAATCGTACATCTTGCTTACTATCCTCTCACTTTGCATGTTGTTTTCTGTATTCCATCGGAGTCATTCCCTTGAGCTTCCTGAATGCGACGTTGAATCTCTGCGGCGAGGAGAATCCGGACTGCAGTGCGATGGACGAGACCTTGATCTCGTTGTTCTCAAGGAGCACGCACGCCTGTTCGATCCTCTTGCGCATCAGGTAGTTCATCGGGCTTATGCCGAGTTCGTCCTTGAAGGCTCTTGTAAAATAACCCTGGCTCAGGAACACATACTGCGCCGCTTCAGCGACCGTTATGCCCTGCTCGAAATTATCGTCCATATACTGCTTGGCGATCTTGACGAGCTCTCTCGCCTTGCCGTTCTTGACGCGGAGACTCTCCTCCCACTCGTTGCGCATCGCACGGGACAGGTGGATCATGAGCTCGACTGTCAGTGTGTGGATCATGAAATCCTTCGCATATCTGTCGGCGGACTTCTCTTCGACTATCTGTTCTGCCAGGATCGATATCTCCTTCTTCTCGCTTCCGTTAACGAGGAAGAACGGCTGTCTTGCCATCTCGTTGTCCTCGGTGATACCGAGATCTGCGAACTGCAGGAAGTTCTCCAGAGGTATCTGCGCCATCGAACCGGGGATCATTACCGATGGTCCCGCACTGTTGTTCCTGATGCCGGGATTGGTATCAGAAGATGTGGAAGTATTGCCGATCTCCTTGAGGTCATGGACAAAACCGAAGTAAAGGTTGAACATATCCGCCTTGCGCGACTTGATCGTGATCTTGTGCTTTACAAGAGGTCTGATGACAAGGATCTTGCCCTTATCAAGACTTACGGTCTCTCCGTTAATAACGGCATCGATCCTGCCTTCTCTTAAGTAGAGCAGTTCATGCGAATTGTGATAACTGATCTCCGGGAGCGAGGCCGAAGTATCGTAAGTATGCTCAAGGCCCTCTATTACGACCGGAACGGATCCTGAAGCAGAGAGCACATCATCCACTATCTCGGGAAGCAATTTGTCGAACATAGTCTTACCTCACACAAAGCTAATGCTGTCAATGTAGATCTCACCGTTGCGGTCCGCATCCTCGATATAGATCTTGAGGCTGGTCAGGCTGATGGGGCCTTCCTCCTCATAATCGAGAGTGACTGTCTGCCATGTGAGCTGCTGTTTGATATCAGCCTCGCCGAAACCTTCCACGATGAGCTTCTTGTGTTTCTGCTCGGGATTGAATACGGTCAGCTGGATCTTGTCTCTTCCGTACACTTCGATTGGCGCAAAGAGCGACGCATACTGCAGGCACGGCTCAAATCCGAACAGTGACTTGTCCGTCTCATATCTGATGCGCAGAGAAGCGTTTCCTGTCAGCTTATGCATGTTGTCAACGGAGATGATTCCGTTGCCCTTGAACGTCCTGTATATCTTGAGTACTTCAAACTCGGAATCGGGTGTCGCCTTGCCTACGAACTCCAGGCTGTCGCAGTGCGTGAAGCTCAAGTCCGGCGCGAAGTATGCGGGATCCCTGTCAAACCTGAAAGGCAGCACCGGGAGATCCTCGCCGTTCCTGAGCGTCGCATCGTGCGGGAACGGGGTAAAGCCGTAAGTAATGCTTACCGGCTCCTCGATATCGTCCCTCCAGACCATGACGCACATGCCGTAGAGGCATTTCGCGTGGGCCGGATAGAAGATGCGGTCCTCGCCCGCTATGGCGAATCCGGTAATCTCGCTCGCGGCGTCCTGTACCTTGAAGCCGCTCGTGAGGTTGGAGAACCTGATTATCCTCTTGTTGCCTGCTATCTCGACATCATTGGGCTCGGGAGAGGACTTGGACATCTTCGGCGAGAAATGAATGCCGAGAGCAATGGTCGCAAGCCTCGTACCGAGAGTGAAGCTTATCGTCTTGTCGGGAAGCAGCAGGTCATGCAGGCTGACGATACCTGAAGGCATCTGCAGCATTTTCGTGAAAGCCACGATATTCTCGTTGAACTCGAGCACGCCGTACGGTGCCGAGAAATCGACATCATTCGGATGCATCGCAACAAAGAGCGCGGACGGCATCTGCTCGTCGTCATACACGTTCTTCGGCTCGAAAACCTCCGCCAGAGTCGTCATAAGTCCCATCAGCATCAGGTCATATCTGCCGAACCTGAGCTCGCCTATATCCGGCGAGAAGCAGAAACCTCTTACGCCTAATCCTCTAAGCGGATAGAGCTTGGTTCTGTACAGGGTCGACATCCTGAATTTCGGGCTGATGTAATTCTTATCGTCTTCCTCTTTGCTCTTCTTCTGGTAAGAGCCGCCCTTGTCCTTGAGCAGGTCGAAGTCGAGCTGCTGGGCGCTCGAGAAGGAGATGTTCTCGTTATGTCCCTTGGAAGAATTGAGCGAACTTGCTGAAGACGTCGGGAAGTCCAGTTCCGGCTTGGCAACATCATCGGGATCTTCGCCCTTGAGTCTCTTGACTTCGTCTGCAAGACCGATGTCTATGTCACCGATGGCATTGACGTCCTTAAGTTCTTTCTCAAGGTCAGTCGCCTTCTCGCGTCTCCTGTCGATCTCGAGGAGCTTCTTGTATCCCTCGTCGTCAAGATAGAGTCCCATGAGCATGCAGTCATACTTCAGGGCTTCCACACTGTCCATCGCGGATGGCGATATCCAGTTGATGATGGTCGAATCTGCATATGACAGATCCACCACGCCGACAGGGTAGTTGATCTGGTCTGAAAGTGTATATGCGAATGAGAATGCGGAAGAAGACACATCGGCAAGTTCCTGTGTATCCGTGACCTTGATCCAGTGCGCTTCCTTGAGGTTGGCCTTGGGCTCTTCGGGATAGAAAGTCTCATCCTTCTCAAGTCCGTTCCTTGAAGGCGTAAAGAACCTCAGGCAGTTCATTACTTTACGCTTCAGGGGAGTCTTTGTGGCATTAGCCTCCTTCATCGGCACAGACAGGAAGTCAGAGCCGAGGAAGACCCATACATCGCCGCATCTGATATCAGACAGGATGAGCTGGTCCGTGAGGCATTTGAACGTGAATGTATAGCTGTCGGTCGACGCCTTGTAAGCAGGCATCTTGAAGCTGAAGTCACCTCTTGAGTTTGTCGTGGTCTCGAGGCTTAAGATGACACCGTAATCGGTATCGAGCTTGGATACCTTACGGCCGTCTGTAGGATCTTTCTTGACTTCGAAAGTGATGGTGGCGCTGGGAGCGGCATTACCTCTGATAGTGATCTCCATTCCCTGCTGGAAGACAGCCTTGTCGCCAAGCCAGCTTGTCAAAACTATCGGATTGATCTGCATTCACATTACCTCTCAATATAAAAAGACAGTAACATTATACATCAGACTTCGCCAATAATTACTTTTATTCCTCTGTCTTCGCACTCTTTGATTATTGCTTCCGGAGCTCCCGAATCAGTTACGAGATAGTCGATCTTGTCTGTCTCGAGGAAGTTCGATGTCGAGTCGATGCCGACCTTGGTCGAATCGATCAGAGCCACGATGTGTCTTGCCCTCTCGGCACACATCCTCTTGAGCTCGAGCTCGTAGAAGTTATTGCCGGTAAGGCCCGAAGAGATTGAGAAACCGTTGCCCGACACGAAATAGAAGTCAGCGGAAAGACGCCCTATCATCTCCTTGCTAAGCACGCCCTCGATGGAACCGGAGTGGGGTCTGAGCATTCCGCCGATTATGATTATCGTCTTGAAATTATTGTATCTCTGAAGTTCCATCGCTGTATGGATGCCGTTAGTGATTACAGTAACGCCCTTTGCCTTCTTGAGGAACGGGATCATGTGGAAAGTCGTTGAACTGGCGTCCATGAAGATGGTGCTGCCGCTGGGAACGAGTTCCGCGGCTGCCTTTCCTATCGCATTCTTGAGGGGGACATGCTGGACCGAACGGACCATATAGTTCTCGCCGCCCGAGAGCTGCTTGGGCCTTGCGGGAAGCCTGATGCCGCCGTGGAACCTTATGATGGCTCCGTCGTGTTCTAAGGCTCTGATATCTGTCCTTATCGTAGAACCCGTAACGCCGAGCCTCTCGGACAGTTCGACTGTCTTTATCTCATGCTCGCGTTCGAGGATATCGAGGATCTGCTTGCGCCTCTCTGTGTCGTTCATCATTTTCATATGAAAATATTAGCAAGTGAAAAAACGGGTGTCAACTTGGGTTTGTTTTCAAATGAAATCGTTACAGGCTTATTTGGAAATGCTGGTAATCCTTGGGATTGCTCCAGCTTCCTCCCCATGTCCAGCCATACGAAGTGAACAGTTCATATGCAAGATCGGACGTCGTAATGACATGCGGAGTATCCGAAGACCTGTTGTAGACATAATCGGATGCGTTGTCATGTGAATATTTCTTCGAGCCGTCATCCTGGATGGTTACATAGGGGTTGTACTGCGGGTTGAGGTCGATCGCGAGGCCGTATGAGTGTTTCGAGAGCTTGGAAGAGCCCGTTGCCGCACGGTAGCAGAAGCACGAAGTATTGTTGTGGTCGATCGAATTCCAGTCAGAATCCGAGGCATCGCCCGTCCAGTAGTTGTCGATGAGATACATCTTCTCGATCTGGTAACCTTCGCTACACAGAGTCTCGAAGATCTCCATAACGTCAGAAGCGACAGCCTTGTTGACTATCATCTCCCCCACCTGATACTCGCCGTCGAAATTCACATGGAGCATCACGAGATAGCGGAGATCGGACAAAGCGACATAGTCGTTGTCGACATAAGACTTGCCGTAGATCCTGTTGTATACGCTGTCGCCTTCAACGATCTCTGAAGAACTGAAATACTGCCAGAGATTGGTATCGTCGATGAGATCGGACGGAATGACGTCACCCGGCTCGTATCCGGACAGGCTGGTAAGCTTGCCCTGAGTCGTAGTCTCTTCAGTCGTAGTCGTGGTGGTCGTCGCTTCGGTAGTGGTCTCTGTGGTCGTTTCGGCAGTCGTAACGGTGGTGGAAGCCTGAGTCTCAACGGAAACAGCGGGGGTTCCTGCGGTAGGCCCTGTCAGTACAGCCGAACTTGTGGTAATGATCTCACTGTTTTGGGTTGTAAATGAAATAACAGCGGTCACACCCGTAGCCACGACCATGATACCTGTCAGAACTGCAAGGACCACATTGACACTCTTGAGTTTGTCGTCCTGCAAAAAGTCAGTAAACTTGCTCATCTTCCCGCCCGTTTCCGCAAAAATCTACGTAGATTATACACTAATATCAAAAAGCCAATAATTGACAAAATTCGGTATGGAAAATAAAATCCGTATTATATAAAATAAAACTGCTTTGAGGTTTATTTTTACCCAAACGTAGAAAGGGGTACAGCATGAGTACTATTGAGAAGACATTTAGCGACGGTGAAGTGATCATCAAAGAAGGCGACGAGGGAAAGACATTCTTCCAGCTTCTTGAGGGCAAAGCCAAAGTTTATAAGGATTACGAGGAAGACAATCAGGTCGAGATCGCAACCCTTGAGCAGGGCCAGTATTTCGGTGAGATGGCAGTTATCGAAGAGGACGCTCCCCGTTCAAGCACGATCGTAGCAGAGGGCGACGTCAAAGTACTCGAGATCCCTGCCGCAGATCTGAACGATTATATCTCCCAGAACCCTGATAAGATCATCGATATCATGAAGCTCCTCGGCACCAGGATCAAGACAATGGACGATGCATATGCCGAGGCAAAGAAGGTTCGTGATGAGCTGCGTAAGGCTCAGTCAGACAGCAGATATGACGGTTTCTGGGCAAGACAGCAGAGACTGTCCATCTGGATGACACCTAAGAACGCAAGACTCGAAGAGCCCAGCGCAGAAGCTCTCCGCGCCGCAGCTGCAACAGTCAAGGCCGAGAAGACAGAGACATACAACTACGGCACCATCATCTTCAAGCAGGGTGAGATCGGCAAGTGCATGTACATCGTTCACGAAGGTAATGTAGGTGTCTACAGCAACTACGGTGAGAAGGACGAACTCAAGCTTACAAGCGTTGACCCTGTCGCATGTTTCGGCGAAATGGGAATGCTCTCTGACGAGCCCCGTGTTGCTACGGCAGTTGCTGATTGCAGCGGCACACAGGTCGAGATCATCTATGCTGATGATCTTGCAAACATCTTCAAGACACAGCCCGAGAAGATCGACATGATCCTCAAGACTCTGTCTTACCGCCTCAGAAAGATCACTTACGAGTACTTCAAGGCTTGCCAGGAGATCACTGAGAAAGAGAAAGAAAGAGACTCCAGAAGAAGATAATTTGAATCACATTTCATGCAAAGAGCCGGTCATAAATGACCGGCTCTTGTTTTTGATTATTGATCAACGGTTGTTATTACTCAACTCTTCCCAAACTGTCAGAGCCGGAATAACCATTATCACCCCATTGGAATTCCAGATCGCCCTCATCATTCAGAATGTAGTAAGTGTCCGTATCTGTAATGTATATAATTATCCCTTCGTTTGCTGTAGTTTCATATGTAACCGGTACTGATGAATCAAAGGTATATGTTCCATCATCATTATAGATATACTTGTCCATACTATTCATCCCAAATGAGTATACATAGTTAACCGGTCCGCCTAATCCGCCGAATTTAACCCACCAGCCGGCTAATTCATTTACATAATAAGAGTTATCGGGTTCTGTTGTTCCGGTGACTTCGGGATTAGCCTCAGTAACAGGAGAATAACCGAGAATAGCGGAAGCTTCATCCAAACTGATGCTGTAATCCTGGGCATTAAGAACTGCATCAGACCAATATTCCGAACGCCAAAAGACATACTGGCTCATCACAAAACGTCCGGATATCATCCCGGCCAGATTATCAATCTTAGAAGTGTATTCATCATAAGTTATCGTATCTCCGTTATATGAATACACAGTTTCACCATCTTCACCGGTCTCGTCCGGATAGAACACTTCGTCAAGCTTATTTGCCTGAATAAAGGAATAGCCATCAAGCGAGTATTCGGTAAACGAATAATCCGTACCGGTAAAGTTGCTATACTCAACAAGAATGTTCCCGTTATTGAGAACTACCACATCCGAAATAATGTCATATGCAACTACTTCAGATACATAAAGCATTTCCGTCGCGGTGTTTTCTCCGGGAATCATAGTAAATATCCGCAGATCAGCATATACATAATCCCCGCTGAAACTGGATTCATCGACACCATACGTTTCATCTGCCTGGTATAGGATTATCAACTCCGGATAGCCATCGCCGGTTAAATCCGTTAAAGCGCATGACTTCAGATCCCTGACGGGATCATTCTCGATCGTACGAAGATCCGATTCATATGAATACAAAACTTCGCAGTAAGCAGCATACAGCACTTCGGTATCAATAGTAACGGGGGTAGGCGTCGGAGTAGGCGTAGCCGTGGGAGTCGCCTCAGCCGTGCCTTCCCATTTCAGAGTTGAATCCTTATCACCTTTGAGCATAGGGTATGCATCGATTGTGATCTCTGACTTACTTGCATTTTTCAATTCACACCATTCCCAATTGGTGGAGCC
>CADAOK010000013.1:0-667 GCA_902789515.1 Oscillospiraceae bacterium
AGCTTGTCTTCCGTGATCGTGTCCGGACGCCCCGCCTCGATCGTCACTTCGCAGTTCCCGTCTATGGCGATCTCGGAATACATGCAGTCAAGGAGCGATCTGAATTCCGCTTCCGGAAGCACCGTAGGCGTGCCGCCTCCGACATAGACAGAGCTGACCCTTCTTCCAATCCTCGGCGCCAGGAGCCTTATCTCTGATTCCAGCGCATCCTCATAAGATGTCAGGCGGTTCATGTGGTGCGATATGTCCTGCGATATGAACGAACAGTATGAGCATCTCGTCGGGCAGAAAGGGATGCCGACATAGATGTTGATATCCTCTTCGGGGATCAGGTTCGTGAGCCTGAGTTCCTCCTTAGCCGTCCGGCAGGCAAGCTCAGCCTTGTCCGGACTGACATAATATCTCTCGATCAGTCTGTCCGGAGTCTTCTCCTCATAAGCCACGAGCGTGGGTCTTATACCGGTAAGGCATCCCCACGGCATAGTCCTTCCGGATATGTCTTTGAGTGCAAGGTAAAGCGACCGTCTTATCTCGCGGCCGGCTTCGAGAGGAGCTCCTTCCGGGACGAAGCTTTTCGTGCCATAGGATGTAATGCAGCGTCCGTCTTCGCCGAGAGCGCAGACAAGCGTTATATCAGGTCCCGTCCCCGCCGTTACCCTGCCGCCTG
>CADAOK010000013.1:675-31739 GCA_902789515.1 Oscillospiraceae bacterium
ACGCAGTAGTATTTCTCATGGCCTTTGAGCATTACCTCGAGCATCTGTCAGTCCTCCACATATTTCGTGTAGAAGTCGACATAGATATTATCCGGGACAATGTATGTATCGTTGCCGCCCTCCTGACCGTTTGCTTCGAGAAAGGCGTTGTTGGCATCGGATCCGGCCTTATCGGGATCGAAGCCGAATACCTTCTCGAAATACTCCACTTCCTCTGCTATGCCCTCCCAGTACATATTGCTCGCATTCATATCGCGGTATACGGGGAAGATATCCTCTTCGTAAAGATAATTCGGCAGAATCACGCCTTCGTTCATCGCATACTCACTTGTAACTCCGATAAGGCTCCAGAAGATCGTAAAGTATCCGGCATACCGGAAATCCGCACGGGTCGAAGACAGGCAGCATATCGTCGCCAGGGTATTGCAGTCCGTCTCGCTTGCGAAACCCTTCGCATGGAGTATCTCATGACAGAGCGTTACCGGGAATTCTGTCGGGTCCATATAGTCAGTATTGATGTTTGCTTCGCCGAGGAACGGGTCGTATGCTCCTACTATCCCCGTGTAGGTCCAGTAGCGGCTGAGCGACACAGGCTTCGCCCTTACATAGTTATTGCTCACGGGGATGTCGTATTTGGCACAGACCGTATCTATCAGAAGGTTTGCATATGCGACATTCGTCTCGAAACTCTCATTCAGGTGTGCAACGCCCTCAAAATCCTCGCCCATATCCTTCCTTGCCTTGACCATCCCGTGGTATGCCCAGTCAAGCGTTGCCATGTAGTCTTCCAGGTCGTGCCCGCTTCCGTCCAGTTCAAGCAGGACAGCAGCACTCGAGCGCCTGTAGTTAAGACCGTGCATAAGCTGGAATACAAGTGTAACTGCGACTGTCACGGCAAGAACCGTCCTCAGGGACTTGTACAGGAACGACCCGAGCTTTCCCTTTGCCCCGCTCACGAAAAGCATCACCACGAAGTACACGGCAACTGCCGCAAGCAGGATCAGCCCGATGACCAGGAAGTTCTCCGTCAGAGAGACCTGGAAGCAGCTGTTGATAGTATTGCCGGGTATGGCGATGACCGGAAAGATGTATGTTGAATAGATATCCCCTGCCCTGCGTGTCATAAAGTTCGGAAGGAACCAGAACAAAGCTGCAAGTGCAATGAGCAGGAATATGAGAAGGATCCGGCCTATTGTCTTCTTCGTGTTTCTGTACTTGTTCCTGACTCTCATTATGCGCGTCCGATCAGCATGAAGATAAGATACATGATCCCGTAGACTACCGGCTGGTGAACAAGATAGATTATCAGCGAATGCCTGCCGAGGAATTCAAAAGGCGCAAGGATGCAGTTAGCTGTCTTGTTCTTGACCGGAAGAAGACTCTTCCTTTCCGCATAGCAGATCCTGCCTATGACGCATCCTGTCAGGAAAACGCCTATCCAGGGAAACAGCGGCATATAGTCCGCCATATAGGGCATAGAGATCATCTTAAACCCGACAGGAAGGAATATCAGATTATCGACAGCATAATCCATACGGCTTATGCTCATTCCCAGGGCTGTCGCAAAGGCTCCGGTAAACCCCAGAAGCGCGTTTACTGACCTGGGATCGGCGCCGGTCTTCTTCTCTATGAATTCAATCAGGGCATACAGAAGGATACCCGTTGCAAGCAGAGCCAGCACATTGAATATGATCAGGCAGTCGATCTTAAGGAATCTGGTGATCAGAAAAGTACCGACCGACAGACCTGCGGCCACACCTGCGAGCTTGAGCCCGCGGATAAGGTTATTCTTGGAGAAAGTGCAGCATACACCGGAGACACCGACAAATATGACAATGAAGAACGGATGTACAAATGTCCAGAACCATTCCGCTTCCAGGAAAGCGAAAACATCCACTCTGAACTCATAACGGATATCCCATGCCAGATGCATGAGGATCATCATGAACAGTGCGAATCCGCGAAGAAAATCGAGCTCGTATGCCCTTTGTTTCTTATTTCCGCCCACCCGGGATCACTCTCCTGCCAGACAGCTGCCAATCGCCGTGGCAAATACGGCATCTTCGGGAATAATGAAGTTCACATCATATAATTCCTTGAACGGCATCAGATAGTCCCTGCATTGCCTCAGGGAAGTAAGCTGGCCTGTGTATACGATATCGCTTACGCCGCAGCATCTCGAAGCCAGAACGGACATGGTGCCGATCGACTGATAAACAAGGTTGAATATGCCTGCAGACACATCTTCTGCACTGACGGCATCAAGGGCCTTGCCAAAATTAGCAGCGGTCGCATTCATAGGCAGACCGGGAATCTCATCTTTTGTGATGTCACCTATCGTCAGGTCGACATTGGTGGTGTCACCATTGCCTGCGATATCTGAGAGCTTAACGGGGTCGGCAATGCCAACTGCCGAATTGCAGAGACCGACGAGAGTTCCTCCGCCGATGCCGGACCCGATAATGTGAGTCACATTGCCTTTCTCGGCGCAGAGATATGCCGTTCCTGTTCCCATGCTTACCACAACAGCCTTATCCAGGCCGGAAAGATACAGACCGCCGAGACCGGTAGCCATGAATTCCTTCACGCTTACTGTCTTGATGCCGAGGATGGGTGATGAGGGGAATGAAGCTCCCACACCGGTAATGTTGATCTGTTCGATATCCCCTATCGAGAGGTCGTTGTCGTTGACAAGCTTTCCTACTGCACCATATGCTGATGCAACTGGATCTGCGGCCTTAACTATCGCCTTGTAGGCCAGTATGCCGTCCCGTATTCCGACGATCTTGGTTGTGCTTCCGCCGATATCAAGTCCGATCTTTATCCGCATTATCGATCTGCCCCCGGATTTTTTGTCATATTCTATCACAGTTGAACTTTAAATTAAAAAGCCCTGCCAATTGGCAGGGCCTTTGTTCCGTTTTGTTCGGTATTATCCGGCATTGTATACCAGTTTTGAATAATAACCGGGTGCAAGTGCATCAGTTCCGCTGCCGGTATCTGCTGCGATGTTCGCTGTTGAGTGCGGGATCCAGAAGCTGCCTTCGTACTTATACATCAGAGGCTTTGTCGGGTTGCAGTAATTGTCGTAAACAAGAACTACATACTTAACCATCGCACCATCTGTCTTAAAGAACATCTTGATGATCCACTTATCAACAGTATTGCCTGTGTTGACTTCCTTTGTCTTCATCTGATGAGGAAGGAATACAGGTTCGTCGTTGCACATAAGAACGGAATTCTGGGCATCACCGCCTTCGGGTGTATATGTAGTAACCTGCCAGGTTGTAGACTCTTTCTTTGCTACCTGAGCAAGAACCGAGTTCTCAATTCCGTATCCATACAATACAGCATAATCAGAAGCGTCATTCAGATTATAAGTCATTGTAAAGGAATCACTTATACTTACCATAAGAGCTGTCGTCAGGCCGAATACGATAGTGATAATGGCGAGCGACAACATCATCTCGACAAGCGTAAAACCGCGTTTGTTTCTATTTATGCGTCTCATTTTTGTCCTCCGGTTATGATCTCTTAATCTGAATGCCTTTAATTCATTACGAAAGGTGTACCGATTGCTTTGAATGACGTAGGATCGTTGCTGTCTTCAAGGTATCCCCAGCAATACTTGCCGGCATTCGCACCCTTGTTGATCAGATAAATATTTACATGACCGAGGAATGCTTCGTTCATAAGCTCTTCAGCAGAACCGGCACCATCGATCTTATCCGGATCATAGTTGTTTGTCGGGATGTAGAAGAATGTGTGTCTGTTTGCAGCAACGGAAGAATTCTCGATTACACCGCTTATATCGATATCATCAGGCACATCAGTATAAGCAAACTCAACCGCGTTAAGATTATTAAGAACTGAAGTTCCTGCAGCGTTTGTGGTAACGCCTGCCTCAGACTCAAACTTGATCGTTACATTACTGGTTGAGTCTGCAGAACCATAACTTCCGGATCCGAGTGCTACCTTACCAACGACGAAGTAGTTGTTCTCAATCTTGTTTCCGTCATCGTCATAAGCCTTCTTCATGCCGTGAAGATCAGAAAGAGTATTCATGCAGCCGCTGTAGTTAAGCGCAGCTGACTTTGAATAAACGGAAGTGTGATAAGAGTAACCCATTGTGGCAGCAAATCCGTTGAGAAGCATCGTGGAAATAATTACCATGATCGCAACGGAGAGAAGCGTCTCGAGGAGGGTAAAACCCTTTTGTTTTTTCTGTTTAAATAATCTCTTCATAACCTATAGCTCCTGTATTAGAATCCGTAGCCGGCAAGCTTTTCTTCTTTTTGGCTGATGTTCTCGGAAAGTGCTTCCACAGATGCATCGACCTGATCAGCTGCAGCTTCACTGGTATTGATATACTCAGCTATGCCGATCGCAAATGAACTGGCCAGAATAACTATAATGGCAACAACCAAAACAATCTCTGTAAGGGTGAAACCTTTTTTGCTTTTTGATATCTGCTTCATAATTATCTCCCAATAAGATAGTGGACCTAAACTTCTATAGATTCATTATACTTCGTTTTTGCCACTTTTCAAGGATTAAATTAACAATTTGTTAAAAAAATATTAAGCCGTTGTACACAAATGGAATACAAAAAGCGGGGGATCGCTCCCCCGCTTCTCATTCAAGATTTGTTTTAAGATTAGATGCTAACCTTTGTCTTGATAACGTCAACAACAGCGTTTGTGGAGTTGTTGTGTGATGTGATAGAAGATGCTGCTGCGTTAGCTGCGTTGAGGTATGTACCGATACCGAGGAGCAGAACTGCTGCGAGGATAACGATGATAGCAATAACGAGAACCATCTCTACGAGTGTGAAACCCTTCTTTGACTTCTGAATCTTCTTCATTTCAATTTCCTCCTACAGGATAAATTTGAGTTTGTACTTGAAGTATAACACCTTTTTTTGCCACATTTCGTTTTATGCGGTCTCTTCTTCAGCTTCTTCGACCACAACGACCTCTTCCTCCTGGCTTCCGCCGCCCAGAGAAGCGCCGCCGGGAGCGATACCTGTAATACCGCTGAGGCCTGCTTCTTCGTTGACCTTGATCGTGTAAGCTGCGTTAGCCCAGTAAGCTGCGAACGGTCTGTCGATGAATGCGAAGACATCATCTTCAGAGTTCTCAATACCGAACCAGAGGCTGTTAGGATCTTTAACGATATAAGGGAATCCGATGAAGCCGCCGTCAGTATTGACGTTCTTGTCGCCCTGCCAGTATGTGTAAGCTGCTGTGCTGGTATCCTCGGATACACGGTTTGCAAGATTTGTTCCATAGAAGTCGATGCTTGCATTCAGTGTAAGGAATCCTGCAGTATCAACTACAGATACTTCCTCGATCTTGATGCAGTCCGGATTCTCGGATGCGATCTTCTTAAGAGCAGATATGAATTCATCATAACCGACTCTTTCACATTGAGGTTGTACTGAGGTGTGATGTAACCGTCAGTAGATGCATATTTAATAACTACTCTGAGACACTGGAGGCTGTCGGGTGCTGCTGATCCGTCAGGATAATTGACGGGAGCACATGCGACATCTTCACATGTTATGGATGACAGATAAGGAATACCTTCATTTTCAAGAGTCTTCATTACGTACTGCTCAATGCACTCTGAATCAAGTTTATCGATGAAGGAAAGCTCCTTCTCTTCGATATAAGTATCGAGCTGTTCGATCTCATCCTGAGTAGCATCGATATCAAGCTTCAGCTTATCGAGATATGCCTTTCTTGCATTGAGCTGGTCAAGCTGAGTCTTGTACTCATCGTATTTCTTGTTAAGATTCCTGATTCCGAGGAAGTAACCGCCTACGATGATCAATAAGAGAAAGATGATATATATAATTGCTTTCTCACGAACTGATAAATTACCCATGTATCTTCCCTCCTATTACTGTGCTGCTGCAGAGGCATCAGCCTCGTCGGATGTTTCAACTGCAGTGTAGTACAGAGCAATATCAATATTGTCATTAGCAATGCCGGAGATAGCATCAGCATTGAGAATGTTATTGAAGCTCTCTTCATCAACGGCTCCACCGTTGACAGTGATGGAAGAAAGTGTGTACTGTACTCCGCCAGCTTCATAAGTATTGATGTCTTCAATAATGAAAGAAGAACCTGCGTCATACTTGATCGTCTCAATGCCGCTGATGCTGGATACGGTATCAGCTGTAGCAAATCTCTCGATCGATACGTAAACATCGCTTACGAGTGTTCCGATGATCTGGAAATTGTAGTAGTTGTTGATTCCGTTGATATAGTTTTCAGGGAAGTAATCTTCAGCCTGTCCCATCTCTGTTGCGGAAACTCTCTCGATCGTGATGACCGGCTTAGCCTTGAATACGTCAGAACCGTTGAGCATGTTTACCATATCAACAGGGCTGTAGTATGAGAAAGAGTAGCCTTCGATCGCAAGGGTTGTACCTGTGATCGCATACTGAACGAGATAAGAATCGCTCGGGATGTCGCTCTCGATAACATCAGGCAGTTCCATAGGTACAGCCGGTGTCTCATCAACATTCTTTCTCATCTGGCAGAGCGCGTAGTAATAATTGTTCTTTGTCTTGAGTGTCTCAGCGAGTGCTGAAGCCTGAGACTCAAGGTTTGCGTACTCAGGGCTTGCGAGCTGGACTTCAAGAGCTGCGATCTGACCTGCAATAACTGCATTTCTTACGATTCCGATTACGATAAAGATAAGGATAACGCCCACAACGGCAGCGCCGAACAGGATTGCGTAAGTAAGGAGTCTGGCAGCCTTAGCTGCAGAAGCCGTGAACTCCGCAAAGAAGTTCATATCCTTCTTTACTATGATTTTTTTGTTACCACTATTAGCCATTTATTTACTCCCTCCTTAGTCTTCGCGAATCAGCGCGCCGCAGCAGTTGACAAACTGGGGAAGCTCAAAATCCCTAGGACCGGTAACTGTACTGAGTGACTTGAGGATCTCAACCTGCGTTCCAAGCTGTCTTGAAAGTTCCTTATCTATCTTCTTGTATCCGGCACCTGAACCATAAAGGAAGCATGTGCTGATTGAATCGATACGATACTTTGAAATCGAGAACTGAGCAGTACGTGATACTGCATCAACAAGACTCTTGAAATAAGCATTAACTGCGCTCTGAAGAGCCGGAGTCTCAGCTACTGTCTCGTTCCATACATCGATGTCCTCAACAGGAACGCTGATATCAGCATCAGCTGTTGTGATGTTGAGACGTCTTGCGAGTGAAGACTGCTGCTGGTTGCCCTGAACCTTCTTGATGGAGTCAGCAACCTGTCTGATGTTGGAATGTCCGAACTGAAGTCTTCTGGAAAGAACCGGGAAACCGTGGTCGAGGACTGTAACTGTTGTTGTTCTGCTGGAAAGCTCAATGAGGAGCAGAGTTGACTGAACAATGCTTACGTTTCCGTTGATGATACCGGAAGAGAAGAGCTTTCTGATTGCGTTAGGGTTAACGTCGAGAGATACAGGAGCAAGATCCATATTCTTAAGGAACTCTCTGTACTCTTTGATGACATCTGTAGGAACTGCAGTAGCTCTTACCTTGAGCTTGTCTGCGTTTGTCTCCTCGTCGATAGCTGTTCCGTAAACAATGTAGTCAATGGAAAGCTCTCTGTTGGCACCCTGTCCGATGACTTCGTACTTAACCATGTCCTTGAGCTGATCCTTCTTTACGACAGGGAGCTCGAGGTCTCTTGTATGTACGAACGCACCCTCTGTTGTAAGGATGCAGGACTTATTCCTGATGTCGAGTCTTGCGATAGCGTGCTTAACAGCCATGACGATTCCGAATGAATCCGCGATCGCACCGTCATTGATGGCATCACCCTCGAGAGGGATGATACCTACTTTATCAATTGCTACCGTGTGATTCTTAGCATTATATCTGCCGACAGCAACCTTGAGGTCGGAACTTGAGCAATCGATTACAAGTTCACTTTCACTTTTACCAAATAAATCCATTAAAGATCTCCTTTCATTACCTGTTTACAGAATCCACTGAGCAACCGTGAGGATAGGCATTGCGATGCCGCCTACGACAAGACCTACGATGATAGCCATGATGATGATCATGATAGGCTCCAATGCCGCGGTCATCTTCTGTGTAGCAGCATCTGCTTCATCTTCAAAATAGTCAGCAGCCTTCTCGAGGATCTGGTCAAGAGTACCTGACTCCTCACCGATCGAAACCATGGCGTAGATCATAGGAGGGAATTCCGTGATTCCTCTTATGGACTTGGACAGGGACTGACCTTTACGGATCTCTGTACGAGCCTCGCCGAGTTTCTTCTCGAGAATAACGTTATCCAGTGACTTCTCTGTGATCTCAACAGCCTGAAGGACTGAGATACCGCTTCGAAGAAGTGTTGAGACGGTTCTTGTGAATCTTGCAGATGCGTTCATCTTTGTAGCCTTACCGACTACAGGGATGGTAAGCATAAGCTTTGACCACTGCTCTGCGCCCTTCTCGGAACCCTTCCAGGCTTTGAATCCGAAAACGAGTGCGAGGATAACCAACAGATAAACGTACCAGAAATGGACGATTGAATCTGAAATTGCGATAAGTGCCAGTGTAAGACCGGGAAGTTCTCCGCCGAGTCCCGTGATCGTCTCAGCGATGCTGGGGACAAGGAATGTCAAGAGACCGATACTGATAGCAGCCGTAAGTCCTGCGAGGATCTTAGGGTAGACCATTGCAGATGAGATCTTGTTCTTGAGTTTGGAATCCTTCTGGAAGTGCTCTGCGAGTCTTTCCATGACTTCGTCAAGACGACCTGACTCCTCACCTGCGGAAATCATACTGATAAAGATATTCGGTACGACACCCTTCTGTTCTCTGAATGCCTCAGACAAAGAACGTCCGCTCTGAACTGCCTCGTATACTTCACCGATGCATTTCTTCGCCTTCTTGGACTCAACCTGCTGATAAAGCATGTCGAGTGCCCTTACTACCGTGATACCTGCAGAAAGCAATGAAGCCAGCTGTCTTGTAATCAGAACGAGGTCCTTCGTCTTGAGCTTGGGGCTGCCGATCTCCATATTGGCAAGTCCCGGACCTTTATCAAGAGTCAAAGAAGATACATATTTACCGTCTGCTTTAAGCTTTCTTGTAGCTTCGCCGATAGATGCAGCTTCCAGAACGCCTTCGGTTGTCTTACCATTGGCATCGACTACTTGATATCTGAAATTAGCCATATTGTTTTCCTCCTCCTTAAAAATTTAAACAATAATGATTTTTGCAATATCAAGCAAAATCGAGTTCGCCGAAAAGCGGGCTCTGTGACTGGCCGGCGTTGTTCAGGAATCTCTTGAAGTCTTCAGGGACACGGCATCTCTGGATACCTGTATCTCTGGAGATAAGCTTTCTCTTAACAAGCTCTGCGAGGTAGAAATCGAGAGGGCACATGCCGGACTGCAGTGATGTAGCGATGGCACTGTCGATCTGATATGTCTTACCTTCACGGATGTTGTTTCTGATAGCGTCGTTACAGATCATGATCTCGAAAGCCGCACAACGGCCGCCGCCGATCCTCTGGACGAGTGTCTGGCAGATAACGGCAACAAGAACCGTAGACAGCTGGACTCTGATCTGATCCTGCTGATAAGGCGGGAACGCGTCGATGATACGGTTGACTGTATCCGATGCAGATGAGGTGTGGAGCGTTGAAAGAACGAGGTGTCCTGTCTCGGCTGCGGTAACCGCGGTACTGATAGTATCGAGGTCACGCATCTCTCCGACGAGGATGATATCCGGGTCTTCACGGAGAGCAGCTCTGAGTGCGTTAGCGAATGAGAGTGTATCCTCGTGGATCTCTCTCTGGTTGATCATCGCTTCACCATGCATGTGGAGGTACTCGATAGGTTCCTCAAGTGTCAGGATGTGGCACTTCTTGTTGTTATTAACGTGGCCGATCATTGCGGCAAGAGTTGTGGACTTACCGGAACCCGTAGGACCTGTGACAAGGATAAGGCCTCTCGGAAGCATAACGAAATCTTTGAAGATGTTAGGAAGTCCGAGCTGTTCGCATGTTGGGATCTCGTTTGTAATGGTTCTTGCAGCGAGAGCATATGTACCTCTCTGCTTAAATACATTACATCTGAAACGGCTGTAGTCCTCAACGACATATGAGAAGTCGATCTCACCACGCTCGTTAAGGTACTGCTGTCTTGACTTGTCGATCATTGACTTGCAGAGATACTCGGTATCTGCAGCTGTCAGCGGTGTCCTGCCCATAGGCATCAGCATGCCGTCGACACGGACCATCGGCGGAAGTCCGACAGTGATATGGGTATCAGACGCACCCATCTTTACGGATTCCGACAGAATCGACTCAATTGATAAACTAAACTCTTCCACGCTATATAACCTCCTTAGTCAATCGTGTAAGCTACTCTGCTAAGCTCGTCAGCTGTCGTGATACCTTCGAGTACGAGGTCTCTTGCGGAATCCTGCAGCATCTGAGTACCCTCCGTGACAGCGAGCTGACGCATTTCTTCTTCGCTTGCACGCTTCTCGATAAGGCTCTTCATCTTCTTTGTCATAACAACGATCTCATGGATCGCAATACGTCCCTTGTAACCCTTGTCGCTGCAGTCTGAGCATCCCTTGCCGCGGTAGATCTTCTGACCGGGTTCAAGACGGAGCATTTCAATCTCATACTCATCAGGATCATAGGATTCTCTGCAGTTTGTGCAGATACGGCGTACAAGACGCTGGGATACAACGCCTACGAGTGCCGAGTTGACCATGTAAGGCTCAAGACCCATATCGATAAGACGGTTGATGGAAGAAACGGCGTCGTTCGTATGGATTGTACTGAAAACCAAGTGTCCTGTGATTGCGGCTCTCATTGCGATCTCTGCGGTCTCACCGTCACGGATCTCACCGACGAGGATGATATCAGGGTCCTGACGGAGAATGGATCTAAGACCGCTTGCGAAGGTCATTCCCGCCTTAACATTAACCTGTACCTGGTTAAGACCGGGGATACGGATCTCGACAGGGTCTTCGACCGTGATGATGTTTGTCTCGGGAGAGTTCTTCTCTGAAAGGAGTGTATAAAGGGTGGTCGTCTTACCTGAACCGGTAGGGCCCGAGATAAGGCAGATACCCTGCGGAACCTTGATCATCCTGTCGATCATCTCATTGTTGTGATCGCTGATACCAAGGTAGCTTCTGTTGAGGTTTGCGTCGTTCTTAGCAAGGATACGGATAACGGTCTTCTCACCGGTAACCGTAGGAAGTATGGATACACGCATGTCGACCTCTTCGCCGTTGATCTCTGTCGTGATACGACCGTCCTGAGGGATACGCTTCTCGGCAATGTTCATTCCGCCGAGGATCTTAATACGTGTAATGATAGCATCTCTGGCAGAAAGCGGGTTGCTCATGATCTCCTGCATGACACCGTCGATACGGATACGGACTCTGACGCGGTCCTCCATAGGCTCGATATGGATATCGGATGAGCCTGAACGGATAGCATAATCGATCATCGAGTTAACGAGCTTAACTACCGGCGCGCTGTTGACAGCTTCCGCAATATCGGAATCCTCAACCTTGTCGTCATCAAGGTCAGCGCCGAGCTCTTCAGCCGCCTTCGCAGCACTCTCTTTGCCGTAATGAACCTTAACGGCATCGAGGATGGAAGAATGAGTCGCAAGCATCATGGTTATCTGGTAACCGGTCTGGAACTGCAGCTCATCCTCAATAGTAATATTCATAGGGTCGTCTATGGCCATTACGAGCTTGTCTTCATCGAAACCGATCGGAAGCACGACGTTCTCTTCGCAGAACTTCTGCGTGAGAAGAGCGGTAGCCTTAGGATCTACCTCAATGCTCGACAGGTCGATGATGGGATAATTGTACTGGCTCGAAACGGCACGGAGGATATCGAATTCGGTCATGAGACCGCTCTCAACGATTACTTCTCCAAGACGCTTACCTGTTTCCTTCTGGACTGTAAGTGCTTCGGCCAATTCTGAAGCATTCAGAAAGCCGCTTTCAACGAGGATATCACCTAATCTCTTCATGAATCCCTCCCAAGATCAATGAGTGAATTGCGTTTGCAGTCTCATTAAAACAGGCACAATGAACCCAAACGTACGCATAACAAACTATACAACAGGCTATGTAAAAAAACAAGTTTTCGTAACATTTATAGTGAAAATTTCTTTGACATTTTCGTGACAGATGTAATCTTATTGTTTTTTTGTTAAACTTATTAATTGGATTACAACAACGTGGAGGTTATATATGTCCGGACATTCAAAATGGAATAACATCAAGAGGAAGAAAGAGGCTTCGGACGCAGCTAAGGGCGCGGTATTCACCAAGATCGCAAAAGAGATCGCCATTGCAGTCAAGGCAGGCGGTCCCGATCCTGACGGCAATTCAAGGCTCAAGGTCGTCATCGCAAAGGCAAAGGCGGCAAACATGCCGAACGACAATATCAACCGTGCCATCAAGAAGGCGGCTGAAGCCGGCGAAGGCGACGATTACGAAGAGATCACATACGAAGGTTACGGTCCCGCAGGCATTGCCGTCATGGTAAGAGCCCTTACGAACAACCGTAACAGGACTGCGGCAGATGTCAGACACATTTTCGATAAGAACGGCGGAAACCTGGGTGTATCCGGCAGCGTGGGATTCCTTTTCGAGGAGAAGGGTTCCATCATCGTGTCCCGCGAGGACTATCCTGACGAGGATGCGGTCATGACCGATGCGCTCGAAGCCGGTGCTGCGGATTTCAACGGCGACGAGGAGTGCTACGAGATCACGACGGCTCCCTCGGATTACTATGCCGTCTGCGAGGCACTGCAGGACAAGGGTTATGTTTTCGCGGCATCGAGCCTCGGCCCGGTCGCGCTTACCACAAACGACGTTACCGACCCCGAAGCAGTCGCACAGCTCGAGAAGATGCTCGACATGATGGAAGAGAACGAGGATATTCAGGAAGTTTTCCACAACTGGAACAACTGATAAGAGGTATTGGATTTGTCGCATCAGGATGAGGCGCCTTTAAATCAGCCTGTCGCGAGCGGCGGTGCGCCTGCCCGTACGAAGAACAGGGCTCTTTTTGCGGATTTCCGCGAATCGCTGAAGAGGACGGGCAACGTCATTCCTTCGGCGGCCGAGACCGAGCGCAACATCGAGCGCATCCTGGACAGCGAGCTCCTTACCCGTGAACAGCTCTCACATATTGCGGTAATTGCTTTCGTCGGACCTTCGGGCACCGGCAAGAGCACGCGTGCCATCAAGGTTGCCAGAGAGAACAACATCTACTACATCATCGACGACGGTCTTCTGATCAACGGAAGCCGTATCGTCGCAGGAACGTCTGCCAAGAAGGCTCCCACCAAGATGGAGTCGGTCAGACAGGCGATCTTTATTGATGAGACAAGGTCTTCCGTTATGCGCCGTGCCCTGCTCGAGGTCATGCCCAAAGCACTGATGATCCTCGGCACATCCGATTCGATGCTCAGCAAGATATGTAATAACCTCTGGCTGAACCAGCCCTCGATGCTCATAAGGATCGAGGATGTCTCGACTGAGGAGGAACGCCGCATCGCGAGGAGCACGAGGCTCACGGAAGGCATGCACACCATTCCGGTCCCGAGCATGGAGGTCAAGCACGAGTTCTCCGGTTATTTCTCGGATCCGCTCTCCAAGCTCAGACAGCGTTTCGACAGGGAAAGGGGCGTCGCGCCGATGGCTCAGGACTCGGACAGGACTGTCGTCCGTCCCACCTTCTCTTCCCTGGGATCCTATTCGATCTCGGACGAAGCGCTCCTCGACCTCATCAAGATAGTCTTAAAGGATGTGCCCGGCTTTGCCGAGGTAACCGGCTTCAAGACAGAAAAACAGACTTACGGAATAATCATCAGCCTGGATATAGCACTCTACTACGGTTTCGATGCCCAGGAGGTATTGATGTCCGTCCAGCAGAAGGTCGGCATGGCCGTCGAGGAATACACCTCGATCACGACCAACGGCGTCAATATCAAAGCCGTCAGGCTTATCCACCAGGACAAGGCATCTACGGAGGGATAATATGGAAAAGATATACATGATACCCGTCAACGACGCATATTCCGAGGCAGACGGATGCCCGCTCTGCCGCCTGCGCGAGAAGGCGGAACAGAACTACCTCGAATACTACCTCGGTCCATCCCTGATGGAACCGGACACCAGGAAGATAACCAACAAGACGGGATTTTGCCCGGAACATATGGGCAAGCTCAACCAGTCAGTTACCAACAGACTCGGCCTGGGTCTCATGATGCACACGCATCTCAAGGACTTTAACGATGACATTACCGCCGACATCGTCGGTGCAGCTCCGCAGAAGGCGGGTCTTCTCAAGGGCAGGACAACGGACTACAAGGCTAAGCTGAACTCAATAGCCGACAGGATAGACAAACGCGTTGCCATGTGCCCGATCTGCGACAACATGAACGATGCTATGACGCACTATATCGAGGTCATCTGCTGGATGTATTCGCATGACCCCGCATTCAAGGACAAGTTTGCCGCTGTTCCCTGCCACTGTCTCCCGCACCTGTCGATGCTCCTCAGGCAGTCGGCCAAGCTCAGCCAGAACGATGCGGCTGACTTCGTATCCGCACTGGCGGAGAAGAACAGGGACGCATTCGCGGGACTCATCGATGATGTGGAATGGTTCACGCTCAAGTTCGACTACAGGAATCAGGACAAGCCCTGGGGCAACTCCAAGAACTCCATCCAGAGATCGATGAGGTTCTTATCTTCTGACAGGAGGGATTTCGATGAACAATCAGGAAAAAAGCAAGCTTGATATAGTCGGCACCGGTTCTGTTGTCATCGAGGATACACCTGAGATCGAGGTGGCTCCCGCACAGCTCGAAATGTTTCAGGACAGGACTCTCACCGTTCTCATCAAACACGACTACTACTCGGCTGACTCTTCGCACGGCAGGGATCTGCTTGAATCCTTCCTTAAAGCCCTTGAAGCAAAGAAGGCTGTCATCGACAGGATATTTGTCGTTGATTCCGGCGTAAAGCTGCTTGACAGATCCAATGATTTATATAATGAATTTTTTTTATTATATAGCGATGTGCCCGTCTTAACGGTATGTCAGGAGAGCCTCGAAGAGTATGGCGCCGACACAGAAGGACTCCCCGCCAATGCCGAAGTCCTGGACAGCCGGGATATTGCATCCGCCATAATCGGTTTACAGAACGTTATCATTCTTGAGTGACCGCAGTCTGTTCGGCGCCTTTTTGAGGTGCTATTATATGAAAGGCTAAGAAACTTTAAGCAGGCAGAGTAATGGATTATAAGAATTTTGTCTCACAATTCAAACGTGTAGCATGTATTCTTTCAGTTGATCTTAAAGAAGAGGACAGCGATAACAGGTATTATGTCGTTGATGCGAATGATGCCTATAAGATGACTGTCGTTAAGAAGCTTGAAGATTTCGAGATGAATGTCCCCTATACCAGATATATCCCGAAGGCGGCGAATTTCGAGGACCTTTGCGATGCCTGCGTTACGGAGAACAAGCCTATCCACACTTATTTTGATATAGAGCTCTACAATGCCTGGATGGAAGTGTTCATGACGCCGCTCGAGTCTGACGATCCTGATAAGGGCATGCTGCTGTTCTCTTATGAGATGAATCCGAAGGCGGACGTTAACAAGCTGGCCGACATCTCGTCGGAGACTGCGACCAACGTTATCAAGACCTGCCTTATGCTCCGCGAGACTGATGATTTCCAGCAGACGATGAATGCGGTCATAGCAGATATCCGTGAGCAGTGCGGAGCGAGAAGATGCTGCATCCTCCTTACAGATTATGAGAAGCGCGAATACAAGCTCCTCTGCGAGGACTACGGCGAAGATCCGAATCAGGTCCCTCTGTCTGCTTATCTTACGGAAGAATTCTACAAGGTCATCGAGACATGGCCCAGACTCATCAAGAAGAGCAACTGCTTTGTCATAACGAATGACAAGGATATGGACGAAGCATATAAGATCGCTCCGGAATGGATCGATTCTTTAAGGGGAGATAACGTTAAGACTCTCGTTATCTATCCGCTAAGATCTGACAATAAGACGATCGGTTATATCTGGGCCGGCAACTTCGACCCTGCCAAGACACTTATGATCAAGGAGACACTGGGCCTTACCGCTTTCATCCTGTCGACCGAGATCGCGAATGAGCAGAACATCCGCAAGATGAAGATCATGAGCACTACCGACCTTCTTACCGGCGTGTATAACCGTAATGCGATGAACAACAGGATCATCGACGATGTCAACGGAATGAACGTGATCCCCAAGCCGTTCGGCGTATTCTTTATCGATGTCAACGGTCTCAAGACCATCAACGATACACAGGGACATCTCTCCGGCGACAACCTTCTCAAGGATGTAGCTTCCGCACTCAAGGATCTCGAAGGAGATAACATCGAGATCTACCGTGTCGGCGGAGACGAGTTCATGATAATCGTAACGGAATCAAAACCTGCGGATTTCGACGCATTCCATAAGACGCTTCTTGCCAAGTGTGAGCTTCCGAACAGAGCGCATTTCGCGGTTGGTGCATGCCACAGCGACGAAGCCGAGGATATCCGCAAGGCCATGCAGACCGCGGATGCCAGGATGTACGAAGTTAAGGAAGAGTATTATTCCAGACATCCGGAATACGAGTGGCACAATAAGCCCGTCTGATCTCAGAACCCCTGATCAATTATCCTCTTTACGCCTGCCGTGGCGTCTGTCGTGGGCCTTGTAGTATGCACCCTTATCCGCATACATAAGCGAGTCGATCTGATTAAGAACTTAAGTCTTATTTCTCCTGATACAGCAGTCCAAATGTGCCGTTGCCGCAGTTGACCGAGATCGCCGGCGACGCCTGCTTGAAGTAGATCTCGTCGAACTTGACCTTTTTCTCGATCTGCGCCTTGATCCAGTCCGCCTCGGCCTTGTTGATTCCGACATAAGTTACGAACAGTATCCTCGTGTCTATCGTGGCAGGAGAAGCCAGAACAGTATTTATGTAATGCCTCCAGGCATCTTCCCTGGATCCGAAATACGTCATCCCGAGTCCCATCTTACCCTTCTTGAGCACGAGCACCGGCCTTCCCATAAGTGATTTGACGATATTCGCCGTACCGTTGCTGACCTGTCCCGCACGTGCGAGGAAGTCAAGGTTGTCAACGATGAAGCTCGTACGGATCTTCTTCTTGTATCCATCCAGGGCCTTGATGATCTCTTCGGCACTCTTGCCCTCTTCCGCCATGCGGCAGGCATCGATGACCATAAGTCCCTGGCCGCTCGACAGGTGCGCGGAATCTACGACGAAGACATTATCGAAGGACTTGGCAGCTTCCAGGGCAGGCCTGTATCCGCTGTTCTCGACCTTGCTCGAGATGGAGATGTGGATGACATTGTTCGCGTTGGTCAGCTGCTTTGCAAAGAACTCTTCCGCTTCCTTGACGGTCGGGCCCATTGGGAGAACGGAATGGTTCGGGTCTTCCATATACTTGAGCACGCCCTGCGTCTCGATCTCTTTACCGTCCTTGAAGATACCCTCGGCAGTCCTTACCTTATGCGGCAGAACGGCAATACCATACTGCTTTATCAGCTCGGGCGGAAGGTCCGCAACACTCTCCGTGGTGATCACGACACTCCTTCTCTGTTTGTTCGCATTCATCCAGGATATCGTCTCTTCCGCCAAGTCCGTCCTGTTGCCGGTAATGTGGACAAGTTCCTTCGGCAGCAGCGCGAAAAGCTCGTTCTCCAGCTCTTCTCCGCTCACGGGCTTGGGCAGGTATCCGTCGAAATTCTCTCTGGCGTAGAGCGCCCTGTTCTCCTCGTCGGCATTTGCCGTAAGGATGACGATAGCCGTCTCCCTGCATCTTCCGCCCGTCTGCTCCTTGATCCTGCGGCGGCACTCGATGCCGTCCATCTCGGGCATGAGGTGGTCCATGAAGATTACGTCATACTTGATGTTCAAGGTCTTCCTCAGCGCATCTTCGCCGCTCGAGACAGCATCTATCCTGATCCTTGTCTCGCGCAGGAGCTTGGTCACGACCATAAGGTTCGCCTCGTTATCGTCGACGACAAGGATCCTTGCCTCAGGCGCTTCGAACTTCGGGACATAGTCTGCCCTCTTGTGGTCGCCTGCCCTGGAGAAGTCATATTCTCCAACTCTTCCTTCCCTCTCGATCCTCTGAGGTATCTCGATGATGAAGGTCGAACCCTTTGTATAAACGCTGTTGACCGTTATCTTGCCGCCCATAAGATCGACGAGCTGCTTGACGATGGAAAGTCCGAGGCCCGTGCCTTCGATGTGTCGTGTAACATTCTCGTCGACACGCTTGAACGCCGAGAACAGATACGGGATGTCCTCTGTTTTGATGCCGATACCGGTATCGGTGACCGTGTAGATCATATTGCAGATCTTGTCTTCCTTCATCTCGCACTGGACCGACAGAGACACAGATCCTTCCTTGGTATACTTGATCGCATTGTTGATTACATTGATGAGGATCTGCTTGACCCTGACCTCATCGCCGACCAGCTCTGCGGGGATCTCCGGCGATACGTCTATATGGAACTCGAGCTTTTTCTCCTTAGCCCTGATCCACAGCATGCCGACGATATCCGAGAGCATGTTGCCGGTCTGATAAGGAGCATAGAGCAGCTGCATCTTTCCGGACTGGAACTTGGACATGTCGAGGATGTCGTTTATGAGATTGAGGAGCAGTTTGCCGGCAGCCTTGATATTGGCGGCATCCTCGGCGACCTCCTCGCTGACGTCTTCTCTCAGGATCATCTCGTTCAATCCGATGATCGTATTGATAGGTGTCCTGATCTCGTGGCTCATGTTCGAGAAGAAACTGTTCTGCGCCTTGTTGAGCATCTCGATCTCGCGGTGCTGTTTGTCCGCGGTGTTGAGCTGCTCGTACAGACGGTACCTTGTATAGAGCATCGTGACGCCCATCGCGATCTGGAACACCGAGAACACGATGAAATTGCCGAAACCGACAGTCATGTCATCCGGAATGAAATTCGGCGCCATTTGGAACAGTACCACCATGCCTGAATTAGCCGCCAATGCGATCAGCAGATATGCTACCGGATTGAGATAGACGCTCAAAGGAACGATGAGCGATACGGTCATGAAGATGGTCGTATCGAGTTCTTTTCTCATTACCAGGTTAACCAAAGCAAGTCCCAGCGCCCAGACATACATGAGCGCGCCCATGATCGCATTCATCACTGCAACCAACCGGTATCTGCTCTCATAGTCGAGTACTGCGTATCTGACAACGCCGCTCCACAAGAGGGCTACGACAAACAGGAATGAATAGCATATCCGGTGATATGTTGCGGTCGGACCGAAGAACGACGGAGTGGTAAACGTAAGGACCATAAACAGCACGCACATCGCAAATGATATCAAGAGCATGACGTGCGTCGGTTTGAGTGCGCTGTAATAAGCCGAACGCGTTGCCTCGGGATCGAGCTTGGAAGGTCTGAAAAGATAAGTTAATAATGCTTTCATCTCTCTTCACCTCCCTCGTTCTCAGGCGCAAATTCAAAGATCTCATCGTCCTCATCAGTCTTGACCCCGAGCTTGTCCTTGATCTCGGCGGTAAACCTCTGGTACTTCATGAGGACCTGTTCGTGGTTATCTGTGATGAAGTCCTCCTTCTGCTCTTTGGCCGCCATCTCGAGTGCCTTGGCCTCTTCCGAGAGGTCCATGATGCCGATCATTTTCGACGTGCTCTTCAGGGCATGCACGAGGATCTCGTAGTTATGCCAGTCGTGGTCGTGGAAGAACTTCTTGAGGGAAGGGATCTTGTCTCCTGACTCGTTCGCGAACTGAATGAGGAGCGACTTGTAGAACTCTTTGTCACCGACGCAGTACTTGATGCCGGCATCCGTGTCTATCCCGGCCGCTTTGAGCTGCTCGAAAACAGCATCGTCATCCTTTGTTTCTTCAGGCTGCGGCTCGAACTCCACAGGCTCGTCATCCGCATCATCACCGGTGGCTGCAAACCCGTCCTCATATGTGATAGCAGACTTGGGCAGGACCTGCTTTAATACGCGCTCGAGCTCTTCTATCTCGACAGGCTTGCTTACAAATCCGTCGAAACCTTCCGCCAGGAACATCTGCTTTGCCGAGCTCATCGCATTCGCGGTAAGCGCGACTATCGGTATCGTTCCGTTTAAGCCGGATACGTCGGTCCTGATGCGTTTCATCGCCTCGACACCGTCCATTCCGCCCATCATGTGATCCATGAAGATGATATCGAAGACCTTCTCCCGGCAGATATCGATGGACTCCTGTCCGGAGGCCGCCGTCGCGACCTTCATGCCGTAACGCCTGAAGATGCTCTTTGCGACCACGAGGTTCATTGCCTCGTCATCTACAACAAGAGCTCTTACGCCGTTGCAGCGAAGCTTCTTGTTGATCTCCTTCTTGTCATCGATAGTCGAGTTAAGGACTGATACGACAGGGAAACAGTAGAACGGCTTCTCCAGCACGCGTACTCTGGTGTTCCTCGGAAGGACGATATCGTCGTTGGCAACGACCGCCACGACCATCGTTTTTGCGAGGTTCTCGATGAGCTCGACATTGTCGTTGTATTCCTCTTCCGCGATAAAGAGGTGCGTCATGTGGATGGAATCGTTCAGGAGCTTTAAGTTGTCGCTGTTGTTGACGCGGTGCATCTGGATACCGAGACCCTTAACGATATTGAGGACCATCGAGTTGTAGTAGTCTCTTACCGCAGGGCTCGAATACTTATCGAAATTAAGATACGCACCGAGACAGAGCTGGTCGGGATTTGCGATAGACATGCAGCTCGTCGGGTCTATTACCTTCTGCGGAAGGCTTACATGGACCGTGGTGCCGACATCGGGCTTGCTCTCGATCGTCATAAAGCCTCCGAGGAGCGAGACGAACCCGGAAGTGATCGCAAGGCCGAGGCCCAGGCCGCCGCCCATCCTCGCGCGTCCGGAATCTGCCTGATAGAAATTATCGTATACCCGCTCGAGTTCATAGTCGGACATGCCGACACCGGTATCGGTTACCTCGATGCAGAGGTTAACACCGTAGTCCTGGGGCTCAGCCGTGATCCTTACATAGACGCCGCCCTTGTGCGTGTACTTGAGGCCGTTGGAGATCAGGGCCTTCAGTATCTTCTTGAGCTTGGCGACGTCGGTGTTCATGACTGCGGGGATTGCCGGGTCGACGTCGATGATGAGCTCAACGCTCTTCGACTTATACTGCTTGATCTCAGTAACGAGATCGTGCAGAACGGAAGAGAGCATGTAGTCTTCGTTGTTCCTTACCGCCTTGTTGCGGTCGATCTCTGAGTAGTCCAGGATATCGCTGATCTGCTCTGCGACCTTGCGGCCCGCACTCCTTACGTTGATCATCTCGTCGGTGATCTCTTTGTCGACCGATTTCTCGATGCAGATGCTGGTAAGGCCGATGATGGCATTGACCGGAGTCCTTATCTCGTGCGAGACGTTTGCAAGGAAATCGTTGAGACGGTCAGTTGCTTCTGTAAGCTGAATGATCTCCTCCCTGGACTGGCTCAAGACATCCAGCCATCTGTCGATTATCTTCTTGGCGAACTGTCCGATGAAGAGAACCATGAAATAATGCAGCGCCGTCCTGCTTATGACCAGCGCATCGAAGGTCTCACCTGCGATCAGGTAATTGATCAGTTCGTATGTCATTGACACGAGGAAAGTAAACTGGCAGAGAGTTATCAGGTTCTTCTTGCCCGTCATCGTGAAGATCATGATGACCGCTGACATTACGAGAGCGAGGTCGAAGGTGCTGGTAAGATGCGTGCCGTAGTAGAAATACGTGCACATGATCAGGATGGAATACGCCCACATCCTGACATTGTCGGGAGTGTCGTGTCTTAAGTGGAGTATCCAGCAGACGATGTTGCTCGCGATTATCGGGATGATCATCCAGATCTCCCAGCCCATCAGCAGCGTCTCGCCGATCAGGATGGCGGAGAATATCGTATAGCTTATGAGCAGTGTCAGGTGTGAAGACTTGAATACTTCGTTTATGTCTTTCGGGTTAGTCATGCATCGTGTACCTCAGGTTGTAGCCGGTGTCTTCGTCTATTATCGAGAGCATAATATCTGCGAACTTCGGGTCGAACTGTCCGCCCTTGCCCTTGTCGAGCTCATATTTGATCATGTCCTGAGGCAGGTGTGAGCGGTAGCTCCTGTCGCTCGACATGGCATCATAAGCATCCGCAACGGCAATGATGCGCGCCTCTTCGGGAATATCCTCGCCTGCGATGCCTTCAGGGTATCCGGAACCGTCGTATTTCTCGTGATGGAATCGTCCCACCATCGCAAGCTTCGGGTTCTCTTCTATCGTCTTGAGGATCGCATAGCCCTTCAGGGAGTGATCCTTTATCTCTTCGAACTCTTCTTCAGTGAGCCTTCCGGGCTTGTTCAGCACTTCGTCGGGGATGCCGATCTTACCCACATCGTGCAGGAGAGCCATCATGTAGATCTCCTCCTGGCGCGCCTCCGAGTAGCCTGCGCGTTTCGCGATGAGGCGGGCATATTCCGCTACCCTGCTCGAGTGGCCCCGGGTGTAGATGTCTTTGGTGTCGATCGCCATCGCAAGGGACTGGACAACATTGACGAAGAGCCGCCTGTTCTCCCTGGTCTTCTGCTCGACCTCTGAATACAGATGCTTCTGCAGCCTGACGAGATCGACCATGTGGTTCACGCGGAGCAGCAGCACTTCCGGCACGAAAGGCTTGCGGATGAAGTCCATCGCACCCAGTGAAAGGCCTGTCCTCTCCGCACCTTCACTCTCGTCCGCGGTAAGGAAGATGACCGGAAGGCTTGCGACAGGATTGTTCTTGGCGTGCAGCCTCTTAATGGTCTCGTACCCGTCCATTCCCGGCATCTTAACATCGAGCAATATCAGGTCAGGAAGATTTTCCGCATTGTCGAGATAATCGAGCAGTGCCTCGCCCGACTTCAGTGCCGTAACTCCGATGCCGTCTGATATAAGTATCTTGCTTGCGATCTGAAGGTTGATCTCATCGTCGTCGACCACCACGACACTCTTGGTCTTATCGAGCATGACCTGTTCTTCATTGTTGCAGATGAACTCGGTCGTATAGGATATCTTCAGATCATCCTTGTGCGTCTTCTTCCAGCTGCCGATAACATGGTCTGCGACCTTACCGATGGAGTCCTCCCTGATGTCCGTCAGGAAAATAAAGTAGTGGTTCTTGTCGTTGCGCATCAGGATGTCTGACTTGCGCAGCGACTGCCTTATGTGCGTGCCGAACTCGTCGACACTGTCAGCATAGTCGTTATCGTTCACACCTTCGCCGGGCGCCAAAGTTATCAGCACCTTGCATGCGTTTATGTGGTGGCGCATCGCATACCTTATGATGTAACGGTATACATGTGAGAAAGCTTCCTTGTCGAGCTGCAGGGCGACATTCTGGATATAGCGCTCGCCTAAGATCTCGGATATCTCCTTGATGTCCAATTCGGCTGTGCCGTCTTCGTCTGCGGCATCTTCGGTATACAGTTCGTACCCGTGCTTGCCGTTCTTCTTGACGTTGTACAGGCACTTGTCCGCAAGCTTTAAGAGCGAGTTGTAATCGTTGCCGTACCTCGGCACGAAAATGCCTCCGACGGAAGTACCCAGCGGGATCGCCATATCGTCGCCCATCAGCTCTTTGGCCTTCGCCACAAGGTCCACGTTGAGCCTTTCCGTGATCTCTTTTATCTTGTCTTCCGTGGTCACGCCCATCGCAAAAGCGGTAAACTCGTCGCCTCCGATACGCCCGCACTTACTTCCTGCAGGAACAGCTTCCTGAATCAGTCCGGCAAAAGCTATCAGCACCTTGTCGCCCATCTCATGGCCGTAAAGGTCATTGACGAGCTTGAAGGAATCAAGGTCGATCATCATGAGGCACCCGGTCTGGTCAGAGCACACCTTGGACAGCTCAACTCCGGTCGCTGCCTTGTTCAGCAGCCCCGTGAGCTTGTCTGTCGAAGCCTCGGACTTGAGGCTCTGCATCTCCTGGCTGTTCGACATTATGTTGCCGATACGCCTGAGGAGTACGTCGGGGTTAAAGGGCTTTCTTATAAAATCAGAGACACCGACCTCGAAGCCGCGTGTCTCCGTATCAACATCTTCATCAGCAGTAAGGAAAATGACGGGGGTCTTCATCAGACCTTTCTTGGCCTCGAGTTCCCTGAGTTTGACCAATGTCTCGAATCCGTCCATCTCCGGCATCATGATATCGAGCAGTACCAGATCCGGCATACCGTTGCCGTCTACATAATCCAGGAAAGCTCTGCCGGATTTAAGCGCCGTAACGCGCATGTTGTTCTTGCTTAAGATATGACCTGCGATCTTAAGGTTCGCCGTGTCATCGTCCACTACGATAATCCATTTAGCCATATTACTTCACCCCTCAAAGCAACACATATCTAATTGTAACAAATCCTAATAATAATAAAAAGATAAAAGGGGGGTGCTGCCGGCACCGCCAGGAATAGAACGGCCCCTGTTTTCTCAGGGGCCATGTTTGTTATGATTCTTTATATCTGTGATGATCACATCTGCTGCCAGGAAAGGATCTCATCCATCGTGTAGTTTGCCTGGAGATAATCCATAAATTCATCATGGTTCATCGTAGTACCGTCAGGTGCCTGATACACATTGTCCTTCTCGGGATAAAAGTACCCTTTGACCACTATGAATCCCGTGAGCTTTTTTATCTTCTCATCCAGCTTTTTCCTGCTTTGAAAATCAAGTTTCTTCTCATCCCAGATATCTGCCCCGTTGAATACCACATTCAGGATATGCCACTCGCCGTAGGTTCCGCCATTTACGCCGTTAAGATCTTCAAGAGATAACTCTTTGTTGAAAATATCACTAATATCACTCATCTTATCTTCCTCCCGTCTTTCAAGTGTTTGATAATGTCTTGCTTTGTGGCTTCATTATCACAAACGGCGGTATGCCAAACAATCAGTAGTATTCGGACGTTTTGTCGGTTAAGCAACAGATGACAGTGTTGCTGTTGCAGATCTTATTTCAGCGACCGGCCGGGACTCTTTACAGATGAGAATACCAGTGTATAAACAAGAGCATATATGCAGTAAGTGATCAGCACGCCAAAACACACATCCGTTAAGAAATGCGCATTCATGTGGATCCTGTTATATCCCATAAGTATGATCCAAAGCACCGCGAACGCATATCCCGCATACTTAAACCATTCTTTTTTGTTCTTGAGGACACTTGTGATCAACGGCAGAGCAAACATGATCGTTGCTTTGGTCATGTGACCGCTGGGCCAGCTTCTGAAATCACTCTCGTCTTTTAAGTACGGCACCATCTCCCACCAGTTCCTGTATTCACTCTTCGGATCATCCAAAGTGATCAGGTATCTGTATCTCGGACGGCAGCCGACCAGTTTGAGCCATTCATTAACAAACTCACTGAACATACCTGCGATGAGGATTACGGCACCTATTGCTATCAGAAGTTCTGAATGCTCATCATCGATTATCTGATACGCGATGAAAGCTACTGCCACGGCAATCGCTATCCAAGTGAGATATGCAAGTATCAGAGGAAGAACGCTGCTCTCTGCGGCAATATATCCATACGCTTTGCGGAGATGCTTGCCGCTGGTATCCAGGAAACTGTATACCGTCCAATATAAAGAGAAGCCGAGGATTCCCCATGCCAGCACATTGTATGTCTTTCCTTTCTTCCTCAGTCCTTTGAAGATACAGACTCCTGCCACCGGGTATAAGAAATGTGAGAGCAGGTTTCCGTAATGCTGGAAGAAATCTCCGATATCGGTCTTATTGGTCAAAGTCTCAGAAATACTGAGATCACCGAAACTTCCTATAGCAATACCGATTACGAGCACTGCGCATACAATAAAGAAACACATCCTGGGCATTCCGAGAATCTTCTTATCAGTCATGTTCGCTCCTCCGTCAGTAATGGAGATACTTACACCAGTTACCGGTCTCTTCAGAATAAGCCCTTGTATGGTATGCGAAAAAGCATCCCATCTCGTGGCCGTCAGGTGCATCTTCGCCATGCCACATTGCACCGCCGGCTACTTTATCAAGTTCGTCGGATCCCAGTTCGACAACAGCTTCACTGTATGCCGCATGCCTGAGTTCGTTTTCTGCTTGAGACAATTCTTCGGCCGTCACATCGTAACCCGTCTCTCAGGCGATCTTCAATGCATCACCGGAGGCAATCTGCTCTCGGAGTTCTTTTTCTGCCATTGCTCTTTTGAGAAAACTCTTTGCGTCCTCAAGTGCCATTTTGCATACCCTCCTGTCTTCTCAGCAAGCTTAAGTCTGTTCGTTTTTACAATATATTCCAGTTTTCCATAGTAATGATTGGTACACTCTATACCGGTTTCCTTGGCATAATCTATTCTATGATAAAAAATATAGCACCCCATCTCATGTCCATCCGGAGCGTCATCACCTTCCCAATATTCTCCTCCGGCAATCTTGTCCAACTCGTCCTTGTCCAATTCGACGGGCTTCTCGCCGTCTTCCAGACCCCGCCGCAGGTCATGTTCCGCCTTTTCCAATTCATCGGCTGTAACCTCAAAACCGGCTTCTTCCGCAACAGCTGCGATCTCATCCGGCTGCATTGAAGCTATCTTCCGGCGCAGTGATTCATCTGTCATAGCATTCTTCAGGAATTCTTTTGCTTTCTCAAGTGCCATATCAGGTATCCTCCTGTCATTCTCACGGACACGGTGCCGCTTCATTGTCGTCTCTTCCGCCGTCCTTTTCTTCAGGCGGATTGCGCTTGATATACGCCTCAAATGCGGGCTGTGCGGCAGCACGTATCCTGTCTTCCCAACCGTTCTTAAAGAAATAGCACGCCTGCGGATCGACACCATAGTAGTTGTCGCCCGCGACGATCGCCGTACTCCTGCAGCTTCCCGTGCAGCGGTCTATGAACTCACACTTCCGGCACTCATCGTTGCCCCGGCGCACATCACCGACCGTTGCATAGCTGTACTTAACATAATCCGAATCCGTCAGGATCTCACTTAAAGTCTTCTCCTTAAGCGTCGGGAAGTTCTTCCCGAAATCACAGTCGCACATACCCTGACATGGAGCGACCACGCCGTCGGCTCCTATGTAAAAACAATGCGCCAGGACCGGGCATGAGAGCATCTCGTCTTCCTTGTCTGATGCGCATTCACGGTGGTAGAACACACCCCAATTGTCACGGTCTTTCTCATACAGGAACGCACCTGACATCATGATAGACAGCGGCGCGTCGTCTTCAAAATACTGCGGTATGTACTGCTCGAAAACCTCCAGCTCCTCTTGAGGGCTGAGCTTAAGATCAGCCAATTCCGGATCCGACCACTCGCCGAGATCCATCATCGTTCCGCACTTCATGCTTCTGACGCCCAGGGATGCCAGGAACTTTACCGTTTCGCGCAGAGAAGAAGCATTGCCGCGGTGTATGCACATAGCAACGGATACGGTGTTACCTCGCTGCCTAAGGAGTTTGATCGCCTCTGCTGCATGTTTTTCCGCGCCGGGTACGCCCCGCAGGAAATCATGATGTCCGAGCCCGTCAAAACTGATCTGGAAGGACGGCTTCAGGCCTCTGGCCTCAAGGGCATCAAGAAGCTTCTCGTCGACAAGCCAGCCGTTGGAGTAGATAGTGGGAATTGTGATACCGTGATCCAAAAGCGCTTCAACGATCTCGAGGAAGTCTTCTCTCATCAAGGGCTCGCCGCCTGTTATCTCCGCACTTGTCACACCGCATTCTGCAAGCTGTTCAACAACATTAAGCAGTTCTTCCTTTGAAGGCATGCCGTGCTTTGCGTGCGGTGCGGACATAAAACAGTGCCGGCACCTGAGGTTGCACGTACCGGTTATCGACCAGTGCACATTCCTGCGGTATCGAGCGGGATATGCGTGATAGCGCTGTTCTTCCAAAAGGAAATCCCAACGTCCCGCCTCACGGATGACCTCCTCATTCAAAAGCGACTTGAGCAGTTCGTTTTCCTTAACGGAGAGCGAAGCAGTATCTATCTCCTGAACGGCGTCACACTTCAAAAGCAGCTTGTAAAGCGCCTGATCAAAGAAGACCGCTTTTCTCCGCTGGGTGTCATACAGACCGGACGGGGCGCCGTGCCATCCTCTCAGATAGTAGCGTGCATCAAGGATATATCTCATAAGTCATTCAACCCTGTAACAGTCACCATCATCATCAGAACTGTAATCATTGGTCCTGTATTCGGTAATGCAGTAGTATTCCTTTTTGCACCAGTTTCCGGTCTCCTCGGAATAACCGCGGTGATGGTAAGTTATAGCACAGCCCATCTCATGGCCGTCAGGAGCATCCTCGCCTGTCCAATACACGCCGCCTGCGACAGTGTCGAGGTCTTCTTTTGCGAGCTCTGCGGGGGCCTCGCCGGATACAGCCTTCTTAAGCTCCTTTGCGGCCTGCTCAAGTTCTGAGTCTGTTACATCAAATCCGGCCTCCTTGGCGATGGCAGCAATCCCGAAAGGATCAGCTGCTCTGATCTTGTCATGAAGATCCTTGTCTTCCATTGCTTTCTTAAGGAATTCTTTTGCATTCTCAATAGCCATCTTAGTTTGCCTCCTCAAGATGTACTGTCTTTTGTCTGCTCTGTCAGCCGCAGCCGCAGATCGCGCCGCAAACGCCGCATCTGTAGAAGATGCCACCGATATTCTTGCCGTTATCAATGATCACATAGTTGACCTTCTGGCACTGACCTGTGGCATGACATTCACCGCAGGTAATACCGGGTGCATCTTCTATTACTGTATAGTATCCTTCAAACCAATCGGCAGGAGTCCACTGTCCGCCTGCTACTTTCTCCAGATCTTCGCTTCCAAGTCTCTTTTCATCATTCTCATTCATACTTACACCTCACTAAGTTGTATGCTGATCAGCTGCCTTCTTTTATCTTCTTTATAACTTCGTCCCAATCGATATTATCAGGGAGCGGGCCGGCAACCGCCTCTCCGACTTTTACGCAGTCATTACAATAACCGCCGTTATTAGAGATAGTGCTGGCAGGAAAATTGCCCTTACACAATTTGCACTGTGATATGGACAGTCCTTTTCCGCCTGCAACCTGTTCCATCTCTTCCCTATTGAGTTCTCTGTCGTCCATTCCCGTTTCCTCCTTTAAGTAATGCTTTTTATGCTGCTTCTTCCCATTCATCCGCATTCAGGCAGACACCGTTGGCTCCGGTATCGACCGGAATGTAACCGTCGGAGCCTTCCTCATCACGCATTTCGCGGAGCACCTCTATGAGTGCGATATTATCGATCGGTGCTTCCGTCTCAGGGAATACCGGTATCTTGTCCTCGAAAACGCTTCCCTCGAGTGTTGCGCTGTAGTTGGATGTAACGACGCGGTATATCTCCTCCGTGCCCTCGATATCCACAGGAGTTCCGTCGTCAAGAGTGATGCTGACTATCTCGAACTCAGGTTCTTCCTCGGTGCCGTACTTGTTGTACTCATAGGTAAGACCTGTTACCTGATCGCCGTAGTTGCTGGTGGCAAGAGCATTTTCGAGCTGCTGCGCCAGTTCAGAGCCTGATAGGTCGTATACGAGCCATGTGTTGTTGAACGGGTTCAGCGCGTAGATGTCACCGACAGTTACTTCGCGTGTTTCACCATCCGGGACGATCATGTCGTATCTGTAGCCGCCCCTGTTGTAGAACGCGATGATGACACCGTCTTCTTCCATAGCCTTTACCATCAATGAAGTTACGAAATTACCGCCGGTAGTGGAGACACCGTCAATGTAGCCCTTCTTCTCGACCGATGTGTCGATGTAGCCGAGCACTTCACTAAGCCCTCCGCTTATCTCGTCCCAGCCCGCCTTGGTTACCGCAAGGACATCGTCGTCCAAAAGATCGGCATTCTCAGGCGTGTCGTAGAGGAGTTCAGGCTCTTCCGTAATGCAGGTATAATTCTGATCTTCGACGGTAACATTGCCGTCTTCATCTATTACGATGACTGCGCTGGAATACCCCTGTGCCTGGCAGTCACCCTGGATATAGGGAACGCCGCTCGAAGCCACGCCGTAGATGCCCATATGCATATGTCCGCCCGTTACGAGCTGGACTTCATCCGTAGTAAAAGCATCAGCGATATACTCAGGCGTCTCATGCGCCATTACTATCGTGACATCAGGCTGCTCGAGCTCATTGATCTCGCGCACCCTCTCAACAAATGCATCAAGGTCAGCCTTAATGACATAAGGAGATATCTTGCTCACCATGATCGTACCGGAGTAATCCGGAGCATATCCGATAAGGCAGATCCTGTAGCCGGCTTTCTCGACGATGACATAATCCTGTGTGAAAGAGGTGCGCTCATCATTATCTGCATAGTAAAGGTCAGCGCAGAGGACCGGGATGTCCGGATCGCCCTCGAAAGATCCGACCTTATATGCGGGCAGCGTTCCGTCCGCATCTGTCGCATATTCTTCCACACCCCAGTCGAATTCGTGATTTCCGAGAGCGACCGCGTCATAACCCATAATGTCCAACGCCGCGCGCATGACCGCACCGTCCGTCATGTTTGATATCGGTGCACCCTGATATATATCACCTCCGTCTAGGAGCAGCACATCATCGTAATCTCCGGAAGATCTCGCATCGTTTACGACCTGCGCGATATACGCCAGGCGATACTCAAAAGACGCCTCATCCATGGAACTCGTATCGGCAATATATCCGTGGGTGTCACTGGTCTCGAAAACAGCTATCTTCGCACCTTTGCCCTTCGTCTCGGGCTCAGCAGCCGATTCGGATGCGGCAGGTTCAGATGCCGGAACCGTGCTCTCTTCCGCAGGTCCGGCTGCCGTACATGCAACTGTCATCAGCATCGTCGCCGACAGCAATGCCGTCAGGAGTTTCTTTCTCATAAGCAATCACCTCTCATGGTTATATATAATCCATTGTTACACATTCAT
>CADAOK010000014.1 GCA_902789515.1 Oscillospiraceae bacterium
ATTATTCACAATAAGTTACGGAGATATAAAACCCTTTCATAATCGACCATGCTACAATTACGGTAAATAACTATGTTGGGAAGGGCTTTTTATGAGAACGGCTTTATCAGTTGTATTTTCAATCATGATAATAGCACTCACTGTCTGCATGGTATTGTCCAGGCGTTCGATATCGAAGAAAGCCATCGGCAATGCCGTATCCTTCCTTGTTACCGGAATGTCAATACCGGTTATCGGCAACCTTATCATCATCCTCTCTGATGACAAGCTTATATCCAACATCGGATACTATATATATTTCCTCGGCATGGACATTGCGCTCTACGCCCTTTGGTACTTTACACACAAGTATTGTGAGATGGGCAAGCCGAAGAAACTGTATCAGGTGATAATAGGTGTGGCATTTGGTATTGATGCCTTGCTGTATGCTCTCAATCCGTTCTTCAAAGTCTCGTTCCTTACAGAGAAGATCATGGTTGACGGGCGCGCTTATGTCAGGAGTATCCCTCATGCCGGACAGACTTATCACAGGATCGTATGCTACGGATTGTTCGCAGTGGTCCTGGGTATATTCATCGTTAAGATCATCAAGTCTTCAAGGATTTATGTCTCAAGATACGCCGTGATTCTGTTCTCAATGCTCGTGACGGGTGCCCTGGAGACCTATTACATATTCTCAAGGCTTCCGATGGATCTGTCGATGATCGGCTTTGGCGTTTTCGGACTTCTCGTATTCTTCTTCGCACTTCACTACAGACCGATGAAGCTTCTGGACCGTATGCTCGCAGGCATGGTTTCGGAGATGCCGGATGCATTGTTCTTCTTTGATAAGAACGGCAACTGCATCTGGACAAACGATCCTGCAAGGGAGCTCATAGGCATAGCACATGATAATTACGAGAATGTTAAGGAGAACCTGGTGTTCCTGTTTGGAGATATAGATTTCGACAGTACAGGATGGTTCAAGAGAGTTACGCTCGGCACGGGTGACGATACACAGTATACGCATCTGGCAATGAGATCTGTTGCCGACGAGAAGGGCAAGGTCATGGGTTCATACTTAAGTGTGCGTGATATTACCGATGAACAGCGTGAGATGAAGCGAGAGATGTACAATGCCACTCACGATGCCCTCACCGGTCTCTATACGAAGGAATATCTCTTCGAGCTTATTGCCCAGAGGCTTGAGTCCGACCGCAAGACCGACTATATGATCGGATATATCGAGGTTGCCAACTACCGGATGATCAACGATGTATTCGGACATAATTTCAGCGAGTTTACCCTTAAGACAATAGCTCAGTATATCGAGCGTCAGACCAACGAGAAGGTCCTGTACGGAAGAGTCTCCGACGATTCGTTCGGCATCCTTCTCGATAAGTCGACACTGAGACTGGAAAAGCTTGAGGGCCAGCTGGAGGACTTAACGATCAGGGACGATAACCTCGAACACAACATACTTATTCACATCGGCATATATGATATCGCCAAGGATGATGAGATAGATGTTCCGCTGTTCTTCGACAGTGCGCGTCTGGCGACCGCCACGATCCGCGATAAGTATGAGAAGCACATTGTCTACTATGATGACGACTTGAGGAATGAGATCATCCACAATCAGCTCATCTCCAACCAGCTCAAGGAAGCCATCAAGACGAATCAGATCAGGCCTTACCTCCAGCCCATAGTCGATTCCCGCGGAATGCTCGCAGGCGCAGAGGCTCTGGTCAGGTGGATCCATCCGGATGAAGGATTTATGACCCCGGGCGAATTCATTCCGGTGTTCGAACGTAACGGACTTATCGCAGACGTTGACAAACATATGTGGAAGTGCGCGTGCGAGATGCTTGCCGACTGGAAGGAAAGAGGCATAGACAGCTTCATTTCCATCAACATCTCGCCCAAGGATTTCTTCTATCTGGATGTTGTATCCGAGCTTGTATCTCTTGTCGAAGAATACAAGATCAATCCCAAGAGGCTCAGGGTAGAGATTACTGAGACTGCAGTACTGAGCGACTCAGTGGATATCTCCAAACTGGTATCGGATCTCCACGAATACGGATTCATCGTTGAGATGGACGATTTCGGCAGCGGTTATTCATCGCTCAACCTGCTCAAGGACATGAGCATCGACCTTATCAAGATCGACATGGAGTTCCTCAAGGATTCCGAGCGCAACCTGAAGTCCGGACTTATCATCAAGAACATCATCAACATGTCTGAGGATCTCGGCATTGACACACTTACGGAAGGTGTAGAGACAGCCAAGCAGTTCTCTACGACATGGGATGTAACCTGTATCAGGGATATTATTTCTCGAAGCCGCTCTCGCTGGATGACTTCGAAGAGCAGTGGCTCAGCTGATATCTTTTATAAACTACGGCAAAACAAAACCACCGGAAAGTATCCGGTGGTTTTTTGGTCGAGGTGACAGGATTCGAACCTGCGACCCCATGCTCCCAAAGCACGTACGCTACCAACTGCGCTACACCTCGGCGTCGCTCAGAGATTATATCACATTACATTCCGCCCGTAAAAAGCAGGTTCATTACCCGTCTGCAGCCGAATATTGGTATAATTACACTTACTAACCGGTTGGGAGTTCTGTCAATTGATAAAAGTATCGGCATATAAGCACGGGGACCTCGTAACTTATGCACTGGGTGCCACCGTGGTAATGGAATATCTTAATCACGCGGCATCAGATGTGGAGGCCGTGATAATCCATCCGGACTTCAGATCAGAAGAGACCAGGGCGAAGATACGTGCCGTTTGCGGAGATAAGATCCCGGTATCGGTCGAAGAGAAGCCTTTCAATATCCTCTCCAAAAAGGAGAACTGCTATGTCATTGCCGTTATCCGGAAGACTCCGCGAAGGATAGAACCCGGCAACCACATGGTCCTTGTGAATCCTTCGAATGCGGGCAATCTGGGAACGATCACAAGAAGCTGTCTCGGGTTCGGAGTAAGGGATATTGCGATAGTTCCGCCTGCGGTGGATCATTTCGATCCGAAGGTAATACGGGCATCCATGGGTGCGGCGGCTTCCGTGAGGACGGAGGTTTTCGCCAGCTTCGAAGAATACAGCGCCAGGTTCCCCGACAACCGCCTGTATCCGTTTATGTTAGACGGCAGCGTCAGGCTCCAGGAGACAAAGATAGAGGCTCCGTACTCGCTTATTATGGGCAATGAGGCGACAGGACTGCCCGCGGAATTTGCCTCCATAGGCACTCCCGTGAGGATAGAGCACACCGATGCCATCGACAGCCTCAACATCACTATAGCGGCCAGCATCGGTCTTTATGAGGCGGCAAAAGGGCCGGGTTCAAATTAACTATTGCCCTGACGGGCCAATCATGATACAATTCTTCGTGCTATTTGAAAGACTAACGATGGAGGTGAAAGATAATGCCTAATATCAAATCAGCTATCAAGCGTGTAACCGTTTCTGAGAAGAAGGCAGCTATCGATCAGGCTGCTGCTAAGGGTCACATGACAAAGCAGGCTGCTTCAAGAGCTAAGTCCAAGCTCGCTAAGGCTGCTAACGCTGCCAAGTAATCCGAACCGGATATTAAATGCAAAATAACAGCCGTTCCTTATGGAGCGGCTTTTGTTATGTCTTCAGACCTGTACGGGTGACATCTCCCACTCATGGGCGGTATCCTGCCCCGCCAGTTCCCAGTAGACGGAAGCGGCGCTCATATCGAGTCCGTGCATGCGCGCCAGTTCAGGCGAGGATGAATACAGTTCGAGCGCATCGGATGGGTTGGTGATCACGGGAACCTTTGCGCATTTGCGCATTATCTTGAGGCAGTAGCGTCCCTCTCGGCCAAAACCCAGTACCCTGACATACAGAGGACGGGCAAGGGTCTTGATGTCCTCCTCGTTTTGGCCGGTCACACAGGAAGCAAGGGCGCGCTCGATCCGGGTCATCGTATACCTCTTTGTCGCCACGCGCTTCTCGAAAACCTTCCCGTCATAGTCATCCGAGGGCAGATTCCCCGGTCTAATGTCGGAGGCAATATTTTTAAGATATCCCGACAGGCTGTCACCCATGTAAGCATACGAGTCGGCGGAATCTGAAGAGAGCACGCTTGAAAGTGCACCTCTCAGATACTTGCCGTAATCGATATAATCAAACTCCCTGCCTGAACGGGCGAGCATAACGGACAGGGAACTGTCAGGCATTGATCCTGCAAGGGAAGATGCGACTGCCGACTGTCTGTAATCTGGTGCGCACTCACATATCAGCTTGTTCCTGATCGCTGCTGCGCCGGGCAAAGTAACATTGGCATCCGTAGACGAGTATCCGCCGCCCCGGCGTTCGATCATGATGACATTGATACGGCCGTTCTTGTCGATCCTGTTTAAAGCTGCAAGGTATTCCAGGGCGAGGATCGAGTTCGGACCGGATACCGCTTCTTCCGCTTCCGGACCTGCCGCGGCACCGATCGCTTTGGCGCGTGCCGCCGGATAGGAAAGACCGCTGTCAAGACCTTCGCGGAAAGCTTCACGGTATTCTCCGGAGGCTTCGAGATCAGTCTTGGCGAGCTCCTTGAGAATACCGGGATTCCCGCTGTCTATGCCGAATGCGATATCGGTTACGACACCGGTGCTTATAAGCTCTGATATGCCGCCAAAGGCAAATCTTGAAGACGGAGCACACGCGAAAGTGAACGGCAGCTCGAGCACAAGATCCGCACCGCAGGATAAGGCCTGACGGGCTCTAATCTGAGACGGAAGCAATGCGGGAAGACCTCTTTGAGTGAAAGGTCCGGATATTAAAGGCATGACTATGGCGCGCGGGTCAGCGACTGTCTCGCGGGCCTTCTGTATCAGGTATTCATGACCGCTGTGGAACGGGTTGAATTCCGCAATTATTCCTATTACGCGCATTGTCCGGAGCCTTTCTATTGGTATAATCCATAGAAGATTATATTTCATATGGCGGAGATATTGCAATGAAGCGCCCCACGCGCAAACAGATCCTGATAATAAGCATCTGCGCAGCTGCCGCTCTTCTCGTCGGAGGAGGGTATTTGTTCTATGCCAAGGTCTACGGCAATGCGGCAAAGATCAAGCTGTATCAGACTGCCGTTCCGGAATATGAATGGCAGGACATCGCGTCGGACAACAATATCGTAAGCGACTATCTCTGGAGCCGCACAAAGAAACTGATGCTTGAGGATAACAGGATACTTATCCCGAGTTCCTATAAGATCGCGGGAAGGCTTGTGACCCAGGAGGCGGAGGTATCCGAGATCTACGACCTGTCTGATCAGGCGCTCCTTCTCAAATGCTACGTTCAGGCCGGCGACATGGTAGCCGCGACAACTCTCAAGAAGGAAGTCATAAAGCAGTTCAAGACATACGACGGAATGTATTTCAGCACCATAGGTTCTGACTACGATTACAAGGCTATATCCGATAATGTCGCATGGCTTGATGCTTTCCTTGAATACTATGCGGTGTACGGAACCGCGGACGACTATGAAGAGATCAAGGAGCTTACGGGTGCCCTTTTCGACGAGAACGGCGAGCTCAAGCCGGAATCCCTGACGGTCGCGCGCTATGTTGATACCATGTATGTAAGTACGGATGATCACGATGATGAGGATCCGTATGATTCAAGCCTTGAACAGGTCTACGGTGCTTTCATCGGCGAGGAAGGCGAGGAGGATATGGTCATAAGGGAGGATCCGGATGCCGAGGTTAGCGGCGTGAAGATATCGGATATCAACCTGAAGCTCATCTATAACCTTGAACAGAATGACCTTATCCCGAAGGGAAGCTACGATAACGCACTGGAAATAGTCAAAGGTTCCGTCGCAGGCGCGGGAGTGCCTTATTACGCTTATGCATATGAGCGCACCGCAAACGGCATCAACTACATCTATTCCGGTACGGAGAATGCCGCCATATCCATGACGGAGACGATCAGGACCATGAAGAACCTTGCCGAGATGAACGAACTCGACGGCGATTCATATAACGAACTGCGAAACCTCATCATGAACAGCGGTGCCATATACATGTACTACTACCTGACGACAGGCAACTACAGTGAGAATGTGGCATACGATGCCTACGTCGATGCGATGCAGATCGCATTCCTCATGGACGACGCCGATCTTTACGATAAGATCTGCAACTGCATAGGCATGCGCGTCGCCAGCAAGTCGACCAGCCCCGCCCTGTATATGGTCTTTCGTGAAGAAGACGGAAGATATGTGTTCTACGCGTCCGAAAATTTGGGAGTCCGTCTTGCCGTAGGTTAATTGAAAACCTACTTTGCTAAGAGTATACTTGCATACGGTTAATTCTAATAAAAATATATATAAGGAGAGACACTATGGCATTTATTGATGACATCATGGCCAGAGCAAAGGCTGACAAGAAGACCATCGTTCTTCCTGAGTCCATGGACAAGAGAACATTCGAGGCTGCCGAGAAGATCCTCAAGGCAGACATGGCAAACCTTATCATCATCGGCACACCCGAGGAGATCGCTAAGAATTCCGAAGGTTTTGATATCACAGGCGCTACGATCGTAGATCCTTTCAACGATCCCAACAAGCAGAAGTACATCGACAAGTTCGTTGAGCTCAGAGGTGTTGACACCATGGTAGCTGCAGCCAAGAAGAAGGCTGAGAAGAAGGGCCTGTCCGAGGAAGAGACTCAGGCTGAGATCGAGAAGGCTCAGAAGAAGGGCATCACACCCGAGAAGGCACAGGAGAAGATGGAGACAGACTACATGTTCTATGCATGCCTCATGTGCAAGTGCGGTGACGCTGACGGTGCGGTTTCCGGTGCATGCCACTCCACAGGCAACACTATCCTTCCTGCTCTCCAGCTCCTCAAGACAAAGCCCGGTATCTCTTCAGTATCCGGTTTCTTCCTTCTTGACGTACCGAACTGCGACTTAGGTGAGCACGGTCTGTTCATCTTCGCTGACTGCGCTGTTAACACAGACGTTGATTCCGCTAAGCTCGCTGAGATCGCAAAGCTCTCCGCTGAATCTTTCGAGCAGTTCATCGGCGCTCCCGCGAAGGTCGCAATGCTCTCATATTCTTCCTACGGTTCTGCAAAGCACGACGATGTTACAAAGGTCGCTGATGCTGTTAAGATCGCAAAGGAGAAGTATCCTGATCTCGTAGTAGACGGTGAGCTCCAGCTCGACGCAGCTCTCGTTGAAGAGGTAGGTCAGCTCAAGGCACCCGGCAGCCCGGTTGCAGGTCACGCAAACACACTGGTATTCCCTTCACTCGAAGCAGGCAACATCGGTTACAAGCTCGTTCAGAGACTTGCTAAGGCACCCGCTTACGGTCCTGTCCTCCAGGGTCTCTCACTTCCCGTTAACGACCTCTCCAGAGGATGTAACGCAGACGATATCGTAGGCACTGTAGCAATCACGGCAGTACAGGCTCAGGCTTTGGCTCAGGGCTGATAATAAAGGAGAAAACACGAATGAAGATCTTAGTAATCAACTGCGGAAGCTCATCCGCGAAGTTCCAGCTCTTCGACATCGATACAGGCGACGTCCTCGCAAAGGGTAACGCTGAGCGTATCGGTATCGACGGCAAGCTCACATACAAGCCCGCAGGCAAGGACGATGTCGTAAAGACAGATCCGATGCCTGACCACAAGGTTGCAGTACAGATGATCCTCGACGCTCTCGTTGACAAGGAATACGGTGTTATCTCCGATGTATCCGAGATTGCTGCAGTAGGACACAGAGTCCTCCACGGCGGCGAGTACTACAGCGATTCCGTTATCGTTAACGATGACGTTAAGGCTGTCATCAGGAAGTGCTTCCCTTTGGGACCTCTGCACAATCCCGCAAACCTTATCGGTATCGAGGCATGCGAGGATGTTCTTCCCGCAGGCACACCCCAGGTCGCAGTTTTCGATACGGCTTTCCACATGACAATGCCCCCGAAGGCATACACATATGCTCTTCCCTATGAGCTTTCAGAGAAGTATTCCATCCGCCGCTATGGTTTCCACGGCACATCCCACAGATATGTAAGCAAGAGAGTTGCTGAGTTCCTCGGTAAGGATCCCAAGGACATCAAGACCATCACATGCCACCTCGGCAACGGTTCTTCCTTTGCTGCAGTCAAGTACGGCAAGTGCGTTGACACATCAATGGGTCTCACACCGCTTGCAGGTATCTGCATGGGTACAAGAACAGGTGACATCGATCCCGCTATCGTTCCTTTCCTTATGAAGAACGAGGGTCTTTCTCCCGACGAGATGGATACACTCTTAAACAAGAAGTCAGGCGTTCAGGGTCTGTCCGGCGTATCTTCCGACTTCAGGGATCTCGAGAAGGCTAAGAACGAAGGCAACGAGCGCGCTGCTCTCGCACTCGAGATGTTCGCTTACCAGGGTAAGAAGATCATCGGATCTTATGCTGCTGCTATGGAAGGCGTTGATGTTATCGTCTTCACTGCAGGTATCGGCGAGAACACAGACCACATGAGAAAGGCTATGTGTGAAGGCCTCGAGTTCATGGGTGTTGAGTTCGACGAGGAAGCTAATGCAGGCTTAAGAGGCAAGGAAGCAATCATCTCCAAGCCTACTTCAAAGGTAACCGTCTGCGTTATCCCGACAAACGAAGAGCTCGCTATCGCTCAGGAGACGGAAGCACTTGTAAGAAAGTGATCTTCCGCTGACAAAGCAAAACATAAGCCCTGCTTTTATCGAGCAGGGCTTTTTTTCATGTTTCATTACCGAGCGAGTTTAATAATTGAGATGCATATGCTTCTTGATATCGCTGTCCTTGCCGAGGATCATGACTGCCGTACCGGCTTCGAACACCGTGTCGGGCGCGATCTCCATATTGAGAACTCCGTCTTTCCTGATGCCGAGGACATTGAGGTGCATGTTCTGTCTGATATTGAGTTCGATGATGCTCTTGCCGACCCATTTCTCGGGAACCTTGAGCTCGAAGATCGAGTATTCGCCGGGGACATCGATATAGTCTTCGATCCTTGATGAACTGTATCTTACTGCAGACCAGTCTGCCATGAAGCGTTCGGGGAAGACTACGGCATCGGCACCGTTGCGGAGCAGGAACTTCTCGTGGACCTGGCGTGACGCACGTGCGACAACGAACTTGGCGCCGGATTCTTTAAGCAGGGAAGTCGCTTCAAGTGAAGACTGGAAGTTATCTCCTATTGAGACGAAGCATACATCGAAGTTCGATACGCCGATCGTGCTGATGAATTCGGGATCGGTCGCATCTCCGATGAGCGAGCTCGTGACATATTCGAGTACGGGCTGAAGGTTCTTCTCGCAGTTGTCGACTGCAAGGATCTCATCACCAATCTCAGCGAGTTTCTTGATGAGGTGATATCCGAATCTTCCTGTTCCGACTACCAAAATGCTTTTCATGTTCTTGATCCTTTCCGTCTTAACCGACTGCTATATGATCTTCAGGATACTGGCCTGCATATACCTTCCGTCTTGCGACTGCGGCAAAGACCAGCGTAAGGCCGCCTACACGGCCGGTGTACATTATTATGCAGAGTATTATTTTCGAGGCGATGCCGAGGGTGGGCGTGATGCCGAGTGAGAGACCTACGGTAGCTACGGCTGAGGCACACTCGAACAGCGTGGAACGCATCGGGATGTTCTCTATCATGCTGATGAGGACCGAACCTGCGATGAACAGGATCATGTCGAGCGAGAATACTGCCACAGCAGATTCGACCGTCTCCAGAGGGATCCTTCTCTTGTAGCAGGAAGGTGCCTTCTCACGTCTGAAGACGGAGATCATCGCAAGGTACAGGATCGCCACCGTGGTGATCTTCATACCGCCCGCAGTGGAACCCGGAGCGCCGCCTATCAGCATCAGGATTATCGTCATGCAGATGCCGGCATCGGAGAAAGTGTTGTAATCAGTCGTGTTGAAGCCTGCTGTCCTCGGCGTGATCGCCTGGAACATCGAAGACAGGATCCTCTCCTTCATCGGCATGTCGCCGTATTCGAAGATAAACAGCAGCACCGCAGGGATAAGGATGAGGATGACTTCACAGACGAGGATCATCTTGCTCTGCGTGCTGTAATGAGTGATGTGGTATCCGTGGTCCTTGATGTCTCTCCATGTAAGGAAACCGAGACCGCCGGTCAGGATCAGGATAAACAAAGTGATGACGATGAGAGGGTTGTCGTAATAGGGCATCATCGAAGAATAGTCGCCGTGAGCACCGTTCAGATCAAAGCCGGCATTACAGAACGCCGAGATGGACGAGAACAGGGCACGCCATAATCCGGGGAAAAAGCCGTACTCCTGTATGAACACCGGCGCCATCAGGGCAGCACCCGCGAGCTCGAAAAGGATAACTCCCTTTACTATGAAACCGGTATACTTTACGATGCCGCCCAGGTTCGGTGCAGACACCGCTTCCTGCATGGTGGATCTCGTCGACAGGCCGATCTGCTTACCGGTCAGGCTGGTAAGCATTACCGTGAGCGTTACGACGCCCATACCGCCGATCTGGATGAGTATGAGGATGACCACCTGACCGAAGATCGACCATGTGGCCTGGGTATCTCTGACTATGAGGCCGGTAACGCAGCTTGCCGATGTCGCGGTAAAGAAGGCATCGATGAAGTTCGTCCAGTTGCCGTCCTTGGAAGAGATGGGAAGCATGAGGAGCAGCGCACCTATAAGGATTATCGTAATAAAACCCAGAAGGATCGTCTGGGCTCCGGATATCTTATGCGGCTTTTTATTACTTCCTCGTTCCATAGGCTAATTATATCCATTTACCTTGTTATGTCCAAATAATAGTTCTCATCCGGACAGAAATACTTTCCCATAACTGATATAATCATCTAGCAAAGAGAATAAGCTTGGGAGATCAGAGTTTTGAGTGACGAGAATAACAACGGCAACAGCGACTTTTTTGCCGAATTAGAGAGCATATACGGTTCAGGAGCCGATGCGGAACTTGCAAGGTCAGCGCGAAGCGGTGACCCATCTTGACGGACCTCTGCTCATACTGGCAGGAGCCGGTTCGGGCAAGACCAGAGTCATCACATACCGTATTGCCTACATGATGCAGAAGCACAATGTGCCTCCGCAGTCCATCCTTGCGATCACATTTACCAACAAGGCTGCAAACGAGATGAGGGAGAGGATCACTTCCCTTGTCGGCAACAGTTCAAGATATATATGGTGCGGCACTTTCCACAGCATCTTCGCCAGGATATTGAGACAGCATGCCAAAGTGATCGGATACGAGGACAACTTCACGATAATAGATACCGACGACCAGCTCAAGGTCATAAAGGATTCCATGAAGGAACTCGAGGTCCCGGAGAGCAGGTTCAAGCCGAGACTGATCCTTAGCGAGATATCCAATGCCAAGAACAAGCTCATGGATGTCAAGCAGTACACACAGTATGCAGGCGGAGACTATTTCCTTGCTAACTGCGCTAGAGTGTACAAGAGGTACACGGAGAAGCTCATGGCAAACAACGCGATGGATTTCGACGATATCCTCATCAACATGGTAAAGCTCCTCGAGAACAATCCCGATATCTGTGCGCAGTATCAGGCTAAGTTCAGATACATCATGGTCGACGAGTATCAGGATACCAACATGCCGCAGTACAGGGCGGTCATGCTGCTGGCTCAGGCCCATCACAACATTTGTGTTGTAGGTGACGATGACCAGTCGATCTATTCGTTCAGAGGAGCGGATGTAAGGCTCATCCTCAAGTTTGAGAAGGATTTCCCGGGCTCGAAGGTGATCAAGCTAGAGGAGAATTACAGGTCCACCAAGACGATACTTGATGCCGCGAACAGCGTCATCGCGCACAACACGAAGCGTAAGGAGAAGAAGCTCAGGACTTCGGGTGAAGACGGCGAGAAGATCATAGTCATGAATGCCGATTCGAGCCTCGATGAAGCGAACTTCATTGCCAAGACGATACAGATGATGGCTGACAAGGGCAAGTTCAGATACTCCGACTGTGCGGTGCTCTACAGGATGAACGCACTCTCTGTCAATGTGGAGAAGTCGCTGCATAACGCGGGTATCCCGTTCAAGGTCTACGGCGGCATGAGGTTCTATGACCGTAAGGAGATCAAGGATGTCCTGGCCTACTTAAGGCTTATCAACGACACGAAGGATAACCTTGCTTTCGAGAGGATAATCAATGTCCCGAGAAGGGGCATCGGAGACCAGACGATAGAGAGGATGAGGACGATTGCGATCGACAAGGGCATAAGCCTGTTTGACGTGGCGGCATCCTGCCTGGATTACCCCGAGCTTGGAAGGGCTTCGGCAAAGCTTCTGAACTTTACCGCAATGATAGATGCTATGCGCGAGGAACTGATCTCGGGAGTCATGGATTTCAGGGAGTTTGTCGATCATGTCGAGAACAGTTCGGGCATCATCGACGACATAATCTCTCAGCGCGAGAAGAAGGGTGAGATGGTCGACAGGGTCGAGAACCTTAAGGAGCTCCTTTCAGAAGCAGCTCTGTTCGATCAGGAACACCGCACTTCCGGAGAAGAAGACAACGAGCCTGTCGAGATAGTTTCCGACAGCGGTGATGATTCCACGTTCGTTATTGCCGACAGCCTCTTCGAGACCGAGACTTCCGCCACGACGGAAGGGATACTGAAGCTCTATCTGGAGAATGCCGCGCTCTATTCAGAAGGCGATAACTACGACGACAGCGATGATTTCGTCAAGCTCATGTCGATCCACAGCGCGAAAGGTCTTGAGTTCGGAGCGGTGTTCATTATCGGTGCGGAGGAAGGCGTGTTCCCGAGCTACCGGTCAATCCAGTCCGAGATCGAGACTGAGGAAGAACGACGCCTTATGTATGTTGCGATTACAAGAGCCAAGAAGAACCTCTTTATCGTGCTGACACAGCAGAGAATGCTTTTCGGACAGACGCAGTGCAACAGACCGTCGAGGTTCCTCAAGGAGATCTCGCCGGATCTGCTGTATCTCATGGGATCGAGAAGGGAGAGACCTGCCGGTACATCCGCGTCCTCCGTTTCTTCTCCTTCCAGAGAGAGTGCGAGGAAGACGATATCATCAGCCCTTGCTGCGCCTTTTAAGAAGGACGGCGGCAATACGAGGAAGAAGCCGGAAGATGTGCTTACACCTGACCAGATCAGCGAAGGAATGAAGGTCGTGCACCCGAGATTCGGAGAGGGCACGGTCCTCAAAGTGGAGAAGGTCGGAGGCGATGCGCTCATTACCGTTGATTTTGACGGTATGCGCAAGAACATGCTTGCAGGATCCGCTAACCTTAAAAAACCGTAAAAAATATAATATAATTAATTGTTTGATTATAATTACGGGGATAGAAGGGAGACTCCTCCATGGATAACCTCACACTATTTGATATATACAATCAGATGTTTGACATCCTTGAGAGCAACGAGAGGATGTCTGATGTAACACAGGAGAAGGTGCGTCTCCTGCGTGACTCGAGAGAGAAGCTCCTGAGCCCCGGTGCCATGAGGTCGGCATCAAGCCGCGGAAGGGTCAGCCCCGAGCCGGACTGCAAGGTCAGATCCTGTTTTGAACGCGACACGGGAAGGATCATCTATTCGCAGGCGTTCAGGAGGCTCAAGCACAAGACACAGGTCTTCTTCAATCCCGAGAATGACCATATCTGTTCCAGGCTCGAACATGTCATGTATGTCGATTACATCGCACAGACGATCGGCCGGGCACTTAATCTCAATACAGAACTCATAAGGGCGATAGCTCTGGGTCACGATGTCGGACACACGCCGTTCGGACACAGCGGCGAGCGCGTGCTCGACAAGATGCTCAAGGAGACTGACCCTAAGCTCTATTTCGAACATGAGTCGAACAGTCTCAGGGTACTGGATGTCTTAGAGCAGCACGGCAGCACGTTCGGTCTCAATCTGTCTTTCGAAGTCAGGGACGGTATTATCTGCCACTGCGGTGAGCACTACGATGAGCAGGTCCTCGCACCCTGCAGGGATAAGACCGAGGAGGATATCTCGTATCTCATAAGGAAGAATGACCGCAAGGGTCCCGCGACACTGGAAGGATGTGTCGTAAGATTCTCTGACAAGTTCGCTTATGTCGGAAGAGACATAGAAGATGCCATGCGTACCAACGTTCTCGGCAGTGATTACAAGCTTCCCGATGAAGGCAGCGAGATGGGACACTCCAATGCCGAGATGATCAATTACCTTGTTGAAGACATAATAGAGAACAGCATGGACAGGGACGAGATCAGGATATCCGACAGGGCTTGCAAGGCTCTTAAGTCAGTCCTTATCACCAATGTCGATACGATCTACAAGTCCCCGAAGGTCAAGACATACGAGAGCTACTGTAATCTGGTCATCACATCCATCTACAAGGAGTTCCTGGATGCGGTCTACAACATTGACCGGGCAAGGAATTCGAAGAACGACGCCATCCGTGCGTTTGCGTCTTACGTGGACGGGCATCCGGAGAAGGACAAGCCCGAGTCGGAGATGCCGCTGCCGATATTCGTATCGGACTATATCGCGGGAATGACCGATACCTATGCGATCAAGTGCTTTAACGAACTGTTTAAGAACTGAAGACAAAAGGGGAATGATAATGGAAGAATACGGTTTCTTTGCAATGCTCGACCGCATGCAATATATAAACAGATGGGGCCTGATGCGCAACACCAGGACCGAGAATATCAAGGAGCACAGCTTTGATGTCGCGGTGATAGCACATGCACTGTGCCTTATCCACAATAAGATGGCGGAAGGTGACAGTGCTGCCATCACACCCGATCCCTATAAGGTACAGGCGTATGCCCTGTACCATGACTGCACGGAGATAATCACGGGCGATCTGCCGACTCCGATCAAATACAGGAACAGGGAAATCACGAGTGCATATAAGGAAGTTGAGCATGAGGCGGCTGAATCGCTTGTCGAACTCCTTCCTGATGACGATGCGCTGAGGAAAGAGTATCTGGAACTCCTGGATCCGAAGCAGGATACGGAAGAAGAGGTGCTTGTCCACAAGCTGGTCAAGGCCGCTGACAAGATCGCGGCGTATATTAAGTGCATCAGGGAAGAATCTTCAGGAAGCACGGAATTCTCTGCTGCCAAGAAGGCTACCGGTGAAGCCGTAAAGGCGATGAATATGCCGGAAGCTGATTATTTCATGACACATTACGTTCCTCCGTACGGATATACGCTGGACGAGATATCGGGGAAAGACTGATGTTCAGAAGAAGACCCGAGTATTTTATCCTTTCACTTTTGTTTATCGTTATACTGGCTGCCGGTGCGGTTCATATGGGACTTACGCTTCCGACGGGGGCAAACGGTGACAGGAACAGCAAGGCCGGAGATATCATCGAACGCGCCGCGCTGATGATCGGTATCGACGAGGAGACCGCAGACAAGGCAGAGATCCGCGTGCGCAAGGGTATGATGACTGTCGGGGATTTCCTTATGGCATGCTTTACCTCACCGGAGTATCTTCTCCAGGGTAAGGATGACCAGGCTTTCGCGCAGGACCTTTGCTATGTCCTTGAAGGCGAGGCCGATGAAGATGATGTATCGGACCTGATCAAAGAACTCGAAGATTCATCGAGGCTGGAGGTCATTGCCAAAGCTGCTGCCGGTAAGGATGCATCCTATTCGGTAACAGCAGCGGTGCCGGACCGTGAGGGCAGCGTGATCTCCGATTTCCGGATGGAGGATTCTCTGGCCGGAGAAGGAGAATATACGATAGGCATCAGGGAAGCCCACGGAAGCTTCTGTGCGACCGGCGAGGAAGTCAGGACAGATTTCTTTGTTGACGGTGTCCTGTTCAGAGGATACCTGGCTTACGGTGAATACGATGAAGCGACGGGAAACAAGACTTTTACCATTTCCTGGGATACTTCCGCCGTCAGTTCCGGTGAACACGAGGTTACCATTCTCCTCAGGTCTTCCGACGGAAGAGGCATCGCGGTAAGCGGCGGCAAGGTCAAGATACCGGAAAGATCCGTCTTAACGGAAAACTCCGTTGCTAACTGTGTGCTGTCGGGAACTTCTGACAGCGCCTGGTATATGATCGACTGCGGTGAAGACAATTGCTTCCTGAACTTTGTGGATATCGGAGACGACATTACCGTATCCCTGTATGACTGCACGGGCAATCTTATCGGAACTAACGGCCACCCGGGGTCCGAGTATGAGATCCTGAGAGGCGTAAAGCAGGATACCCAGGCTATTTCCGCTGAGACCGGAATAGACGGTATATCCAACTGCTTCTATGCCCAGGTCACGCGCGGACCGGGATGCAATTCCATGTCTGAAGATGTCTATTACAAGATAGTCAGCAGCGAGGATGCGGCATACTACAACGGCGCATATATGGCAGTCATGCCCGGCGATGACGATGATTCGCTCAAGCTCATCGATATGACTTCCACTGCTTTCAAAGTCGACAAAAAAGACGTAAAGATATTGCCTCTGAACGGTGCTCTCACTGACCTCAGGATCGGCAATTCCGAATCCGGTTACGACCTCGGAGTATATCCGGATTTCAAGACCGAGATGAAGGAATATGCTTATTACATGCCCTCGTCCCAGAAAGTTACAGTCTATTGCGATGCGCTTGAGGGTTATGCGGCATCCGTGACCATCAGTGCCGTTCACGGCGGATTCCCCGTCGTCCTGGCGCCCGGTGAGATATATGAGGTTCCTGAAGGCGAGACTGTCCTTGATATCAAGGTCAATTCCTTCAACGGCAAGCAGTATTCGTACTATGTATATCTGCTCAACGGCAACGATGACGGCTCTTTCTACGAACAGACGCTCGTTCAGTTCCCGGAGAGCTATTACAGCGGACTCTGGCTTATGCACAACCTGCACCCTGAATACATCTTCACGGCATATAACACGGGTCTTGATTTCCAGACGGTTATCAACGCAGAGAACCAGAACGGACGAAGCCTTGCCGAGTATTCGTCATTCCCTTCGTACATAAAGGAGAACAGCCCGGTGTATGACAGCCCTGACTGGATGGCGGTCAAGCCCGAGGTAACGAGCTATTTCCTCGACCCGAGGAACTTCCTTATCCCTGACAGGATCTTTATGTTCGAACAGCTTAGCTTTGATCCGAACGTGCAGACTCTGGAAGGCGTGAAGACCATGATCGCCGGATCGTTCCTTGACGGCGGCGAGATGGACTATGCTCAGATGATATACAATGCCGGTCAGAGTGCCGGCGTCTCTCCGTATTTCCTTGCTTCCAGGATAATCCAGGAGATGGGCTTTAACGGCGAGTCCGCCCTGTGGTGCGGCCAGGTGCCGGGTTATGAGGGCTATTACAACTTCTACAATATCGGTTCATATGCATCCGCCGACGGCGAGGCGGTAACCAACGGAGCCAAGTATGCCATGTGGGGCAAGGAGCCCGACATGCAGGAGATATCCGATTTCGAGGCTTCGATCCTCCTGCCGTGGGATTCTCCGGACAAGGCCATCGAGGGCGGAGCGCTGTGGATCGCTTCCGGTTATATCGATGCGGGGCAGGATACGCTTTACTTCCAGAAGTTTGACGTAAAGCAGGACGGCACCGACCTTTACACCCACCAGTATGCGCAGAACATAATGATGGCTTACTCTGAATCGAAACGTTACTACAACAGCTACAACAACATCGGTATGCTGGGACAGGGCTTTGAGTTCATAATCCCGGTATATGATAATATGCCGGAGGACTACGGATATCTTCCGTGATCGGATGTTATGAGACAGAAGACGGGAAAGATTATTGCTTCAATTCTGGTGTCAATGATGCTGACACTTCTTTTCCTGCCTTTCAAGACGGCAAAGGCCGATTCCGTGATCACCGTATCTGCCACGACTCAGAAGACGAGCATCGGCCAGGGTGACATCGTAAAGATAGATGTTACTGCGGACAACATGCCGCAGATAACGAGCTTCGGTCCGATCGTCCTCGGCTTTGACAAGAACGTGGCGGAATATATTTCTTTTACCGAAGGATCAGAACTCAGCAATTTTGTCTTTACCGAGACGCAGGAAGACGGGCTTGTAACCATCTCGGCCGTCGACCAGTATGCGCAGAATTCGGACAACGATGAATACGATATTGCGGCATTTGAATCTGACGATCCCGTATTGCTGTTCACGGTCTCATTCCGTATCCTGCCTAATGCGACCGGAGAATTCGACGCCTGGCTCGATGATCTCGGAGAATTCAAGAACATCGCTTCCGAAGGTGTGGAGCTTAATAAAGGATCAGGCGTAACGATCCCGATAAGCGAGGCCATGATCTCAAGTGATGCTACGCTGGCTTTCCTTAAGATCAACGGCGTACAGCTTACCCCTGATTTCAATCCGAACATCACGAGTTACACGGCATCCGTTGACCGCTCAGTAACTGATGTCCAGGTTACATATGTCCCGAGCAACCTGTGGGCGGCGGTCATCGTTGACGGCAACGAGAACCTTGAACTCGGCGAGAACGAGATAACGGTCGATGTTACGGCGCAGGACGGTACGAGCTGGATGCATTACTCCATACACATAACGCGCAATGAGAGCGAGGTCCCGATAGATGCCGCGCTGGTGGACGGAGCAGGCAACACATATACTTTCGTGGAGCTTCCGCAGGAGATCGCTCTCCCGGAAGGTTTCTCGCAGACCACCAGGGTCATCAACGGTTACAGTGTGCCCGCATATGCAAGAGACGGTGTATCGAGTGTCCTTCTGTATCTGTTTGACGGTACTAACTCACCGGGACTCTACTTCTATAACAGCCAGACCAAGACTGTCATCAAGTATGATGCCGACAACACCATAATCCGTATGAGCAAGATCCTTCAGATCACATCGCTTCCTGATTCTGTCGCCATACCCGACGGGTTCATTCCGGCCACGTTCAACACAGGAACAGTTGTCCTGAGCGGTTATGCCAACGAAGACAGCGAGTTCATCTGCTATCTTACGGACGAGCAGGGTATAGGCAACTTCTATCTCTATAATCCCGAAGACGGAACCTTCCAGCTCTATAAGCCTGCGGACAGGCGCGCTGAGATTCTGTTCGAATATCTGTTTAACGTGTTCCTGGTAATATCGATCATCGAATCGGTTATCATAGTTATTATTGTTTATCTGGTCAGAAGGATATTCGTCGACAAGACGAACCCCAGACCGAAGAGAGTGTAGGGCAGCATTATGGGTCTAATCAAGAAGATCGTTTTCGGCGATCCGAGCTTTACGGAAAGCCAGGAGAAAAAGCGCAAACTGTTCATGTATCTGGTCAGCGGCGGTCTTACCACTGCCGCAAACTGGATCGTATATATCGTCTTTGATCTGCTGGTCAAGTCTGACATGATGGTCACGATGTTCGGGAGCGAGTTCTCCCTGAAGATCGCCGCCAAGCAGATCGTAGGCTGGATCGTCGCCGTGACTGTCGCATATTTCCTCAACAGGATCACGGTATTCAGGTCAAAGGGCAATATCATCAGGGAACTTATAACCTTTGCCGGAGCAAGGGTCCTGTCCTTCCTCGTTCTCGAGCTGGGCGTCATGTATCTGATGATCTGGGGATGCGAAGCCATTACCGGGCTGCCGGCATCGACACCGATGTTTATGATCGGCTCCTTCGCATTCACTTATGACTACCTGGTCAAGCTCATAAACTGTGTCTTCGTGGTCATCGCGAACTATGTCTTGAGCAAGCTCATGGTCTTCAGGAAGAAGGACATGGTCGACTATAACAAAGAGACAAAAGAAGGCGGAGAAGATGCCTGATTCCGGAGTGCCCGAGTTCCTTGAGGGAGCTTTAAGATTCGGGATAAAGCCCGGCCTTCAGAGGATAACGAGACTCTGTGAGATCCTGGGCGACCCGCAGGAATCTTTCCCCTGTATCCACATAGCCGGAACCAACGGCAAGGGTTCGGTATCCGCTTTTGTATCCACGATGCTCGCATGTGATGACCGCAGGGTAGGTCTGTTCACGTCACCCTATCTCGAGAGGTTTTCCGAGAGGATCAGGATAATAGACGGCAGACAGGGTCTGTCAATGTATGAGCAGGATGAGACAACGGGAGAGATAGCCCCGGATGATCTGGCAAGGCTTTCATCTGAAGTCGAGAAGGCTACGGAGCAGATGGTCTCGGAAGGCTATGAACACCCCACTGAATTTGAACTGATAACAGCCCTGTGCTTTCTTTACTTTAAGGAGCAGAATGTGGATGTTGCAGTGCTGGAAGTCGGGCTGGGCGGAAGGCTCGATTCGACTAATGTCATCAGGAATCCTCTGGTTACGGCCGTTTGTGCGATAGGCTATGACCATACCGACAGGCTAGGGGAGACGATAGCTGAGATCGCGGGCGAGAAGGCGGGGATATTCAAGAACGGCTGCCCCGCGGTGTGCCTCGATCCTTCCATCACCATCTTAGGCGAAACTGACCGAAAGACGGTACGGGATGTCCTCACGGCGAAAGCATCAGAGGCGGGTGCGGACATCAGCTTTGCAGGCGATGAGGCAACACTTGATTCCTGCATTTTCAAGGAAGACGGCAGAATGGCGTTCACATACAGGGGGAATACTTACGAGACTTCCCTTAACGGCAGACACCAGGCTGCAAATGCTTCCGTGGCAATAGACACAGCGGCAAGGGCAGGCCTTACGGATGAGGTCATATCCGAAGGTATCTCGCGTACTGTATGGAAATGCCGCGCCGAGATATTCTGCAAAGATCCGGTGATAATACTGGACGGCGGACACAACCCCCAGGGCGCCGAGAGTCTGGCTGCCCTTATGGGCGAGATCATGGACGGAAGGCTTAAGGGAAGGCCTGTGAGGCTAGTCATGGGTGTCATGGCAGACAAGGATGTTATGTCGATCCTGACTAAGTACAGGGACGGCGGCATAGAGCTTTGCGAGGCCGTGGCGGTCAGACCTGACAATGCCAGAACTCTGCCGCCCGATGAACTTTTATATAATATTAAACTTGTGTATAATAACGGCGTCAAAACGAAGGGGTACGATGACCCCTGTGAAGGCGTGAGATATGCGTTTGACCGTTCAAGAGAAGACTGCGTCCCGCTGCTTGTCACAGGATCCCTGTATCTCCTCGGACAGATCAGGACTTATCTGAAAGGAATTATCTGATGCACGACTATCTGAGCCTCGCAATGATGCTCCAGCCAATTGATGAGACGAGCCTTATCCTCTTCGACGTTTCGAACGAAGAGAAGGGCAGGATCATCAGACAGTACAACCGTGCTCTTGCGAATGCACAGGGGGACGGCACTGATGTTGCACAGATATTCTTAAAGCCGCTTATCTCCCAGTATGAGAAATGGGGAGATCCCGCGCTTATGTTCGGCCTGTGCCTCGCAAGGGAAGGACAGTTCAAGCGCGCTGAGGGAAGCCTTGCATACGCCATAGCCAATGTGCTCCAGTCCGAGCAGTATCTGACGATCGCGCAGGAGGCTCTGAGGATGGTAAGAGAGGATATCAAGAATCCTCCCGAGAACCTTCCCCCGGTCGAGATATCAGACAAGATAAAGAGTGCGCAGATGGCTTCGGGCGAATCGCCTGCCGAGAGGACTAACTTCCAGGCACCGATCCTGAGACGTGCGCAGAAGGAATACGAAGCCCCGAGAATGGCTACTGTCAAGGAGAGAAGGGACATCATGATGAGGTCCGGCGGCACGGGAGACGAACTCCCGGATGACCAGCTCGAGATTGAGGATGTCAGGACTCCCGGAGACAAGATGAGATCAGCGGTCAAGGTGTTTGCAGTGATCTTCTCGCTGGTATGTATCGTCCTGATAGTTGTTTTCGGAGTTATACCTGCAGTGAAGCAGAGCAGGGAGGAAGCTGCTGTCGCAGCACAGGCTGCAGAGGAGAGGGATTATCTCCTTGACCAGCTCCAAAGACGCTCGCAGGACCCTGAAGTTGCTTCGATAATCAACAGCTACAACAATAAATACGGCCCGAACGCAGGGCAGACAGATGCGTCAACGCCTGAGGAGACTACTGCTTCCGAGACGGAGACCGAACCTTCTGAAACAACCGAGGCGATACCCGCCGCACAGGTCGCGGAATCGACTACAGCGGAGACTGAGACCGAAGAAGGTACAGAAGACGGTGAAGGTGAAGGCGGCGAAGGCGATACTGAAGCAAATCCGGAGGAAAACTGATGAACTATATAAGCACAAGAGGATACGATAAGAAATATTCAGCGGCAGAGGCCATTATCACGGGCATCGCACCCGACGGCGGTCTGTTCGTACCCGAGACGATACCGCAGATAACAAAGGACGAGATCGAAGAGATGAAGACCATGAAGTTCTTCCAGATCTCTGCGAGAGTATTGTCCAAGTTCCTCACTGACTTTACCGAAGCTGAGCTCCTCGAATATGCCCAGGCTGCTTACGATGAGGAGAAGTGGGGCGAGAATCCGATCCCGCTCGTACAGCTCAATGCTTATAACGACAGGGAATATATCCTCGAACTCTGGCACGGACCTACGTGCGCATTCAAGGATGTCGCCCTGCAGATGCTCCCGCATCTTATGACCGCTTCAGTAAAGAAGACGGGTCTTAATAAGAAGATCTGCATCCTTACGGCTACTTCCGGCGATACCGGTAAGGCAGCCCTTGAGGGTTTCAAGGATCTTCCCGGAACGGAGATCATCGTTTTCTATCCGACCGGCGGCGTATCCGATGCACAGAAGATGCAGATGGTAACAACGGAAGGATCCAATACGCATGTCATCGCGGTCAACGGATGCTTTGACGATGCGCAGACAGGCGTTAAGAAGATCTTCGGTGACGCGGAGTTCGGAAAGAAACTCGAAGATAACGGCATCATGCTGTCTTCTGCCAACTCCATCAACTGGGGCAGACTCGCACCCCAGATCGCTTACTATGTCTATTCATATGTCGAGCTCTCCAGGATGGAGAAGATCGACAAGGGCGAAGAGATCAACATCGTGGTCCCGACAGGCAACTTCGGCAACATCCTTGCCGCATGGTTTGCAAAGCAGATGGGTATCCCGGTAAGAAAGCTCATCTGCGCTTCCAACCGCAACAAGGTCCTCTGCGATTTCTTCTCTACCGGAACATATGACCGCAACAGGGAGTTCTTCAAGACGACATCGCCTTCGATGGATATCCTCATCTCTTCCAACCTGGAAAGACTCCTCTTCGAGGTCGCAGGCGGCAATTCCGCACAGGTCATCGAGTGGATGAACGGTCTTAACACTGAGGGCAAGTACTCGGTTGACAAGGATACATTAAAGCAGCTTCAGCACTCCTTTGTCGGAGGCTTTGCCGATGAGACGGGTGTTGCCAAGACTATCCTTGACGTATATGACCGTACCGACAACGTGATCGACACACACACGGCAGTAGGCTTCAACATCTACGGCAGATATCACACGAGATCGAATGACGAGACCAAGACAGTCTTCGTATCTACGGCATCACCGTTCAAGTTCGCTCCGGCCGTAATGGATTCCATCCGCGGCGCAGGCTATAGCAACGGCAGATCTATAGAGACCGTCATCAAGGAGCTCTCTGACGAGAGCGGTCTTGAGATCCCGAAGTCCATCGCCGAGCTGGGCAGCAAAGAAATCCGCCACAAGGATGTCATCGACAAGGAGCAGATGGAGGACAAGGTTGCCCAAATACTCCTCGGATAAGGTATACATTTTATGCAAAAATAGTATTTCCTTACGAGGGGCGGTTGTGTTACCATTCTCTAAACAAAAAACGGAGGAGTAAAATGACCGTTTGCTATACCCAGAGCGAACAAGAATCATTCCAGAGCGTGACGGCCGGATCGCCCGCTTCATCTCCGTTTCATTATCACTTTTGATTTCAAGGCTTTTTTCAATTTTGGAAAAAGCCTTTTTTGTAAGGAAGGATAAGACATATGAAGCGTTACCTTGTTCTTGAGAACGGAAATGTGTATGAAGGTGAGGCAATAGGTGCGGAAGGCAGCGTGATCTCCGAGATAGTCTTCACGACTTCGATGACGGCGTATATCGAGACGCTCACCGATGCCAGCTACAAAGGCCAGACGGTAGTCCAGACTTTCCCTCTTATAGGAAACTACGGCATCATCACGCCGGACATGGAAGGTGTCCGTGTATCCGTATCAGGCTACATCGTACGCGAGAAATGCGACTATCCTTCGAACTTCCGCTGTGAGACGGATCTCGATTCCTTCCTGAAGGAGCAGGGCATCCCCGGCATCTGCGGCATCGATACAAGATCACTTACAAAAGTCTTAAGAGAGTACGGCACGATGAACGGCGCGATCTGCTCATCTCCCGACGAGTTCTCCTCAGACGAGATCAAGGCATACAAGATCGTTAACCCCGTACAGGAAGTTACCGTAAAAGCCATGGAAGACCACAAGCCCGAGGGCGAGGTTAAGTTCAAGGTAGCCATGATGGACTACGGCACGAAAACAAACATCGTAAGGTCCCTGGTAAAACGCGGATGCGAGGTGTTCCTCCTTCCCGCCGATACGACGGCAGACAAGGTAAGGGAACTTGCGCCTGACGGACTGTTCCTCTCGAACGGCCCCGGAGACCCGACGGACAACGTGCAGGCAATTAAGACACTGCAGGACTTAGCGCAAGACAAGATCCCGACAATGGGCATCTGCCTGGGACATCAGATCCTCGCGCTTGCACACGGTTTTGAGACAACGAAACTCAAGTACGGTCACAGAGGCGCGAACCACCCGGTAAAGAACCTCGAGACCGGAAGGGTATACATCTCATCGCAGAACCACGGATATGCGGTCGTTGCAGACAGCATAGACAAGTCGAAGGCAAAAGAGCTTTTCGTGAACGTCAACGACGGTACCAACGAAGGCTTAAGGTATACAGGCGAGCCGGCGTTCTCGGTACAGTTCCATCCGGAAGCGTGCGGAGGCCCGCAGGATACGGATCTTCTCTTCGACGAATTCATCAAGCTTATGGAAGGTAGGGTGTAAGGTATGCCGTTAGATAAGGATATAAAGAAAGTATTAGTCATAGGTTCAGGTCCTATCGTTATCGGTCAGGCTGCAGAGTTCGACTATGCGGGCACGCAGGCGTGCAGGGCCTTAAGGGAAGACGGCATTGAGATCGTACTCGTCAACTCCAACCCGGCTACGATAATGACCGACAAGTCCATGGCGGACAAGATCTACATCGAGCCTCTCACGCTCACGACGATCAAGAGGATCATCGAGACGGAGAAGCCTGACTCGATCCTCTCAGGTTTGGGCGGACAGACGGCGCTCACGCTGTGCATGCAGCTTGCCAAGGAAGGATTCCTTGAATCACATAATGTAAAGCTCCTGGGATCTTCCCCCGAGTGTATCGACAAGGCAGAGGACCGTCAGTCCTTTAAGGACACGATGGAAGCCATCGGACAGCCCTGCATCCCTTCGAAGGTCGTAACGGATGTTGACGATGCTCTCGCGTTTGCTGAAGAGATCGGATATCCGGTAATCGTAAGACCGGCATTCACGTTGGGAGGCACAGGTGGCGGAATCGCAAATGATCCCGAGCAGCTCCACGAGATCGCAAGAAACGGTCTTGCGCTTTCTCCTATCACACAGGTCCTGATCGAGCGCGGCATCGCAGGATGGAAGGAGATCGAGTTCGAGGTTGTAAGAGACAAGGACGGCAACGTCATCACGGTCTGCTCGATGGAGAACCTTGACCCCGTCGGAGTGCACACCGGAGATTCGATCGTTATCGCACCTGCGGTAACTCTCTCAGATAAGGAATATCAGATGCTTCGTACGGCATCTCTCAATATCATCGAAGCACTCGGTGTCGAAGGCGGATGCAACTGCCAATTTGCTTTGGAACCCAACTCCTTTGAGTATGCGGTAATCGAGGTCAACCCGAGAGTATCGCGTTCATCGGCGCTCGCATCCAAGGCAACGGGCTACCCGATCGCGAAGGTTGCTACGAAGATCGCTCTGGGCTACAGGCTCGACGAGATCGTCAATGCGGTTACCGGACACACATATGCGGCATTCGAACCCGCACTCGACTATGTTGCGGTCAAGTTCCCGAAGTGGCCTTTCGACAAGTTCGTGTATGCCAAGAGAGACCTCGGCACGCAGATGAAAGCGACGGGCGAGGTCATGGCGATATCGGATTCTTTCGAGAGCGCCCTGATGAAGGCCGTAAGAGGTGCGGAGATACATGCTGATACGCTTAAGCTCGACAAGCTCCTTGAGCTTACCGATGAGGATATCGAGGCAGGCGTAACGGAAGTAACCGATGAGAGGATCTTCTATGTTGCCGAAGCGATCAGGAGAGGCATCACGATCGAGAAGATTCACGCTGACACCAAGATAGACCTGTGGTTCCTTGCCAAGATCAAGAACCTGATCGATTTTGAGAAGGACGTATCCGGCAGGGAGCTTACAGAGGAAGAATACTTAAAGGCGAAGAAGCTCGGCTTTACTGACAGCGCACTTGCAAAGATAACAGGAAGCGCCCCGGGATACTCGCTCAAGCCCACATTCAAGATGGTTGATACATGCGCAGGCGAGTTTGCTGCACATACACCGTATTTCTATGCGACATACAATACGGCGGAAGCAGGCGGCGAGAACGAGGCTGAATTCGAGAAGGAAGGCGACAAGGACAAGAAGACGGTCATCGTATTCGGTTCCGGCCCGATCAGGATCGGTCAGGGCATCGAGTTCGACTATGCTGCGGTACACTGTGTACATGCGCTCCGCAATCTCGGCTACCGTGTTGTCATCGTAAACAACAACCCCGAGACGGTATCGACTGACTTTGATACAGGCGACAGGCTCTACTTCGAACCGCTGACACCTGAGGATGTCATGAACATCGTCGATCAGGAAAAGCCGTTCGGCGTCGTGGTCGCTTTCGGCGGACAGACGGCTATCAAGCTTACAAAGACACTGTCCGAGAACAACGTTAACATCATCGGCACATCCGCCGATTCGATCGATATGGCAGAGGACAGGGAGAGGTTCGACGAACTCCTTGAGAGGCTCGGGATCGCAAGACCTAAGGGATTCTCCATCCTTACGAGCGACGAAGCGTTAGAGGCTGCAAACAAGCTCGGTTATCCCGTGCTCCTCAGACCTTCGTATGTCCTCGGCGGCCAGAACATGATCATCGCATTCAGCGATGCGGACGTAACCGAATACATGAAGATCATCCTCGCGCAGGGCATCGAGAATCCTGTGCTGATCGACAAGTACATCCAGGGAAGGGAACTCGAGGTCGACGCGATCTACGACGGCAAGGATGTCCTTATCCCGGGCCTCATGGAGCACGTCGAGCGTACGGGAATCCATTCAGGTGACTCTATCGCGATGTATCCCGCGAAACACATCTACGACGACATGTACAAGCGCCTGCAGGAGACAACTGCGGCCATCTGCGACGGCCTCGGTTCGATCGGTATCGTAAACATCCAGTACATCGTCAAGGACAATCAGATATACATCATCGAGGTCAACCCGAGAGCTTCCAGAACGGTTCCTTACATGAGCAAGGTAACCGGCATCCCGATGGTAGACGTAGCGATCGAAGTCAGCCTCGGCAAGAAACTCGCAGACATGGATTACGGCACGGGCTTCTACAGACAGTCGCCCTATACGGCAGTTAAGGTCCCGGTGTTCTCTTTCGAGAAGCTGACCGACGTTGACACGCAGCTCGGACCTGAGATGAAGTCCACGGGTGAAGTCCTCGGCGTAGGACGCAACCTGTCGGAGGCACTGTACAAGGGCCTTGTGGCGGCAGGCTACAAGATGTACAAGAACGGCGGTATCTTCATTACCGTAAGGGATTCCGATAAGCCCGAGATCGTCGAGGTCGCAAAGAAGTATGCACTCCTCGGCTTCAAGCTCTATGCAACGGGCGGCACGGCAAGTGCTTTGAGACAGTCAGGCATGGAGGTCACGGTCGTATCCAAGATCCACGAGTCTGATACGAACAACACGATGACACTCTTAGACAGCGGAAAGATCAACTACATCATATCGACATCAGCTAAGGGAAGGCTTCCTGCGAGAGACTCGGTCAAGCTTCGCCGCCGTGCGGTTATGCTCGGCATCCCCTGCCTGACCGCAGTCGATACAGCCAATGCGCTTGCAGATTCGCTCCTGAGCCGTTTCAGCGAGATCAACACGGAGCTCGTTGATATCAACAACATGCGTGAGCAGAGAAGGAAGATCAACTTCATCAAGATGCAGGGTGCAGGCAACGACTACATCTACATCGACTGCCTTGAGAACATGGTTTCTTCGCCTGAATCACTGTCGGTATACATGAGCGACAGGCATTTCGGCGTAGGCGGCGACGGCATCGTCCTCATAGCACCTTCCAAGGTCGCTGATGCAAGGATGATCATGTTCAACTTAGACGGTTCTGAAGGCAATATGTGCGGCAATGCGATCCGCTGCGTCGGCAAGTACATGTACGACTACAGGGGCCACAAGAAGAAGCACATGCAGATCGAGACAAAGAGCGGCATCAAGAAGCTCGAGCTCATGACATCAGGAGATGTCGTGGTAAGAGTCAAGGTCGATATGGGTCCTGCCGAGCTTACGCCTTCCAAGATCCCCGTTAACCTTGACGGTGACATGATAGTCGACCGCCCGGTCGATATCGACGGCGAGGAATACAACATCACATGCGTATCGATGGGCAACCCTCATGCGGTGGTCTTCACTGAGCTCGTAGATGTTATGGACCTCGAGAAGATCGGTCCGAGATTCGAGTACAACACCAAGCTCTTCCCCGAGCGCGTCAACACGGAGTTCGTCAAGGTTATTGACGACCACACACTCAAGATGCGTGTCTGGGAGAGAGGCTCGGGCGAGACCATGGCCTGCGGTACAGGCGCATGCGCCACAGTAGTCGCAGCATGCCTCAACGGCTACTGCAAGAAAGGCGAGGACATTAGAGTCATCTTAAACGGCGGCGAGCTCGTCATCAGATACACCGACGAAACGGTCTACATGACAGGCAACTGCGACAAGGTCTTCGAAGGAACGATGGAGGTCTGATGCCAGACACAAAGTTCGAAGCAGCGATATTCGACATGGACGGTCTCATTCTGGATTCAGAACGGGCCGTCCTTGACTGTTGGGATATTGTCGGCGAGAGGCACGGACTTGAAGGCATAAGGGAATTCGCTTATTCCGTGATCGGAAGGAACGTCGTTGATACAAACAGGATGTTCGGCGAGCGCTACGGTCTGGATCCCGTTGCGATCCGGACGGAGAAGAGGCAGATATTCAAGGAGAGATTCGCTCAGGGCCTCGTTACCCTTAAGCCGTATTCGGTAGAACTTCTGGAGAAGATGAAGTCGATCGGCATGAAGACTGCCCTTGCTTCGTCTTCTTCAAGAGAGGACGTTGTCGGAGAGCTTGGTGCTTTAGGTGCGCTGCAGTATTTCGATGCCGTCATATGCGGAGACCAGGTAACCAAGTCCAAACCGGACCCGGAGATATTCCTCAAGGCGGCGGATATGCTGGGCGTTGCCCCTTCATGCTGCATCGGGCTCGAGGATTCGTTCAACGGCGTGCGCGCCTGCAAGGCTGCGGGGCTCTATACGGTTATGGTCCCCGATATCCTTCAGCCTGACGATGAGATAAAGAAAATCCCCGACATCATAGTCGGGTCCCTTGCTGACGTTATAAAGTTGCTGGATTCTTAAAGCCCTTCAGGTATCCATGTGATACCGAACACGGGAAGATTCCTTATTATTCCCCATATCACGAGTAACACGACGAAAACCACACCCACAGCAGTACACCACCGGGGCAGTTTCCTGCGGCCGGAATTCCTGTAGTCTCCGTATAGTAGCAGGAGCCCTATGAACGGCCATGTGAAAAAGAGAAAAATATTGTCATGGTATGCAGCAGTGATATCCCCGCGGATAAGATCAGAGAACATGTGGGTGATCCCGCAGGAAGGGCATTTCAGCCCTGTGACGGTCCTTAATATACAGGGGAGCCCCAGACCGGTAAAAGTAAAAAACAGATAGTAAGCGAGGCCTACCGCCAGGAGTATGCCCAAATGTTTCAAGACTTTCTTCGCCGCCTGCTTATCCATAGAAGAAATATTAGCGGCTTCAGGTCAAAATGCAAGGCTTGTGATGTTACAATAGACGGTATGGAAAGACGAAAGAGTTTTACGACACTTGATAAGATAAGCTTCGGGCTGCTTGCCGTGGCGCTCGGGATCTTCGCGACAGCCCAGGGACTTTTGCAGAACCCGAATCCTGACGCATATTTTCTTATCGATACGGGAAGATATATCGTCAACAACAAGGCTCTTCCCGATGTTGCCTACTGGCTGGTCAAGCCGGATGTCCCGACGATAATCCAGCAGTGGCTGTGCGATGTCGTGAACTATGCCGCTTATGCTGCAGGCGGGTTCACGGGAACTGTAATTCTCGGAATCATCTTCAACATCTTTCTTCTGTTATGTCTATTCGTTTACTGCCGTGAGACATGCAGGAACAACCAGGTCGGATTTAATGCCGCAGTGTTCTGCTGGATACTCCTGTGCGGCTTTGCTACGACAAGACCGTACTCTGTCACGATATCCGTATCACTCCTTGAGATAACGCTGCTCAAGAGATTCTTTGAGAAAGACAAACACACTGCAAAAGAGACCGCGCTGTTCTTCGCGGGCATCGCTGCGGTGTTCATCTTCCAGGCCAACTGGCAGGCATCCAATATCCTGTATCCCATTCTCTGGATACTCTGCTATGTGCCTGTCATCAAGACCAAAAAGTTCCGCATCGATCTTTATGCTTTGGGTGCTATCGTATTGGGCCTTGCGTGCTCCGTGATAAGTCCGCTCGGCATAAGGGGACCGCTGTTCCTTACCTATGCAAGAGGATCGCTCGAGCGCTTCCATATCGTCGAAGTCGAACCACCTCATTTCCCGTCGCTCTATACAGCGATGCAGGCCATCGTGATCGCTCTGTTCATCTATGCGGTAGTTAAGCGCAGACTTACCTCTGCACAGATCTTCATGACGCTCGGATGCTTTGCGATGTCCTGCATGTTTATGCGCTGCTGCTGGACGCTGGTAATACCGATCGGGATGCTCGTTGCCAACATGAAGTTTACCGAGCGCTCACACAAGATGATGCGCTGGGCTTATGTGGCTGCCGGAACACTGTCTGTTCTTCTCATAATGAAATACAATCTCGAGAAGAGTGATGACAGGCAGATAATGCTGGACAGCCTGCCTGCACCGGATGAGGTCACTTTGTATACGGATTTCAATTCCGGCAACTATTTCCTCGTTGACGGATACAAGATCTATTACGATGCAAGGCCCGAACTCTACGATTACAGGATCGCGGGAGACAAGGCATTCCTCGACGAGGCATATGCCGCATGGGCAGGTGATCTCGATTACGCGGAGTTCATAGACAGCTACGGCTT
>CADAOK010000015.1 GCA_902789515.1 Oscillospiraceae bacterium
CGACTCGCCGGTGTTTATCCTCTGCTTGACCTCCATGACTTTGATGAAGACTTCAGGCAGTACACGCTTATCGACAAGATAGTATTCAGGAGTCTCTTTTGCCACGGTAATCGCCCTCTTTCTCATCAGGATCGCGGTCTCAAGTGTTCGCGAGTGGTGGACACTTGTGCGCGCCCGAAAATATTAACATCAAACAGTCAATTTTTCAACCATCGCACGAAGCGCTCTGCCCCTGTGGCTTATTGAGTTCTTGACCTCCGGATCCATCTGCGCCGTTGTCATGCCGAATTCGGGCACATAGAATATCGGATCGTATCCGAACCCGTTCTCACCCTTGGGCTCCTCGTGGAGTACTCCCCTGACCTCTCCTCTCACAGTAAATGAGGTTCCGTCAGGCTTTACGACGGCTATCGCACATACAAACTGCGCCGTCCTCTGCTCTTCGGGAACTCCGGCCAGCATCTTGAAGATCTTTTTGAATTTCTCTTCATATGTGGAGTCCTCTCCGCAAAACCGGGCCGAGTACACTCCGGGCGCTCCGTCCAATGCGTCTATGCACAAGCCGGAATCATCTGCCATGACATACTCTTTGCAGAGTTCATGTACCGCCATTGCCTTCTTCAGGGCATTCTCTTCGAATGTGGTTCCGTCCTCGACTATATCGGGATTATAACCTGCCTGCTTCATCGAGACGGCTTCGAATCCAGTACCTGCCAGGATCTCGTCTATCTCTCTTACCTTATCTTCGTTGCCTGTTGCGATTATCAGTCTCATCATCTTCTCCTTACATCATTCTCCAGGCCTTCGGATACAGGTTCTTTATCGTCGAACCAGATATCTTGCCCAAGCCCAGAGGGTATTTGCCGACTCCGATCACTACATAACCGGAATTCTTTATCCCTTCAACATCCGGAACACTGATGGTCTCACCCTTGAGATATCTCGTAACGCGCTCATCGTCCGGCGCAAGGCTGATATATGAATCCTTCCTTACCTTCTCCGTGTCAAGGCTCAGCGCGATACTGTTCGACGGCGAGAAAAGTGTCTTGCCGGAAGTGATCCTTATATCTCCGATATAAAGCCCTGTCTTGACTATCTTGAGCCTTCCGAAAAGGTTTTCGTCAAACGGTATCCTGAATATCCCGCTTCCGTGTATAACCAGAGGGATGTCGGTAAGATTCTCCGCTTCTTCCGCAAGGATCTCCCCGAGGAACTCCTTCGCGAGCTCTATTCCTTTGCGCTCGGTTGCCTTGAGCTTTGTCCGCGAGGGCATGCCGAAGTCTGTATCGGTCTTTGCTCCGGCCTTCTTCAGATGAACGCAGAAATGCCCGTCTCCCTTCGCCAGATGCGGAAGTATCCTCATTGATCCGGGAAGTGTTGATCCTTCGCCGTTGTGCCACACGCCTCCGATCTCGGGATGCGCTATGACCTCATATTCAGGGTGACGCTCGATAAACGCCTTTATCTGTCCCTCATTCTCGTCCTCGCAGAAAGTGCAGGTCGAGTATACTATCTCTCCGCCTTCCTTAAGGCAGATATGCGCAGCTTCGAGGATATCTTTCTGAACGGGTGCGATTTTCGACGGACCATACTCCTCATAGCTCTTGATCGCCTGGTGGTCTCTCCTGAACATGCCCTCTCCCGAGCACGGTGCATCGATCAGGATCTTATCGAAGAATCCCGGAAGACTCGCTGCTATGTTCTCGGGAGTCTCGTTAAGTATCACGGTGTTTGCAAGACCGGAACGCTCTTGACCTCGCCCGGTCTGGCAGCAATGACCTCAGCCGGAAGCATGGCGGAAGGCTCCTGCGGATAGTACACACCGGCATGGTAATAGGGATTGCGGTTGCCGAACTCTTCAGAGACATAGTAACCGCACGAACACCACTCTACTTTTGCCGTATCTTCCTTCAGATCAGACAGGATCTGCCCATGATCCGAAGCGGATGTTTTCGACTGCGAGAATCTGATGCCCTTGTATCCGGGTTCGTCAAAGCTTTCCCAGAAACCCTCTTTGGGAATCTCCGTATGACTTCCAAAGAAGTCATCCATCTCTGTCAGGAACTTATCGGGAAATCTCATAGTTCAAGGAACTTGCAGCACTCGTACGCGATGCGCTTGATGACATCGGTATCAAACGGTGAACCGATCCCTGCCCTCTTTAAGAGGTTAAGGAACGTATCCGAGCCGCCTGCTGCGCAAAGGAGATTGTATTTATCAAGAGCGGAACCCATATCCTGCTTTGACTCGTCCCAGAGCTCTAACGCGCAGATCTGAGACAGGCAGTAATCGATATAGTAGAACGGAGTCGTGAAGATGTGATCCTTCTTCATCCATGCTCCGCCCATCGCGTGGAACGGTTCGTCCTCGTACTTAATGAAGGGCTGGTACTTCTCTTCCAATGCCTTCCAGACAGCGTGACGCTCATCGGGCGTCATGTCGGGATTGTCGTATATCGTGTGCTGGAACTCGTCTACCATGCAGCCGTAAGGAAGGAACAGCATTCCCTCCGTCATGTGCATCTCGCAGTATGAGGAAGCCTTGTCGCCGTAGAAGATGTCCATGTACGGATATGACATGTATTCCATCGAGGTCGAGTGGATCTCGCATGTCTCGAGCGTCGGTGAAAGGCACTCGACAAAGGGAGACGACTCTGCACTCTGGATTGCAGCATATGCGTGGCCGCCTTCGTGTACTACAGTCGCGACATCGTCGAAAGTGCCGTTGCCGTTCATGAAGATGTACGGGATGCCGTAGTCTTCAAGGTAGAGGCAGTAGCCGCCGGTGGATTTGTTCGGGCGTGACAGAAGGTCCGTAAAGCCGTGTTTCGAGAGCAGGTCGAAGAAGCTCGGATCCTTGCCGAACATCTTGCGGAAGTACTCGCCTGCAGCCTGCTCGTATGTATCCTTCTTGACCTTCGGAACAGGGTTGCCTTTCTTGAACAGGCACGGAAGATCATAGAACTTCAGCTCGTCGACTCCCAGTCTGTCCTGCTGAAGCTTTCTGATCTGGGTTGTGATCGGAACTATATATGTGAGGATATCCTTCCTGAATGCCTCGACATCAGCTCTTGTATAGTCGTAGCGCTCCATCCTCTTGTAACCGAGTTCGGTGAAGCTGCTGTAGCCGAGCTTTCTGGCGGCCTGCGTCCTGACCTTTACCATATCGTCGTAGATGCGGTCGAAGGTCTCTTTCCTGCCCATGTAATAATCGTCCAAAGCCTTGTGTGCAGCCTTGCGCGTATTCCTGTCAGTAGACTGCAGATAGGGTGACAGAAGGCTAAGGTTGAGCTTTTTGCCTGCAAATTCTATCTCAGCCTCCGACTGGAGCTGACCGTATTCACTCTCGAGCGATGCTTCCTCGGCAAGTTCATCGAGGATCTCTTTTGAGATCGTCTCCCTGGTGTTCTGTGCCTTACGGAAGATCATGTCGCCGTACTTCTCACGGATCTGATCAGCCGCGGGACATGTAAGGAGCGTCGACAGAACTGCGGATGAGAGTTCTGACACCATGGCGATATTCTCGTCGAAGAAATCGTTCTCCGCCGTATAGAACTCATCGGAAGTATCAAGGTCATGGAGCACCGTGCAGAGAGCATATGCCGTATCGAAACTGCTTACCGCATCCTCATACTCATTCATGGCTTCCATTGCCTGCTCCACGGTCTGGGCAGTCATAAGGCGCAGTCTGACATCCTTTACCAGTTCTGTAAATGCTTCTATATCAGGCCTTGTATACTTGATGGTCTTAAAATCAGGCAAACCCTTATGTTCGTCACCCATCTTATGTCTCCTTACATCTTCTCGACAACATCTATTCCGAGGAGGCCGAGTCCGGACTTCAAGGTATCGCAGACCGCCTCGCAGAGTGCAAGTCTTGCCTTCTTAACGTCTTCACTGTCGGCATTAAGGATGCTCGAGTTGTTATAGAACCTGTTGAAGTTCCTTGCGATAAGCGCGACCTGCTTGGCAACGACAAAAGGCTCATAGCTTGTGGCTGCTCTTCTGACAGAATCCTTGAAATCGCCAAGGGATCTGATGACCGCATACTCCTCGTCTTCCGTAAGGATCTTCAGCGCATCTCCGGAGGAAGCAGTCAAACCCTGTGATTCTGCCTTCCTTAAGATCGACCTGATCCTTGCGTATGTATAGATGAGGTAAGGCGCGGTGTCGCCTTCGAAATCAAGCATGTCGTCCCAGTCAAAGAGGATGTCCTTCTCTCTGCCGGACTTTAAGTATGTATAGATGACGGCACCGATGCCGACCTTCTCCGCGATCTCCCTGATCTCGGCGTCAGACATATCGTCGCCTCTGTCCTGCGCGTTCTTTCTGATTATCTCCTCTGTCTTCTCGACAGTCTTGTTAAGAAGGTCATCAAGCAAAACGATGTTGCCCTCACGTGTGGAAAAAGCACTTCCGTCCTTGAACTTGAGCAGACCGAACCCGACATGCACGCAGTCATCAGCCCATTCAAAGCCGGCCTTCTTCAGTACGGCAAACACCTGCTTAAAGTGCAGCTGCTGCGGAAGGCCCACAACATAGATATTCTTATAAAAATCGTAGTTCTCGTGCCTGTAGATGGCAGCTGCGAGGTCTCTTGAAGCATAGATTGTAGTTCCGTCGCTCTTTAAGATGATGCACGGAGGCAGACCCTCGTCTTCGAGCATGACGACCTGCGCACCCTCGGAAGGTGTTAGAAGTCCCTTGTCTTTCAGGAGATCGACAACGGGAGGGATCCTTGAAGAATAGAAAGATTCTCCGTTGTAGTTGTCGAACTTAACGCCCATTCTCTGATATGTCTTCTCGAAAACGGCCAGGGACAGTTCTCTGAACCTCTTCCAGAGGGCAACCTCTTCTTCACTGCCCTCTTCGAGCTTTCTGAAGTTGTCTCTTGCGGTATCTTCGAGCGAAGGATCCTTCTTGGCTTCATCGTGGAACTTAACATAAATCCTGGTAAGCTCAGAGATGGCATCTTCTTCCATTGCCTTCTCGTCACCCCAGAGCCTGTAAGCCGTGATCAGCTTGCCGAACTGTGTGCCGTAGTCTCCAAGGTGATTGAACCTGATGACGTTGTATCCGAGTTTCGTGTAGATGTTAGCGATGGAATTGCCGAGGATCGTGGTAAACGCATGGCCGACGTGGAACGGTTTCGCGATGTTCGGGGAAGAATACTCGACAATGACGTTCCTGCCGCCGCCCATATCATCCGTGCCATAGCTCTCGCCGGCAGAGATTATCTCCGTCAGCACTTCCTGTGCAAGCACTTCGCGGTCGACGAAAAAGTTCACATAGGGACCGACGTTCTTTGCCGTAAGTGCACCTGATACCAGCGTGGGATCAGCGACGATGTCTGCAGCTATCATTGGGGGAGCTTTCCTCAGTTCCTTTGCAAGTGTAAAGCAAGGGAACGCATAATCACCCATTTCAAGCTGGGGCGGGATCTCGATAAGGCCGTATGCCTTGTCCTTGTCCAGTCCCGTTATCCTCGAGATATTTGCCGCGATAAGATCCTTATAATCCATGTGAGCCTCCGCATCTAGCATTTTAATGACTAAATATCTTAACATAACCGCGGGGCTTATTGTGATATTATCTTTCAAAACAAGATGAGAGGCATCAACCTATGAGATATATGGTCGTATCAGACATTCACGGCGACTTTGACTGGGCTTCAAGGATAGTCGAAGTCTTCGGACAGGAGCAGGCAGACCGCCTGATAATACTGGGAGACATACTCTACCACGGTCCCAGAAATGACCTTCCCGCAGGCTATGCGCCCAAAAAGGTCATTCCCCTGCTCAATAGCATCAAGGATAAGATAATCGCCGTAAGGGGCAACTGCGACGCCGAAGTCGACCAGATGGTCCTGGAGTTTCCGATTATGGATGACTATAAGATGATCGAATCAGGCGGAAAGGTTTTCGTGCTGACGCATGGTCATGTGTACTGGCCCGGCAATTTCCCTGAAGACATGCCTGAAGGCGCGGTCTTCCTGTCAGGCCACATCCATGTGGTAACAGATGAGATCGTGGACGGCATCCGCTGCATGAACCCGGGTTCGCCCTCCATTCCCAAAGAAAACAGCGCCCCGTCGTACATCCTGATAGAAGGCGGCGAGGCACTGCTCAAAAAGTTTCTCTAACTAAAGACTCAAAGATCGTAGTACATCTCATACTCCATCGGAGTGGGCATCGTTATGTGCTTCTTGAGATCATTCTTCTTTTCCTTGATCCAGAGGTCTATGAGCTCCTGAGGGAATACTCCGCCCGCCTTAAGGAATTCATTATCCTTGGCAAGAGCCTTGAGTGCCGAGCCCAAAGACTTGGGAAGGCCCTTGATCTTCGCCTTCTCCTCATCCGAGAGTTTATACAGATTGAAGTCATAGGGACCATTGCCGTCAGCAACAGGATCTATCTTGTTCTTGATGCCGTCAAGGCCGGCCATGAGGATCGCAGCATAGCAATAGTAAGGGTTGCATGTCGCATCGGGATTCCTGAGCTCGAATCTCTTCTTGTCAGGTGCCTTCGCATAAGCCGGGATCCTGATAACGGAACTTCTGTTGGCCGTCGCAAAACCGATCGTAACCGGAGCTTCGAAGCCCGGGATCAGTCTCTTGTATGAGTTAGTCGAAGGGTTGGAGAAAGCGCAGATAGCGGGAACGTGTCTTAAGACACCTCCGATGAAGTGAAGCGCAGTCTCAGACAAGCCCGAATAGCCGTTCTCGTCATAGAAGACGGGCTTGCCGTCCTTGAACATCAGCATATGCACATGCATTCCGGAGCCTGCCTCACCGTAGATGGGTTTCGGCATAAATGTAGCTGTCTTGCCTTCCCTTACAGCCTCATTCTTGATGATGTACTTGGCAAGCATTGTCTTATCAGCCATCTCGGTCATAGGTGCAAACTCGACCTCGATCTCCATCTGACCCGGACCTCCGACTTCGTGATGGTGGTAACGGACCTGGATGCCCTGCTTCTCCATCATCATCGACACACGGCTCCTGTAGTCATAATTGATGTCCTGAGGAGGTGCTATATGATATCCGCCCTGATGCGGAGTCTGGAAACCGAGGCTGCCGAATTCGCCCGTATTCCAGAAAGCTTCTGCGCCGTCTAAAGTAAAACCTGAACTGTTGGGTTTGTTGTTATACGTCACTTCATCGAAAACGTAGAACTCGAACTCCGGTCCGAGCAAAAAGGTGTCCGCCACACCCAATTCCTTCATGTATTCTTCCGCACGCTTGCAGACATTCCTCGGTTCCTGATTGAACGGGGTATTCTCGTTCTTGCCGATTACCCTTACATCACCGATCATGGCAAGTGTCTTGATCTCGGAGAATGAATCGACCATTGCACTCGTGAGATCCGGAATGAACACCATATCGCTCTTCTCGACAGGAGCAAAACCGTAATTGCTTCCGTCAAAGCCGATTCCCGCAGTCATGATGTCCTCGCTGAAACGCTCAACCGGGATCGTAAGATGTCTCCATCGCCCGTTGATGTCTATCATTCTGAAATCGATCATCTTGATGTCGTTTTCAAGAATGAAACCCTTGGCCGCCTCAAAAGAATTAAACATATAATTTCCCCCCAGAAATTAAAGATTATTTATAATCTTAACATATGAATCTGATATAATATGCAACATGAATAGAATAAAAGACCGTTTCAATAAGACCGAGAAGAACCGCTGGACAGGACTGACAATCTCACTCTGCCTCGCCATTCTCTTCTACATGGCAGTATCGAATGTGGATTCGATCAAAGGCTTCTTCGCAGCCGCTCTTGCCATAACCGCATCCGTAATCATCGGCGCCGTAATCGCATTCATCGTCAATCCTCTTGCGATGATCTTCGACCGCAGGCTCGTCAAGCACTTTACCAAGCATAAGCGCTGGGCATGGGTCATCTCGGCAACCGCGGCCTTGGTCCTCGTATTCGCTTTGCTCGCGGCACTCATTGTTGTAATCGCGCCTATGCTCGTAGACAACATCAAGACATTTGCTTCCGGAATAGATACATATATCGCCCAGCTCAAGGCTTTTATCCTTACGCTGGACTTCGCACCTGACATCGAGAACAGGATCCTGACCTTCATCGATGAACAGATCAGTGTCGACGGATTCATTACCAAATACATAACAGGTCCCACGGGCGACGGCAGAGGCTTCCTGTCGATTACCACAGGCACTGTATCAGTGGTTATGGATTTCCTCATAGGTGTCATCTTCTCGTTCTATTTCCTTATCGAGAAGACGAGACTCAGGGAACTCCTCGGAGAATTCTTCTATCTGATCATTCCCGACAGACACTATCCCACATTCAACAACATCTGGAAGAGATTCAATGCGATCTTTACCCGCTACATCATCTGCGAGCTCGTGGATGCTTTCGTTGTAGGTCTCGTCAACGCAATCTTCATGCTCATTTGGGGTATGCCTTATGTCATGCTTGTCTCGCTGATCGCAGCCCTTACGAACCTCGCTCCGACCTTCGGACCTTTTGCGGGCGCATTCGTTAATGCTATCCTCCTACTCCTGGTCGAGCCTGACTATGTGATCCCGTTCCTTATCTTCACGCTGATTCTCCAGCTCCTGGACGGTTATCTCTTCAAACCGAAGCTCTTCGGCGAAGCGCTCAATGTCCCTCCGTTCCTCATCCTTACATTCCTTGTCATAGGCGGAAATATCTGGGGCGTTCCGGGACTGCTCATCGCTATCCCGCTTGCAGCGATCATCACTTATATCTACGATGAGATCTTCATTCCCTGGCTCAGGATCCGCAAGAAGGAGAAAGCCAAGGAAGAGAAACTTGAAGAGCAGAAAGAAGAAAGGCGCACACCTTCCAAGAAGGCCTGATCTTTATCCTTTGAATGCCGACACTCTGACGGCCACGTTTTCCTGAAGATTCCTGAAGAAGAACAGGTAATCGTAGATATGGAATTCCCCTTCACTGAACATATCGAGTATCGGGGGATAGTCTTCAGCCGTAACATCCGTTACCTTCAGAGAGCCTCTTACCGGGTCGATATAGCACCCCGTAAGGTTCGGGATCTCGGCAGTTATCACACCTGAATAATCAGTAAAGCACGCACCGGCATTCAGTTCCTTGCCTGCCGGAGTGGAGTCTGTCTTCCAGTTGAGCGGGTTGATGGAGTATGTTTTCGTGCCGGCAGGGACAACATAGGATGTATCGACACCTTCCGCTTCGCAGTCGAAAGCTATGATCACGCCCGTATCGTCTTCGGCCTGCGCAGGCTTTATGTACGGAGCTTCTGCAAGGTCGTCGTCAGTCAAGCTCCAACCGATCGCATAGCATGCCACGAGCACTTTCTTTACCTCGGGACAATCTCCGAATTCCTTCATTAGACGGATGCACATATCCGCGCCCTGCGAGAAACCTGCGAGCACCAGCGGCCTTCCGTTATTCTCATTGGCCATGTAGTACAGGAAGGCGTCGCGAACATCCGCATATGCAATCTCGAAATACTCCTCTGCCTCTTCCTCAGGCATATCATATACTTCGAGCGACACCTGCCTGTATACAGGCGCATACATGACACAGGTCTCGGAATAGATCTCCTTTTCCATGTTCAGTGCGCCCTTGAACGATGCCAGAGCGGCTCCGTCGTACGTCGGCATGTTATAGTCGCCGCCGTTTGCAGAATAAACAGACGGACAGACCAGGAAGCAGTCCGCTTCCAGTCCGTCCGCCGATGCATCTTTATTGTAGATCCAGAGACTGCCGTCAGAATAGTCCAGGCCTTCTCCTGCCGCCTTCTTGGCCTCCGTTGCAAGCTTTGACGGTGTGCATGCCGTAAGCGACAGGCACAGGCAGAATATTAACAGAAGTGCGGCTGTCTTACGCATACAGGATCCTTACACATGCTCAAAGGCAAGTGTTACCTTATCTGAACCGAAGACACCGTTTACATCATCTAACTCGATAGTGATCTTACCGTCTGAGATAGTGCCTGCAAAATCATCCAGTTCAATGTCTGAGAATTCTATCGTATCGCCGTCGATTATATATGTGCCGGATGCAGTAACCTGAAGTTCCTCATCACTGAAAGCATCCATCATCTGATCGAACATGTCATCCTTCATCGCATCATAATCGGCATAACCGAGCATTGCAGCCATTTCGTCCAACTCATCAGGATCTTCGGTAGAGAATAAACACATCAGGATCGCATCCATATTATTGCTGAAGAATGTCTCGCCATTCGACTTGAAACTTTCCAGATCAAGAGTGATACTGTACTCTCCATTCTCAAGGACGAGTTCATATTCAGCTATCATATTGCCTTCCAATACCAGATCCGAGCCCAATGACGCTAAAAGTGCATTGTTGCAGTCCAACTCTGCGATATAAGTGCCTTCGATAAGTCCGAGGTCAGCCGAATAGAACTCATAGAGATCCAGGTAGTCATCATCTTCGATATTCGAGATAAGCCAGTCATCACCATCTTTCTCGAATTCGAATGTGATCGTAATGTCGACAGTATCGTCACAGTCTTCTATCGCATCCACAAGTCCGTCTATATCGGAATACTCCCCGTCATCTATAACGGCACCGTAGTCAGCCATTGTGAATTCAACATCAACAGATGCCTCATCCTTGCTGGCCTTAACGGAACCCTCATCCACTTTGTATTCGATGGTTCCGCAAACGGCATCAACGAATTCCAGTTTGTCAGGATTGTAATTATCCTCATCGAGGAGAGCCTCGAACTCCTCGGCTTCGCCTTCAGAAGTCAGCTTGAGGATCTTTCCTGCATCGTGCTTTACAAGAGCATCCGCGAATCCTTCCGCAGCCTCGATCACGGCTTTGTTTGAACCAAACAGCGAACATGAAGTAAGTGACAGGACCATAATTCCGGTCAGAGCAGCGGCTGCAGTCTTTCTTATAGTGCTTGAGTTCATTTTCCCTTCCCCCTTAATAGCAATAACTGGAAATCAAAGAAATGATAGTCTTTAGCCCGTCAATTGATCTTCTGTATAGTATCCCGAGTCAACAAGGATCTCAATGTAGTTGGAACTGGTAACTAATGTAGGCTCGCAAAGAAAAGCAGGTACGACCTTCTTACCGTTGTCATATGTCTCAGTATCGTTAACTTCAACTGTCTGACCCTGGAGTATCTGGTCAGCCATCAAAGCCACCCTTTGTGCAAGTGTGCGGGTATCCTTAAAAACAGACATTGACTGCTTGCCTGCTAGCATATTTTTTATATTACTGATATCACAGTCCTGGCCGGTAATAATCGGGTAGCTTCCAAAGTAACAGTATTCAAGAGCATTCTCGACACCCAAAGCAGTTGAATCATTGGGACAAAGCCAAGCATCAATATTGGTACCATCTGCATAGTAGGCATTAAGAACTGTCTCAGCTCTTGACTGAGCATTCTCAGTCTTCCAGGAAGCAGTAGCAACATCAGAAAAGTCTGTCTGACCTGAAACGCAAACAAGCTTGCCCGAATCGATATAGGGATTCAAAACATCCATTGCCCCTATATAGAAGAAGAGAGCATTGTTGTCACCGGGGTCACCGGCAGTAAACTCAATAGTAAAGGAACCGGATACATTATCAAGATTAAGCGTATCAACAATATACTGGCCCTGAATCGTACCTACCATATAGTTGTCGAATGTCACATAGTAATCAACCGTATCATTCTCCATAAGAAGACGGTCATATGCTATTACCGGAATATTCATTTGTTCTGCCATATCAAGAGCTTCCCCAAGGGAAGATCCTTCTATTGCAGCAATTATCAGAAGATCACAACCCGAGTCGATCATATTCTCAACCTGAGAGAGCTGGGTGGCAACATCATTTGCAGCATACTCAAGGTCCACCTCATATCCGTAAGCTTCGAGTTCCTTTTTGAGGTAGTCGCCGTCCTGGTTCCACCGCTGAAGATCCTTGGTAGGCATTGAGATTCCCACCGTTATTGAATTGGAACCGGGTTTGATCACAACAGGCTTTTTGTCGTCATCGTCGTCATCATCGTCATCTTTGTCCTTATCATCCTTGTCATCATCGTCGTCACGATCCTTTTTCGAGGAATAGTTGCCGGACGGTATCAAGTCAGTGTTCTGTACAATGTAAACTCCGGCTACAGCAAGGACTGATACCAGAACAAGACTGAGTGAGATGATCGTAATGATCAGACCTGTATTCTTAGGTTTTTTCTGTTTTTTTGATGGCGATGACTGAGCCGCTCCGCTTACGGCCTGATCTGCAGGACTCCCGCACTTGGCACAGAATCTATCATTATCCTCTAGCTCTGCTCCGCAATTTCTGCAATACGGCATATCAACCTCCAATCAAATACTCTGATCAAAATACATACTCATACTCGATCCAGCCGAGCATGCTTCCGTCCGGTCCGTAAATGGACTTCTTAACTGGATCAGGCGTTCCGTCATCATATTTATATTTATATGATTTGGTCACATTACCATCAGAATCATAGACGGTTTCCACTTCCAGATTGCCTTCATCATCGTACTCATATTCTGTCCAATTCTTAATGCTTCCGTCTGATTTGTACTTGGTCTTGGTCTCAAGATTATCAGATGAATCATAGTCGAATTCAAACCATGAATCGATGTAACCGTCTGCATCATCTGTATAATAATTGGTACGCTTAGTCTGATTACCGGATTTATCGTATTCATATTCACTCCAATGGCTAATATGACCATCCGGAGAATAATAAGTCGCCTTTATCATGTTTCCGTCAGAATCGTACTCGCATTCAACCCAATAATCATCCTCGGAATTATCGTCTTCTACAGTATATAAGTACTTTAAGTCTTCATCATTGTAGTAATAATACTTTGTAACGCCATCACTGCTGCGGGCGATTGTGCAATTGCCCCTCTCATCATATTCATATTCAGTCGCATTCCAAGTTACCAGATCACCGCTGACATCATATTCCCTGCTGATCACCGTCGAGTAATTAGGAGAATCAGAAGCAGCATTGTTGCCGTTCAAGCCCAAGACACCGGGATTCATCGCAAGGAATACTCCTGCGCCTGCCAGTAATACAACCAAGAGCACGGCAAGTATGATGATAATAATGATCAAGCCCTTGCTCTTTCCTGTCTCTTCGGGGTAGGGTTCGTTATTGTAATTGTACTGTTGAGTCTGAGGTTCCGGATCGGCCGGTTTATTCTCAGGCTCAGGGGTGTCACTTGGTGCGGAATATGAATACTGTTCAATAGGACTGCCGCACTTATAACAGAACTTATCAGAACCGCTAAGTTCAAAGCCGCAAATAGCACACACCGGTTTCTTCTGTATGGGAGTTGCTTCTGCTTCCGTCTCGTTCTCTGTCATATCACTTTGCTCCTGAATAGTGGATTCATATTCATTTGCAGTATCTGCAGCAACCGGCTCATCATAGACGGAATTGTCTGCAGATTCATCCTCATAAATATCAGCAGGCTTCTCGGCAGCAGGTTCGCTGTAGTCCTCTGCAGGCGAATAGTCCTCTGTTGGTTCTTCAACAACGGGCGCCATTACAGGTTCCGGTTCGACATCATCTATAACCGGTTCAATTACAGGTTCGTCCGCATTTTCTGTCACATCAGGTTCAGCAATACTCTCAAAAGCTTCAGGCTCATCGGCAACAGGCTGTTCCGTTGATACTGCAGCACTTACCGGTTCAACAGTATCCTGCTCAGTTGTCTCTGCTGCGGGTTCACTGACATTTTCAACAACAGGCATAGCGGTTACAGGAGCACCACACCTGTAACAGAACTTGTCCGTCTCATCGAGTTCATAACCGCAGTTTGAACAAACACGCTTATCCGGGTCTGCTTCCTGTACAGGGACCAGATCCGGCTCATCGTTATAAGCATCAGTTACCGGTGCGTTCCCGTTATTATCTTCTATCTCCGGTTCAGGAATAAGATCGTCATCGGGTTCTGCCGCAGGCTGATATTTCTCGCGGGGCTCATCAGCAACAGGTTCGCTGACAGGTTCGGCAGGCATATCTTCTGCAACCGGCTCAGCCGGAGTCTCATCAACAACAGGTTCGCTGACGGGTTCCGGAATAAAGACATCTTCATCCGCCTCATTAACGTTCTGCTCAACAGTAGGTTCAGGTGTACTATCCGAAGCACCTATGTTCTGTGCTTCTGTAAGATTCGCTCCGCAATATGCGCAAAAGACCGAATCATCATCAATTTGTTTACCACATTTGGTGCAAAACATGTGCCTTACCTCGCTTTATCTCAGTTTAGTTCCGCATTTCATACAGAACAGATCGGATTCGGTACCCGCCCAGCCGCACTTGGGACAATTAGTTCCTCTGCTCACGGCAGGTTGTTCTTCTCTCCGGCTTCCGCCTGACCTGGGATTGATCTGGTAGCCGCACTTCATGCAAAACTCGTCTGAACTCTTGCATACTTTACCGCATTTGGGACATTTTTTCAGTCGGTTTCCTGCTGACGGATTAATGTCTCCCCTGGTCCTTCCGCAACTGCAGATTTCTATCTGCATGCTGTTGATTCTGCCGCACGAGCATTTCCATGTTCTTTCCTGTTCCTGCTGCTCATTGCGTTTCCTGCCGCAGACACATGTTCCGGTCTGCATGGTATTAGATCTTCCGCATACGCATTGCCAACGCGAACCGTTGTCAACACCCAGTCGATCCAAAAAACTTGCCTCGGAGCGTCTATCAGATCTCTCCCCTATCTTGATTATGTTGTCAACGATCTCGCCATAGCCGTATATGACAAGACATGAGACCCAGTTGATAAATGAATATAATAAAAAAGACAGGACCGATAATACCCAGATCCATCCATCATCGAATCTGAATCCGATTATCAGACATATTATCAGAATGATGACTTCAACTATAGCAAAATAAGCCTGAATCAAGCCTTTGATACTCCGCCCGACATTGTCAAAACTAAATAAACCAAACATATCAGTCTTTCCTCCTGTCTAAAACACAAAGCTAAATTGAAGTCTTTATAAACTGAATACAGATTTGTATCTCTACTTAACCGTATCATAAGAATATGAAATAAAGATTAAAATTGATTAAGAGTGATATTAATTATCAAACAGCAATTAAATACCCCGGCAACGTATCGTTACCGGGGGGATATGGGGATAATAGGAAAATGGGAAGTTGGTCTGTTTAATGTATCATCAAAACCCGGACTCCCGAACAATTAACGGATCAAAGCACTTGAGAAATATCCGTTTCGGCCATGAAGGAGAGGGGAAGCACTTGCCGGTCCGGGAGTATCTCCGGGTTGATTCTGATGTAAAGGTCCAAACAAGGTGCGTCAGCCTTGTCCGTAATAAGCATTCTTTCCGTGCTTGCGCAGATAGTGCTTGTCAAGAAGCTCGCTCTGCATGGGCGGGAGTTCAGGATTCAGCATTCTCGAATGCAGTGCCATGAAAGCGACTTCCTCGAGAACAACGGCATTGTGTGCCGCCTCGTGCGCATCCTTGCCCCAGATGAAAGGACCGTGGCTGTGTACCAGCACTGCCGGCACCTGGTCAGGATCTATATTTCTCTCGCGGAACGTCTCGATAATGACGTTTCCGGTCTCGAGTTCGTATTCGCCCTTGATCTCTTCAGGCGTCATTTTCCTGGTACAGGGGATCTCACCGTAGAAAGTATCTGCGTGCGTAGTTCCGAAAGCGGGTATTCCGTATCCTGACTGCGCATAGCTGGTAGCCCATCTGGAATGAGTGTGGACGACTCCGCCGATACCGGGGAAAGCCTTGTACAGCGCAACATGCGTGGGTGTATCGCTTGAAGGCTTATAGCGTCCTTCGACAACTTTGCCTTCAAGGTCTACCACGACCATATCGTCAGCTGTCATCTCGTCATACTCGACACCGCTCGGCTTGATTACGACAAGTCCGCTGTCTCTGTCTATTGCAGAGACATTGCCCCAGGTAAATGTGACCAGGTCATATTCGGGAAGGAGAAGATTTGCCTCCAGAACGGTTTGTTTCAGATCTTCAAGCATTATCTACTTACCATCCCTTTCAAATATATTCTGAAGCAGCCTTCTCTACTCCGAGAGCCGCCTTGAACATCTCCATGTATTTCCCGAAACCTTCAACATCTTCTGCCTTGGGTTCGAGTGTGGAGCGCTTTGCATTCACGAAAACCTTCTCTTCGAGGAACTGCTCGAGAGCGGCACCTTCGCCGAGGATGCTGAAAGCCGCGAGGAGAGCCATACCGTAAGGACCGCCCTCACCTGCCGTCTCCATGACGGTTACGGGAGCTTTACAAGCCGCAGCCATGTAACTCTGTCCTACGACAGGAGTCTTGAACAGTCCGCCGTGTCCCGTAAGGCTGTCGATCCTGACATTCTCTTTAGCGAGTATCTCCATGCCGTATGCCAGTGTCGACATAGATGCATAGATCTGGGCACGCATAAAGTTGGCAAGTGTGAAGCTGCTGTCAGGCTTCCTTATAAAGAACGGTCTTCCGTTATCTATATGGGTAACACCCTCGCCTGCCATATAGTTCATGCAGAGGACTCCGCCGCAGTCAGGATCGCCTTCCAGGGACTTCTGATACAGCTTGGTATACAGGTCACCTGTGTCAGGTTCTTCGCCGAACAGTGCTGCGTTTTCCTTGAGTATTCCTATCCATGCGTTCATATCGTTGGTGCAGTTATTGCAGTGAACCATTGCGACAGGCTTGCCTGTTGGTGTGGTTACGATATCGATCTCCGGATAGACTTTTGACAGAGGCTTGTCCAATACGATCATCGAGAAGATGCTCGTGCCGGCGGATACATTGCCCGTTCCTGCGGATACCGCATTCGTTGTTACCATGCCTGTACCTGCATCGCCTTCTGCGGGAGCAAAAGGTATGCCGGCAGGAAGCAGTCCGCCAAGATACTCGGAACCCTCCTGAGTAAGAGTGCCCGCATTTGCGCCTGCGGGAAGGACTTCGGGAAGTATATCCCTAAGCGTCCAGCCAAATCCTTTGTTGGAGATGAGCTTGTCAAACTTACCCATCATCTCCTGATCGTAGTTTCTGCAGTCACTTCCGATCGGGAACATTCCGGAAGCGTCACCGATGCCGAGAGCATTGACTCCTGTAAGCCTGTAATGAACATAGCCTGCAAGAGTAGTGATATGAGCAATGGAACCCACATGAGGTTCGCCGTTAAGGATCGCCTGGTAAAGATGAGAGATCGACCAGCGCTGCGGAATATTGAATCCGAACAGGCCTGTCAGTTCCTCAGCAGCCTGGGCTGTAATGGTATTCTGCCAGGTGCGGAATGGAACCAGCAGGTTCCACTCCGCATCGAAGGCAAGATATCCGTGCATCATTGCTGATACACCCATAGCATCATAAGTGCCGGCTGAGCTTACACCCTTCACGGCTTCGATAAGGCCCTTCTGAACTTCATCAAGAGAATATGTCCAGATGCCGTCAGTATAATCACTCTTCCATACATAATCGCCGGAAGAGATCGTATTGAAACTCTCGTCTATTGCTACTGCTTTGATTCTTGTCGAACCGAATTCGATTCCCAGGAAGTTTTTCAAGGTGAGCCTCCTTACTTGGTCTTAGTCTTACGGCGCATTACGATACTCTGAACGAGCAGGAAGATGCAGATCATGATGGCAACAGTGATATTTGTCCACCATGCTTCATCAAATCCGAGCTGTGAAACGATATTCTTGATCGTACTCAGAGAGAGAACGCCGAAGAAAGTACCGATGATGTTACCGACACCGCCTGTAAGCATTGTACCACCGATGATCGATGAAGCGATGGCGTTCATCTCGGCGCCGGCTGCATGTGAAGGAGAACCGGAACCTACGTGCATGAAGTATACCCAGCCGCCAACAGAAGCGAGGACACTGCACATGAGGTGTGCGAGGAATTTCGTGAGCTTGACGTTGATACCGAGCATGGATGCGCTCTGGAGGTTGCCGCCTACTGCATAGAAGGATCTTCCGAGCTTTGTCCAACGGAGCACAACGAAAAGGATAACCACTGTTACAAGGGCTATGATAACACCGATCTCGACATAGGCCGGAACGAAGATGCCCTTCTTGTTGACGGCGCCTAAGAACGGGATGTAGATCCTGGTAGCCTTGAGTGCCTGGAATTCCTCATTCTTAACATTGAACTGATCAGCCTTGATTATCGTGGTCATACCCTTGGCGAAGAACATTCCCGCAAGTGAGACTATGAACGGCTGGATGTTGAGATATGCAACGAGGAAACCCTGAACGATACCGTATGCAAGACCGATAGCAAGTGCGATGCAGATAGCTGTAACAACATTGCCGCCCTTTCCTATCTCTGTATCAAGATATACGGCGCAGCTCATGCAGACGAGAGCTGTCATGGTACCTACGGAGATATCGATACCGCCTGTTATCATTACGAGGCTCATGCCGCAGGATAAGATGAGCAGGCTGGCGTTCTCGTTGAGAATATTGAAGAATGTCTGAGGCTTTGTAAATCCTCCGCCGAGGAAGACTACCGCAAGCACATACATCAAAGCAAATACTACGATGGTAATAGTCAGAAGGAGGTTGGTATCTGACATATTTTTGACGCGCAGTTTAAGCGAATTCATATTATGCAGCCTCCTTTGCAGTATTCTTGGTTGTCAGGCTCTTCCATGCCCTGGAGATCTTCTCTCTTACGATGGGCGCAGACAGGACAACGAGGATGATTACGACGATAGCCTTGTATGCAGGCAGAGCGCTCGATACAACGTTGAACTTGTAAAGTGTTGTCGTAAGGAACTGGATAACATAAGCGCCCATGATGGAAGCTGCCATGTTGAACTTACCGCCGCCCAGGGAGTTGCCGCCGAGAGCCACCGCGAGGATCGCGTCCATCTCGATGTCTTTCGCAATAACTGAATAGTTGATCGTCGAGAAACGGCTTACCTTGATGAAGCCTGCTACTGCGACACAGAGTCCGAGGATGATGTAAGTGATGAGCTTGATGACCTCAGGGTTAAGACCGTTGAGCCTTGCAGCATGAGGGTTGATACCAACTGTCTGGGAATAAAGACCCAGGTTCGTGAACTTCAGGACGAGACCTATGACTATCATACATGCGATTGCAATGAAGATAGGTGTCGGTACCGGAATACCCGGGAAGAAGTTTCCGAAGTATGAGAATGATATATCGTTTACGATAGGAAGCTGGTTGTTGTTGATCCACGCAGCGATCGAACGGCCTGCGGTAAACAGGATCAGTGTGGCTACCATCGGCGGTATCTTAAAGTATGATACGAGCGCACCGTTGAAAGCGCCGAAAAGCATAGCCACAAGGCAGCACGCGATGAAAGCAACGATGATCGGAGCCTGGAGTTCTGCCGCTTTGCCGTCGGGACCGCAGAGGATCCTGAGCATGACGGATCCGGCAATGGCGATAGCCGCGCCAACGGAGATATCCTGTCCGCCGGATGCTGCAGTAACGAGAGTCATTCCGATCGCAAGGATCACGAGCTCTGATGCGTTATCAAAGATCGTGATGAGATATCCTGAGAGGACCGGATCACCGGCACTGTTCTGTCCCAACTTAATCTCGAAGAAGGAGGGATCCGCGATCAAATTGAAGATAATCAGAGCAAGAAGTGCCGCTATAGGTATAAAGAACTGCTTGCGGGTAAGTCCGAGTATCTCATTGCCCAGGCTCTTGCCCGATAAACTGTTTCCTGTCTTTGTCATTTTTCATCACCTCCGGCGATCGTCGCCATAACTTTGTTCTGGGTAAGATCGTTTCCGTCAAGTTCGCCGACTACCTTACGGTCTCTCATGACCACGAGTCTTGAACATGTACGGAGCATCTCATCGATCTCCGAAGAGATGAAGGTAACGCTCTTTCCTTCTGAAGCAAGCTTGAGTGCAAGCTTCTGGATCTCTACCTTGGTTCCGATGTCGATACCTCTCGTAGGTTCGTCAAGGATAAGATATGCGGGATCCGTGAACAGCCAGCGGGCAAGGATTACCTTCTGCTGGTTTCCGCCAGAGAGCTGTCCTATGGGTGTATCGGAAGAAGCCGTCTTAATGTCGAGAAGCTTGATGTACTTCTGTGCGATCTCTTCCGCCTGTTTCTTTGTAAACGGTCTGAAGAAGCCCTTCATGACCTGCTGTGCGAGGATGATGTTGTCTCTTACTGAAAGCTCGGAAACGATACCGTCCTGCTTTCTGTCCTCAGGAAGATATCCGATACCGTTCTTCATTGCATCGATAGGCTTGTGGATCTTTACCTGCTTTCCGTGCATGAAGACCTTGCCTGATGTAACGTGGTCAGCACCGAAGATAGCTCTGACACACTCGGAACGTCCTGATCCGAGGAGTCCGGTGAATCCGTTGACCTCGCCCTTCTTGATATAGAAGTCGAAAGGCTTGATGCCGGCGTTGCTTGCCAGACCCTTTGCCTCGAGGATGGTCTCGCCTTCTTCTTTATTCTCTAACTTCTTTTCCTCATCCTTAATGGAAGCCATATCGTCGAGCTCCTTACCGAGCATCTTGGATACGAGCTTAACTCTCGGAAGATCTTCTATAACATATTCACCGACAAGTCCGCCGTCTCTTAAGACCGTGATCCTGTCGCAGACCTCATATACCTGGTCAAGGAAGTGTGTAACAAAAATAATACCTACGCCCTTCTCCTTGAGATCTCTCATAAGCTTGAAGAGTTTCTCAACTTCCTGTTCATCCAATGATGACGTAGGTTCGTCAAGGATCAATACCTTGCATTCCATATCGACCGCTCTTGCGATGGCAACCATCTGCTGAACTGCGATCGAGCAGCTGTCGAGCTGCTGTGTCGGCTTAACGGGGATCTGAAGTGACTCAAGGAGTTTGCCTGCCTTGGCATTCATATCCTTCCAGTTCGTAACGGCGGACTTTGTTCTGCCGATGAACATATTCTCTGCGACCGTAAGGTTCGGGCAAAGGGATATCTCCTGATAAACCGTACTGATACCGATGTTCTGTGCATCCTGAGGAGAACGTATATTGGCTTCTCCCTCAGTGCCTTCTATATATATATGACCACCGTCTTTTGGATAGACTCCGGTCAAGACCTTTATCAAAGTTGATTTTCCGGCTCCGTTCTCGCCCATAAGAGCATGAATCTCGCCTTTGCGAAGTGTATAGTCCACATTTTGAAGGGCACGGACTCCCGGAAAGTACTTACAGATACCTGTCATCTGCAGTATAACGCCCTCATCCATAACTCTTGTTCCTCCGTTGTAATTTTGAAAAAAAGCACGCGGTGCGGAATTATCCGTACCGCGTGCCGGTTGAAATCTCAGTCAATTGCTGACTTAAAGTTCATTCATCAGATACCGTATTTATCTACGTCGTCCTGAGTGATTGTAGCTGCGTCGAAACCAGCTTCTTCCATAACGATTACCTTCTGCTCAGGCTCGATGCCCTGCTCGAGGTTCTGGATGATCTCGTCGATGTAAGCTGCCTGGAAAGGATTGCACTGCTGATCGAAGTTCCAGTTGCCTGCGAGGACTTCCTCAAGT
>CADAOK010000016.1 GCA_902789515.1 Oscillospiraceae bacterium
GCTGCAAGTCCGGAAGAATCCTTCTGTACTGCTACCTTCTTGCCTGCAAGATCTGCGAGAGTCTTGATATCGGAATCAGCATTAACGACTACGACCTGATCATTTGCCATGTATGCCTCGGACCATGTGTACTTGTCCTTACGCTCGTCAGTAATCGTAAAACCATTCCAGATGCAGTCGATATTGCCGGACTCAAGTTCCTGGTCCTTCGCATCCCATGCGATGGGCTGTGCGACGAACTCATATCCGAGCCTGTCTGCAACCTCTTTAGCAACATCGAGGTCGAAGCCTACATATTCGCCGTTGTTGTCCTGGAAACCCATGGGCGGGAATTCTGCATCAAATCCTACAACAAACTGCTTCCTTGCTGAATCGTCACCACCGACAGTGGTTGCATCAGATGTTGCCTCTGTCTTGGCGCAACCCGCAAATGATACAGCCATGGCAAGAACCATTGCTGCTGAGATTATCTTACTTACTTTCATAACACACACTCCTTATGTTTATGTTTGGATTACTTTGTTCCGAAAATCCTGTCGCCGGCATCGCCGAGGCCGGGAAGGATATACGCATTGTCGTTGAGCTCACGGTCAACACAGCCTACATAGATCTCGATATCGGGATGAGCCTTCGCGAGCTTGTCGATGCCCTCGGGTGCTGCGATGATGCACATGAACTTGATATGGGATCCGCCGTGATTCTTGATGGAATTGATCGCATCAACGGCGCTGCCGCCTGTGGCAAGCATAGGATCAACTACAACGATGAGTCTCTGATCGATGGGATCAGGAAGCTTGCAGTAGTAGTCATGCGGCTCATGAGTAACGGGATCCCTGTAGAGACCGATATGTCCGACCTTTGCAAGAGGCGCAAGAGCCTGAACTCCGGGAACCATTCCCAGACCTGCTCTGAGAATAGGTACGATCGCAAGCTTCTTACCGTCGATCATGGGCGCCATTGTCGTCTCGAGAGGTGTTGTGATCTCGACATCCTTGAGCGGGAGATCTCTTAAAGCCTCGTAGCCTTCGAGTGTGGCAACCTCCTCGACAAGTTTCCTGAACTCATAAGTACCGGTCTCGGTGCGTCTCATCAGGGAGATCTTGTGTCGGATCAAGGGGTGTTCCATTACCTGAACGTTGGCATAATCTTTGTACTGCATATTGCATCTCCAATCCGGGACACCCTACCGGACGCCCCAAATAATATTAGTATTACGGGATATCTTAGTCAACAAGGCTCTTATCCTGGAAGACAACGAACTTATAGCAGTCGTCTGCACTTATCTCAAATGCTGCGAAAACAGCCTTCACGGCATCGTATACGCTCTTCCATCTCAGAACGTCAATAGGGTCGTTATCGCCGGAGAAAAGTTGGTATATAAGGATATCGTGCATCTTATAATACTCGACTTTGAAGCCGTCGAACTCCTGCACTGCCCTTATGAATTCATCCTTATGCTTGTAATCGTAAGACCTTAAGACATTGATAAGATGCATCTCCCGTTTAACTGCGCCTGCAATGCAGTTGACTGCGGAACGGAATCCTGCGGGAACTTCGGTAACATTGTATCTGACGACACACTTGGCAAGTTCATCGAGCATATCGATGCCTTCCTCTATGTGACGGACCATCTGGAAAACGGCCATACGCCTCTCAGACGGCTCGATGGTAATGGTCATAAACTTGGTGGCAAAATCATGGAACATGAAATCGCCCTCATCTTCAATCGCATCTATCCTGGCGGCAATGGAGTCTCGGCTGTCAACATCTTCGAGTAACTCAAGCAACAGATCTGATTGACGGTAAAGCAATTCAGACAGTGAGACAGCCTGATCGAACAAGTATTCACGTTCTTCGCTGGTCATTGTTATGCCTCCTGGCAAGCAGTATTCAGATACGAATATTATACAGAACGGGAGGCAAAAAAACACCCGCCGCAAGGACGGGTGTTGATTGACTGAACTGTCAGATTATCAGAGTGCGGAAACCTTTGTTCCAACTGCTGATTCGTCTGCACTCTCAACTACGAGGTCAACTGACTTAGGTGTGCATACGAATGTTGTCTTAACGGGAGTAGGCTCTACTCTGCCGCCGAGAGAATAAACGCCGCCGCTGATATAGTCAACTACACGCTGATTCTTATCTGTGTTAGTAAGGTTGCAGATAACGATGTGGCCTTCACGGATATGATCAAGAACGATCTGGCTTGTTCTGATGTCATAAGGTGTAAGCATGATGACTGTTGCATTGTGCTGAGCTACAGGAGTAGTAACTGCGGGTGCAGGCTCCTGAACGAAAGTACGTGCCTCAGGCTGATACTGCTCTTCTACAAAAGGTCCCTCATTCTCTTCATAAGTTTCTTCGTAGGACTGATCATCATAGTATTCTTCTTCCTCTACAGGTGTAAACATGCTGCCGAAGAAATTCTTTACGTTATCCTTTACGTTAAAACTGCCCATCTGTGTTTCCTCCTTAAAATTTGCCCGACCAAGGACATCTGTAAAACATAAATGCATCTTAACTAACATAAACTTTGCACTCAATAGTTTTGGGCAAAGTGACATAAGACAGTAACTTAAACGGGGTTTATATTACAAAATGTAACGAAATTTGACTTTTTCGGCGTATCAATGTTACACAGAGACGTATTCCGCACGGTTGCCGAATATGGCTGTACCGACGCGGATGTGTGTCGCACCTTCAAGGATCGCACTTCTGTAATCCTGACTCATTCCCATGGAAAGGACCTTCCATTCTTCGCTTCCCACGTATGAATCAAGCTCCTCGAAAATGTTCCTTGTCCTGGCAAACACTTCCCTTGCTTCGCCTTCATATGTCTGTATCGGAGCCATTGTCATAAGGCCGCACATCGTAACATTAGGCATACGCATTATATGATCTATCGCAGGTCTGAGTTCGTGCGGAGCAAAGCCGTGCTTGCTCTCCTCACCTGATACATTGGCCTGAAGGAGTATGCGGGTAGTAACATTGTTACTTACCGAACGCTTGGATATCTCCTCAGCAAGCTCGATCGTATTGACAGAATGTATGAGCGCTGTCTTGCCGATTATATATTTAACTTTATTTTTTTGAAGTGTACCTATTAGATGCCAGTTGCAGTCAAACCCGAGAGTTCCGAATCTCTCTATCTTTGGGACCATCTCCTGCACCCTGTTCTCACCGAGGTCTTTAAGTCCTGCCATGTATGCAGCCTCAGCGTACCCGACGGGGAAGACTTTCGAGACACCTATAAGAGTAACATCAGATACATCCCTGCCGGCTTCCCTGCAGCAGTCAGCAACAGACTCTCTTACAGCGGCAAGCCTTATCCTGATACCGTCATATATTGTCTCATCGTAATCGTATTCCATGTCAGCCGACCTTATCACCCGGTTTGACCGTCTCGGGATTTGTGATGATGACAGTATTGCTGTTGGGAACTTTGGAGCCTCCGATAGGAATGATTATCGCGAACTCACGGTCATGGTCTGTGACGATAACCCTGTATTCTTCGACGAAGCCCTGGTTGTTTACATAGATCGATGCAATTCCGTCGTACTCACTGCAGACTACATCCGTAACGGAACTGCCGAGCCCCGTGGAAGTATCGACCAGAGTCAATGTATAGCCTTCGGTGTAGAGTTTCGCGAGTTTGAAGAGATTCTTATACTCATTCATGGTCGAGAATGCGACCAGAACACCGCCCTTGGCAGTCGTCTCGGTGTGTATCACGGTACATGCGGACACGGTGGTGTTCTCCTGTTCTATGATCTCGCCGGTCGTCTCATCGGTCTTCGGTTCGGGAACAACACTGATGTTGAATATTGAGCCTTCCGTGAAAGCATCGGCTGACACGCCGCTGTCAGGTGCAAAATACAGGCAGAACGCAGGAGCACTGTCAGGTGCATATTGTGCATCGACAAGACTCGATGTCGATACTCTCATACCGCTAGTCTCGCTTATAACGATCTCAATATCAACGGTCCTCTTATCAAGGAGATCCTCGACGCAGCGTGTAGTCCTGAATGTGATCAGCATTCCGCCGGCGTCACTCTCGCATCGCACAACCTCGCAGTTGTCTATGGCAAGACCTTCGGAACGGACATTGATATCGTGATATGTTCCTACGGCAAAATCCGTTATGGCAGCATCTTCGGCAGAGAGATATACCGTCAGGTACTGGCTCTCATTCTGCGCCAGTCTTACGACAGGCTCTCCCGCTTCGAGCGTCAGGTCGGAAGTGATGACTCCGGACGAAGAATTAATATAATTCTTTATGTCACTGATATTCATACTGAGGAATGTGTCATAATCCAAAACCTCTTCCAGACCGTCAAGCCTGAAGGAAGCGATACCCGGCATATCGGCATATATCTTGCTTGCACCGGACTCGAGCTGGTTCTCATAGACCTGCTCGTCGTTGGACAGCACTGATATCCTCTCGTCATCGAAATCGATATTTGACAGCTCGTCCTCACGCTCGTCCAGGATTACGTTGACTGAAGACGAATACGAAGCGAGGTTGCTGAGATTGCCTGTCATCGAATCATAACGCACTGAATCGATGATAGATGAGAGATTCTTGTTGTAATTCGAGTATATAGTCTCTGCTTCGCTGATCCCGCCGGCAGCAATGATCTCCTGCTGTACATCGGATATCTGTGACTGGACATTGCGGAGATCGGATACGACACTCTGCATATCCGCGGGAACGACGATACCGAGTTCCTGCTGCTTTGCCACGCGCGAACCTTCAGTGATCGAAGTAACAAGTTCTCCTCCGTTAGGCGACACGATTATGGTCTCATCCCTGACGATCAGAGCCCTTGCACCGATGGTATGTTCGACGGTGCCGGTAGTTACAAAAGAGAACACCGGCTTCTCGGCAATATAGTCATACAGATGATGGATAACGAAAACAAGCACCAGAAGTCCCGCTATTACCGTGATCGTTCCTAGGAACCCGTTCCTGAGCGCACGGCTCTCGGCACTCTTGTGCGCTGCGCCCTTGCCCTTGGCTACGGCAGTCTTCCTCTCTATCTTGGCCTGTTCCAGCTTTAACTTGCGGTCATTCTCTTCCGCAAGCTTTTTTGCTTTCTTGCTCTGCACATTGAGCTTCTTGGGATCGGTTTGAGAAGCAGGATCTGATACAGGCTTCTTATGCTTCCCGGCAACAGGCTTTGTGCCCTTTTTCTTTACAGGCTTTCCGGATGGGCTGCCCGACGGCTTGCCGGGATTGTTGCCCGCAGGCATGGGAGCACCCGGATATGGCGGTTTGTTCATCGATGGCTTGGATGAAGCAGCCTTCTTGGGAGCAGGCTTCTTGCCTGCCGGCTTTTTGCCAGCGGGTTTGCCGCCTTCAGGTCTCTTGCCTGAAGGATGTTTGCCGGAAGGCTTTTTCCCGCCGTCAGCGGGTTTGTTGTTATACCACTGCTTGTCGTCAGCCATCCCTGTTCTCCAATGCGAGCATGCATGCAAGCTTTACCTGTTCCTTAACGAGACCGCCCTGCATATATGCGATGTACGGCGGCTTCATCGGACCGTCACAGGAGAGTTCCGTCGTCGCTCCCTGCACGAATGCACCTGCTGCCATTATAACCTTATCTTCGTAACCCGGCATATCCCAGGGTTCAGGTGTAACAAAAGAATCGACCGGAGAGCAGGTCTGGATGGCGCTGCAGAATCTCTCCATCTTTGCGCTGTCCCTGAATGTCAGGGTCTGGACAATGTCTCCCCTTGCCTCGTCTGCCGCAGGGCTTGTCTCGAAGCCTGCCAGCTCGAAAATCTTGGACGCAAATACCGCACCCTTGAGGCACTCGCCTACACACTGGGGAGCAGTAAACAGACCTCTTGCGATCATGCTGTTAAAGCCCAGCGAAGGTCCGACTTCAGAGCCGAGACCCGGAGTCGTAAGATGTCGTGCGGCATTCTCGACAAGATCTTCTCTTCCCGCAATATATCCGCCGGTCTTGCAGATACCGCCGCCTGCATTCTTGATCAGTGACCCTGCAATGATATCGGCACCCGCCTGCGTGGGTTCCGTCTTCTCCGTAAACTCACCATAGCAGTTGTCCACGGCAATGATCACATTCGGGTTAGCCTTCCTGGCAGCCTTGGCGATCTCACTTATATCACGGCAGAGCAGCGCACGGCGGCCCGTATATCCTCTGGATTTCTGGATGAATACGACCTTCGTCTTATCGGTTACGGCATTGCTGATCGCTTCAATATCAGGATCGCCGGAAGGCAGAAGGTCAAGTTCACTGTACTTCACTCCAAAAGCAGTCAGCGACATATCACATTCGCCACTTCCGATGCCTACAGTAGACATCAGGGTATCGTAAGGCCTGCCGGTAACAGAGAGAAGCTCGTCGCCCGGTCTGAGACATGCCCAGAGCATGGCGGATATAGCTTGAGTTCCGGAACTTATCTGGACCCTGACATATGCCTTCTGTGCGCCAAATACCTGTGCGAATATCTTCTCTATTGTCTCTCTTCCGATATCGTCATAGCCGTATCCGGTGGTCTGACCCATATGTGTATCAGAGAACTTCATGGTCCTGAACGCATCAAGGACCTTGAGCTCATTATAAGTAACTATATCGTCAATGGAGTCGTAAACAACCTTAAGGCTCTCTTCAGCTTCAGAAGCCAGCGCAAGCGCATCTCCGCTCACGCCATACTTAGAATAATTTTCGAGAGTATTATCCAAGTTATCGGCCTTCCCTTTATTTAAAAATAAACAGGATAATTATAACACAATGCGCCTTTATTCAATCACTTGTAGAAAGCGAGATTGAGCGCTCCGGGAACACATGTGAACTCGACTTTCCTTGCCGAGAAATCCTCACCGTCGTAATTTCCGTTAAGATCCTTCTCCCCGGCAGCCTCCACGGTAAGAGACGTGACCTGGAAAGTGTCGATGTTCAGAAGTCCGACATGCTTGCCCTTGGCGTATTTCGAGATAAGGTAGATGGCGCGTCCGAGGTCAACGTCATCAACAGCACAGACATCGAGGAGACCATCGTCAACCAATGCGCCGGGAGCCGGGCAGAACCCGCTTCCGTAATAAGAACCGTTGCAGACACTTATAAGGGTGAACCTTGACTGCTCGGATTCCATAGGTTTGCCGTCGCCTCTGGAGGCGCGGTATCTGAAATCGAATCCGCGGTTGCCGAACAGCGAACTGACGGCGGAGGTCGCATAGGCAGTCTTCCTTACCAGAGCTGACTTCGGATGAGCAAGGACCTTGTTCTTTGCCTTGAGCTGGACCTCGGTATCGAGTCCTATCGAAGCCACATTGTTGCACCATGCTGAACTGCCGGGAATGAGGTTGCCGTCCTTATCATAAGACTCGACCTTGATAAGGTCTGCAGGCCTGATATCATAATCGTCCTTGATAAGCTCGCTGACGCAGTATTCGCAGGAATTCCTGTGATGCTCGCTCATTATGCTTCTCGCGAAATCATTTCCCGTACCCATCGGCACCACTGCCATCGGGACCTTCGTGCCCGCAAGGACATTTGCGATCTCGTGAACGGTACCGTCGCCGCCGCAGGCAACAACAAGAACCTCATCATCAGATTTGCCTGCTATGGCTCCTGCAAGTTCCGTCGCATGTCCGGCATGCTCGGTATAGTAGAACTCGCACTCTGCTTTGTGATGCTCGGAAAAACCCGCTACAGCCGCCTTGAACTTCTCAAGGTCTTTGGAATCCGAACGGCTGTTGACGATGAATGCCTTCTTCATATGGTGTTACCCTTCTTTTCCGGAAAGAGCAGCTACCAGATCGACTATGTCGCCAATATCTTTGATCCCGTCCAGAGCTTCGTCAGAGATCTTGATATTGTACTTTTCCTCGAGATCTATAACAAATTCGTACAGCTGCAGGGAATCGAAAGGAAGTCCGGAATCGACGCCGATATCGTCAGGGATCTCCTCGGGAGAGACCTCGAGTGTGGCAGCGAGCAGCGCTATGATGTCATCATATATCTTCTTTTTGTCTTCAGTGATGCCCATCATGCCTTCTCCTTATTCTTAACACCCTGAGCCACTTCCCTTGCGGTCTTCCTGACATCTTCGGTGTTGTCGTATCTCTTGAGCTGTTCTTCGATGTAGGTGTCAACTTCGCTGACAAGCTTCAGTATGTGTTCCCTGTCCTCGGGGCCGTACCCTTCAAGGATGTGCTTGGCGAGCACTCTGTGGAACTTGGAATTCATCCTGCAGGCAAGCTTGCCGTTCCTGGTAAGGCTTATCCTGACGACACGCTTGTCTTTGGTATCGCGCTGTCTTATGACATAACCCTTCTTGACTAGCCTGTCTATCGCGACTGTCAGAGTACCGGTCGTGATGCCAAGATCTTCCGCAGTCTTGGTCATCGTGCGGGCCTCATACGGACCTATAGCCGTAAGCGTGTGCATCTCTGCTATGGACAGATCCGAGAAGTATCCTGCCTGCAGGGATTTCTCCTCAGTCAGCACAACATTCTCGAAAATCCGAACCAGTGCTTCGGACATCAATTCTTCATCTCTTGGCACCCGCAATCCTCCTGTACTTTGATTATCAAAGATTTTACACCAATACAGGCATTACGGCAATTAAAACCAATTAATCTGCGGTTATCTCCCAAGCCTCGTCGTAGCAGACCATACAGTTCTGGGTATTGCGCACAGCCAATGCCCAGTCTGTTGTCTCATCAAATTCTTCATACCAGGGATCCATAGCAAGAACAGAAGCAAACATATTCTCGTAGCCTGCCAGTGCATCATTGAATTCTGGCTCTTCTACAGATGAGCCGTTGATGGAATAATAATCATCATAGAACCAGTCATCAGATTCATAATTCAGGACAGTCTCGCGGTTGAGCTGGTTTACAGCTGTAAATCCGGTACCGTTAAATTCATACTCCGTATAAGAATACGACCAGTCCTCATCACCGCCGTTAGTCTCGACCAGGAGATTGCCGTTAGTAAGGTATATAACATCCGTATATACTCCGCCGCCTGCATTTACAGTAGAATTCTGAACAAGAAGTATCTCGGTTGCCGTTGTATCTCCCGGAAAGACCGTATAGATCCTGATATTTGCAACAGCAAAAGAACCGTCTCCGTATGAGACTCCGTACTCGCCGTCAGCGCAGTACTGAATAAGGAGTTCCGGGAAACCGTCTCCGGTAATATCAGTCAGTGCACATGTGTCCATAGAACCGTATTCAACATTCTCCAATGTCCTTAGCTCGGATTCATATGCCGACAGGACTTCCTGATATGCGGATGTGGACATACCGGCAGTTGACTGAGTTGTCTCTGTCGGATCAGGATACGATTCATCTTTTGTCAGTATTCCGGATGTGAATACTGTGCCTCCGCACTTTACATCGAAAGTGTATTCTCCGGCAGGAACACTCTCCATATTGGGATCTTCGTATGTACACCAAATGTAAGTATCAAAGCATGACGCTTCAAGATCTGAAGCCAGCAGTACGCCGTCGCAATATACATCGTAGGTGATCATTCCCGCATAGTCACCGAGGTCACCATTCAGATACACATAAAAATCCATATACCATGTTCCCGCCACACCATCGGTATAATCGATTAACGAAGTGATATCGGGACCCAGGTCGAGTTCATAAGTATAGTAATAGAAGAGCATTCCGAACTCTTTGTCCTTAAAATTCGAGATCAGCCACTCGTCGTCTTCCTTCTCGAACTCGAAAGTGATCTTGATATCTTCCATATCGTCGCAGTCCTTAATGGCATCGACCACTTCGCCGATATCGGAATAATCACCGTCTGACAAAGCTTTCTCATAGTCGACCATGGTAAACACGACATCAATTGTAGCTTTCTCCTTCTCGGCCTTTACCGACTCCTCGTCTATCTCGTAGGATACGGTGTCGCCTACCGCATCAAAGAAAGCATTCTCATCATCTGTGTAATTGTCCTTGTTAAACAGATCTTCAAACCCGTCGCTCTTCTTCTGCGTCGTAAGTTTAAGTATCTTCTTGGCACTCTTCTTTACAAGAGCGCTGGCAAATGTATCGGCCGCTTCGATTATCTCCTGATTGTTGTTGCCGAGAAGCGAACACGAAGCCAGTGACAGCATCATGCTGCCTGCAAGTACAACGGCTGTTAATCTGCGCATTTTAATCGTTCCCATATAACTTTCCCTCCCTTTATTATTCTGCTGTAACCTCCCAGGCTTCATCAAAGCTTAAGATGCTGCTCGGGGTATTGATGACTGCCGCATTCCACGATGACGACGATGTGCTGTATGAATCATAAGCATTGTCAACAGCAAGTTTTGACGTAAACATATCCTGATAGTCTTCCAGCAGAGAATTGAATTCCTCCAGACTTATCGCTGTGCCGTCAATGTAGAAATCATAATCATAACCACCGGTCTCGTCATTGTAATAAGCATCGTTTACGATATTTGTCTTCAACGCAAGTTCGTTGCCCTCCACTTCATATTCGTCGTAAGCAGCACATATATAGTCAGTATCTCCGCCGCCGCTTGCAACAAACAGATTGCCGTTTGAAAGCAGGAAAATATCTGTCTCACTTAACTGAAGATTTGATGTGGCAAAAGCCAGGTGGAGCATCTCAGACGCTTCCTCGTCACCCGGAGCCGCAGTATAGATGCGGATGTCGGTATAGGTGTATGATGTGCTGCCCGTGGTATCGATACCATAGTCTTCATCAGAACAATACTGTATGAGCAGCTCGGGATAACCGTCTCCGGTAATATCCTTAAGAGCACAGGAATCCATTGGTTCTACCGATGAGTTCTCCACCATCCTCAGCTCGTCCTCATATTCAGCCAGCACTTTCTGATATGCGGACATGGATACCGTATCAACTGAAGGAGTTGTCTCCACAGCAGAGTTATCAAGTGTTATGGTCTCATCAGCAAGGATCGTATCGCCATACTTCGCAATGACATTATATGTTCCGGAAGGAATGTATCCGTCGACAATATAAGAACAGAAGATACTGCTGGAATAGATCTCAGGTTCAAGACCGGATGCAAGAAGGTCACCTTCATAATAAACATCGAAAGTTACATCATTTTCCAGTTCGATGAATGTGGTAAATTCAATATCCAGATAAACCGCATTGCCGGAACCGGAGATGTATGCATAATCAAGCAACGAGAGCAGATCCGACTTCAGTTTGAGATCGTAAGTATAGTACCCGAACAGTTCTTCAAATCCCAGATCATCCAGATTGGATACCAGCCAATCATCTCCGTCCTTCTCGAATTCAAGTTTAAACTCCACCTCATTGGTATCGTCGCAGTCCTCAATGGCATCGACAACTTCATCGATATCGGTAAAGCCGCCGTCCTTAAGTGCCTCCTCATAATCGACTACTGTAAACACGACAACTGCGGAAGCTTCGTCTTTATCTGCCTTGACGGAATCCTCGTCAACTTCGTAGGTAATGGTGTCCCCCACAGCCTTTATGAACTCGTTCTCATTATCAGAATAGAGCGACTCGTCGAAAAGCAAATTAAGGAGCACCGCGGCATCATCGTCCTTCTCCGCTGTCGTAAGCTTAATGACTTTGCCTGCATCCTTCTTAAGCAGTGTCGATGCAAAGCCATCCGCAGCATCGGCAACATCTTTCTTGTCATTACCCAGAAGTGCGCACGAAGCAAAAGAGAGTGCCATCGTGCCTGCAAGAGCAAAAGCTGCTGCCTTGCGTAGTTCCTTGGACGTCATTTTCGCCAACCCCCGTAAATGTATGAATGAATTGATTTTAGCACAAGTTATAACAGCCCGCCTCAATTAGGATCGGGGCGGGCTGTAATCTGTCTGCTGAATAACCGGATAATCTTATTCAACTACGCAATAATCAGTAAGGAGCGTGGATCCGTCAGGATTGAACACCTCGATGTAGTATGTACCGGGTTCAAGGGTGCTTCCGTTGTCATAAGCAAGGTATGTATAGTAGTTGCCGTCATCATCTGTAACACCGGAGATATTACTGCCGTAGACAGACAGATTCTCGCCAATGGTCGCACCTGACTCATCATAGATATTGAATGTAATGGAAACAACATCGTCATATGTCAGTTCATCACTGAAGAAGATGTCATACTCAATGATCGCAGTATCGGTATAAACACCGTATCCGTCATCTGCCCACCAGTCAACATACTGAACCAGAGAGGTAAGATCATCATGTACTCCGCCGGAGTAAGTTTCTGTCGGAGTTGCAGCATTCTCTTCAATCTCGGTGGAGCCGCTTACAATCTCAACATCATCATACTTCAGTACCAGCGTGTACTCACCGGCAGGGACCTCGCCGGAGTCGTCACCATAATACTCACACCAGATGTATGTATCATATACATAAGCTTCCTCATCAGGATCGATCAGCTGACCTTCATAATAAACATCGAATGTAAAAAGTCCGTCATAATCACTGATATCATCGGTGAAAAAGACATCGAAGTAAACATAGGAAGAACCGCCATAGCAGTCGTATTCATCGATCAAAGAGGCCAGAGCCGGGGTAAGATTGAGCTCATATAAATAGTAATCAAAGAGCTTGCCGAAGCCCTTGTCGTTGATATTTGTGAGGAGCCATGCGTCATCATCCTTCTCGAATTCAAATGTAATTTCGATATCCTGTGTATCATCACAGTCATCGATAGCATCAAGGACTGCATCTATATCGGAAAGATCATCATCGAGAGCCTTCTCGTAGTCGACCATGGTGAACACAACATCAACCGAGGCTTCTTCCTTGCTGACCTGGACCGATTTCTCATCGATCTCGTAAGAGATGGTATCGCTCACAGCATCAATGAACTTATTCTGCTCATCCGTATACATTGAAGAGTCGAACATGATGTCAAGCGCTTCTGCGGCATCGCTGTCCTTTTTCTCATTGGTAAGCTTGATGATCTTGCCGGCATCCTGCTTAAGGAGAGCGCCTGCGAATTCATCGGCAGCATCGATGATCTCTTGCTTATTGGGGCCGAAGAGCATGCATGAAGCGAGCGACAGTGCCATTGTTCCGGCAAGCGCTGCAGCAGCGGCTTTTCTTAATCCGTTTGATTTCATTTCCAATCCTCCCTTAAAAGTAAGAATGAATTGATTATATCACAAGTTAAGACAATGCCCGCCCCTTTTATGCGGTGCAGGCATTGAAAATTAACGGATGCTAAGCTTTGTTATTAATTGACCGTACAGTTGTCATACAGAAGTGTTGTGCCATCAGGGTTGAAAACTTCAACATAGTAGGTTCCGGGTTCAAGATATGAATCAAAATCATCGGTCTCGGGATAACAGACGTAAATGTAGAAGAATCCGTCATCGCTCGGACCGGTAGTCTTGTTGCCTCTGATAACATCCTCATGGTCAGCAAGGACGTTGAAATCCTCATCATAGAAAGAATATGTTATACCGCTCATCTGAGTATAGGTAATATCAGAAGTAAAATAGACATCATATTCGATCCCGTATGTATCAGTATATGTATAATTGCCGTTATCGTTCCACCAGTCAACGGCCACGACCATATCGCCAAGCTCACCTGAACCGACCACATCGGGATTATATTCGATCAGGGGATCATAACTTGAACCGTCATTCAAAGGATCGAATTTCTCGATAGTTACGGTATCAGATGTTGTTACTGTATCACCGCACTCAAAGGAGAAGTAGTATTCTCCGGATTCAAGATCACTGTAATCCGGATTTGAGTAAGTACACCAAATATATGTACCATATACGACCGGGGCAAGATCAGACTCGATCAGTTCACCATTATAATAAACGGCATATGTCATCAGATCCTCATATGCGCTTACATCTTCAGTGAAATAAAGATAATAATCAACATAATATGTTCCGGGGAGCGTACTTGTCGTATCCAGTAACTCAAAGAGGTCAGGCATAAGATCAAGCTCATAGAAGAAGTAATCAAAAAGCTTTCCGAAACCCTTGTCATCAATATTGGTCAGAAGCCAGGTGTCATCATCTTTCTCAAACTCAAAAGTTACTTCGATATCCTTGGTATCATCACAGTCATCGATCGCATCGAGGACCTCATCGATATCGGAGAGATCATCGCCGAGAGCCTTCTCATAGTCAACCATTGTGAAGACCACATCAACAGATGCCGCTTCCTTATCAATTGCAACCGACTCCTCATCAACCTCGTAAGTAATCGTGTCGCTTACGGCATTAATGAACTCGTTCTGCTCATCAGAATACAATGAAGAGTCGAACATTGCTTCCAGAGACTCGGCAGCTTCACTGTTCTTTTTCTCATTGGTCAGCTTGATGATCTTGCCGGCATCCTGCTTGAGCAATGTCGATGCGAATTCATCAGCAGCTTCCACTATCTCTTTCTTGTTCGTTCCCAAAAGCATGCATGAAGCAAGCGAAAGTGTCATCGCACCGGCAAGTGCCGCAGTGGCAGCTCTGCGAATGATCAAGTATTCCATAGTATATCCCCCTAATTTGTCAGGTCTTTAAATTATAGCATAAAAGAACGCCCTTCCTCTCGGAAGGACGTTCCCGTTCAGTTCATTAGTTATAACTGAATATTACTTGATCTCGCAATAATCAGAAATAATGAAGTTAGCATCGGCTGTGTCACCATCGAACAGGCCGATTGCATAAACACCTGCAGGGATCTCTCCACCGGGTTCCCAGATGCAGTATACACTGTAGCCGTTGTTCTGAACTGTAACATAAGAATCAATTGTGTTACCGTCGCCATCCTTGACATCGAATGTCATGTCATAACCTGAAACATCAACATTGAAGTATACGTCGAATTCAATCTCTTCAACACCAACATCATAGGTGTTATCGTCGTTGTCCCACCACCAGTCTGTATAGTAGACCTCGCTTGCGAGATCACCGGAGAATGTGCTTGCTGTTGTCTCATAGTAAGAATTATCAACTACGATATCCTCGTATGCGATCTCAACATCACCATAGTTAACAGCGATTGAGTAAGTACCGGATGCAAGGTAGTTGTAATCAGGATCATAGTAATCGCAGCAGATATAGTAGCTGTATACATAAGCTGTCACACCGGAAGCGATCATAGAACCTTCATAGTAAACATCGAATGTGATATCGCCGTCATACTCAGTTACATCTTCTGTTGTGTAGATGTACAGATCGAGATAGTAAGATCCGCCGTAGCTGTCTGTGTAGTCGATAATTGAAGTAAGATCAGGCTTAAGGTTGAGCTCATAAGTATAGAAATCAAAGAGCTTACTGAAATCCTTGTCATCAAGGTTGGAGAGGAGCCACTCATCGTCGTCCTTCTCAAACTCGAATGTGACTGTAACATCTTTTGTATCGTCACAATCCTTAATTGCATCCTTAACTTCGTCGATATCAGAGAAATCCTCGCCCTTGAGAGCCTTCTCATAGTCAACCATTGTGAATACAACATCAACAGATGCATCTTCCTTGTCAACTTCAACAGACTCCTCATCAACCTCATAAGAGATTGTATCGCTTACAGCCTTGATGAACGCATTCTGATCATCTGAGTACCATGAAGAATCGAAGAGCATCTCGAGTGCTTCAGCAGCATCGCTGTCCTTCTTCTCTGTTGTCAGCTTAACGATCTTGCCTGCATCCTGCTTGAGGAGTGTGCTTGCAAAATTATCTGCTGCCTCAACAATCTCTTTCTTATTGGGACCGAAGAGCATGCATGAAGCAAGCGACAGTGCCATTGTACCGGCAAGTGCTGCAGCTGCGACTTTTCTTAATCCAGTGCCTTTCATATATATTCCTCCTTGAAAGATATACTAGAAATATATCACATTTTTTTTATTTTGAAATAGAAAACATATTAATTGTTCATATTCAATCGTAACAAGACTGTCCGGATATGGTCGGTAAAAGTCGGTAAATTAGACAAGAAAGCGGTTGTTCAGCCGTTAAAGCTAACAATCGTGACTCCGCTGTCCCCCTCGCCCTGGATGCCGTCACGGTAGGTTTTTACGTTATCGTCACGGTCCAAAATATCGCGGACACACTGCCTGAGCGCACCGGTTCCCTTGCCATGAACGATCCGTGCATTCCTGATTCCCGACAAACGGCAATCCTCAAGATATCTTAACAGTGCAGACTCAGCTTCCGCTGTCGTCATGCCTATCAGCATAAGTTCAGATTTAATGTCTGTGGCCGCCTTAAGTCTTGTCTTGGCCATATTGGAAGGTTTTCTTTCGGCAGGTTTGCCAGAACCCCTCTTACGGTCAGCTTCATCGAGCTGCTCACCGGTAGGCATACGAAGCTGGCTTACCTTAACATTCAGTTTCATCGCACCGGCGGCTATCCTGACGGAGCCGTTCTTGGATGGCTCTGACATTGCCACGCCGGTCACATCAAACTCGGGCACATAGTAGGTCGCACCGGGAACAACCTGTTTTACAGGCTCGCCGCTGAGTGATATCCGCTCTTCGAGCTCCTCATCGCTGTCATTATCCTCAAGATCTTTGATACCGGCACGCAGTTTGCGCCTGATCTTATCAAGCTCGGCTTCTGTCTCGGCGCGGTCCATAGCTTTTGACTTCTTGCGGAAGTCCTTGAGCATCCGGTCTACCTCCTCTTCCCGCTCCTTAAGGTATTCTTTCTGCTCTTCCCTGACCTCATTAAGGATCTTGTTGCGGGAAGTCTTAAGCTTATCCTTCTCTTTCTCGATCTCCTCCATGCGGGATTCAAGTTCAGCCTTGATCTTCTCATTCTCTTCGAGAATCTCGGCTGCCCTTCTCGAATCGTTCTCGGCACGGGTCAGGAGTTCTTCGTACGAGATCTCATCAGCAGACAGGTGTGACCTGGCATCCTCGAGTATCCTTGCCGGAATGCCGAGCTTGCTGGAGATAACAAAAGCATTTGACGAACCCGGACGTCCGATTATAAGACGGTAGGTCGGAGCAAGCGTCTCCGTGTCGAATTCGCAGGAAGCGTTCATAACATCTTCCGTACCGGTCGCATAACTCTTCAACTCCTTGTAGTGGGTCGTAGCCATGGTCACGCATCCCTTTTTCCTGAGTTCCTCGATAATGGATATCGCAAGAGCGGCACCCTCGGCAGGATCCGTTCCGGAACCGAGCTCATCCAGGAGCACCAGAGACTTGCCGCGGATATTCTTCAGGATAAACACGATATTCGAGATATGTGCGGAGAATGTCGACAGGCTCTGCTCGATACTCTGCTCATCGCCGATATCAGCTAGCACCCTGTCGAAAACGCACACATTGCTTCCTTCGCCTGCCGGTATCGCACATCCGGACATAGTCATCATCGTAAGGAGTCCGCAGGTCTTAAGGGACACGGTCTTTCCTCCGGTGTTCGGACCGGTAATGATGAGGGTGCTGTAATCAGCACCTACTTCTATATCAATGGGAACTACCACATCCGGAGCTATGAGCGGATGACGTGCCTTCCTGAGAATGACTTTTCCCTCGTCGTTAAGCTTAGGGCAGACAGAGTCCGTCTCCCTTCCGTATTCAGCCTTGGCGAAAGCATAGTCCAGAGAAGCAGCTATACCGGCATTGTTCCTGATCTTTTCTGCCGATGCGAGCACCTCTGCGGTAAAAGCTCCGAGGATCCGCTGGATCTCAGCTTCCTCCTGAGCCTGAAGCTCGGTTATCTTATTGTTCGCATCGACTACACTCATGGGCTCGAGGAACAGTGTCTGTCCTGTAGCTGAAGCACCATGGACGATACCTTCCACTCTGCCCTTGAAGTCAGCTTTAACTGGAATGCAGTATCTTCCTTCTCTCAAGGTAATGATGGCTTCCTGAAGCATGTCCGAGTTGTTGGCAATGACCCTCTCCAGCAATGTCCTGATGCCTGACGCAACAGACTTTTTGTCACGCCTGATGTCGGATAATGCCCTGCTTGCCTTATCGGACACCTCGTTATCGCCCAGGATGGCTTCCTCAATAGAGCTCTGGAGCTTATCGTCAGTATCGAGAGAGTCTATAGCATCCATAATAAGAGGCTCGGTCTCGTCTACAAACGGAGAGCCTGCCTGTCTTGCTCTGGCAGCGACGTTCTTGAGTTCTTTTGAACTCCTGAAGAAGGATGCGCAGTCAAGCAGCTGGGCGCAGGAAAGTGTTCCGCCGGACTTGGCATATACAAGTGCCTCGTCCATGTTCCGGATTCCGCCAAGAGGAAGCGCGCCAAACCTTCCGAGATGTTCCATGGCCTGAGATGTCCAGTCAAGATTGATGCGGACATATTCCCTGTCCGTGCAGGGAAGCATGTCCTCGCAAAGCTTCCTTCCGTATGAAGTCCTGGCTTTGGCAATTATCTTCTCTCTTATCTTCACAAACTCGAGAGTCTCAAGGACCCTTCCGTGGATCTTGAGTCTCTCCAGCTGTTCATCAAATGTCAGATATTCATACATAGTAATCCTTTCCGGATAAGGCTCATCCGGATGAACCGGTCAATACCGATAATAATCTCAGCGAAGTCTGGCAGCGTTCTTAATGAAATCTTCCGTGATGGTCTTGGTCATCTCAAGACCTTCTTCGATATCAACATCCGTGATCTCGCCGTGCTGTCTGACAACGAGTCTGTTATATCTCTTCTCCTTGAGACAATCGATGGCCCTGATGCCCATGAGGCTTGCCATTGTTCTGTCTCTTAAAGTAGGAGAACCGCCTCTCTGGAGATGTCCGAGTATAGTGGGACGCGCTTCAATGCCCGTAGCATCTTCGATCTGCTTGGCAATGTCTTCTGCATGTCCCACACCTTCCGCTACGATGACGATATAGTGCTTCTTGCCTTCGTTCCTGCCGTCAAGGATAACCCTTAAGACGTCACGGTTGAAGTCATAAGGCACCTCGGGGATAAGGATGCTCTCTGCACCGGTAGCGATACCGACATTAAGTGCGATCCATCCGGCATGTCTGCCCATTACTTCGATGACACTGCAGCGCTCGTGTGAGGATGCCGTGTCGCGGAGCTTATCGATGCACTCCATCGCAGTATTCATTGCCGTATCGTAACCAATCGTGTATTCGGTCGAAGCAATATCATTGTCAATCGTGCCGGGAAGACCGATAACCGGTATTCCGAGCCTTGCCAATGACCTTGCTCCCTTATAGGAACCGTCACCACCGATAACTATCAGGGCATCAAGTTCATATGCTTCCATCATCCTGGCGCCCTTGAGAACGCCCTGGTCAGTCATGAATGTCTTGGATCTTGCGGTCATAAGGAATGTTCCGCCGCGCTGCAGTGTCTCGGATACGGATCTGCCGTCGAGCTGCTTGATCTCGCCCTTCCAGAGTCCGTGATAGCCTCTGGTAACGCCATACATCTCAAAGCCTGCATTAATGCCCGCTCTAACAACGGCTCGTATTGCCGCATTCATGCCGGGCGCATCACCGCCGCTCGTAAGAACTCCGACGCGCTTTATCGGTTTAACGGAATTCTTATCCACGCCGTCGTAGTTAACTGCCTTAAGTGTACTTATCTCAGGAAGATTGGACTCATCATATAAAAGCCATCCCATAGTTATTCCTCCAAAATCAAAATGACATTATGGATTATACACCAACAGTGTCAATCCAGAGTGATCTTATCCAGAACCGTCGAGATATTCTCATGGAATACAAGCGTTGCATCCCTGTCCTTGGAAGTCCGGTCACGGTTAATGATGATCAGATACTTGCCCGGGAAGTTGTATGCGAGTGATGCCGCCGGCTGGACAACAAGTGATGTACCTGAGGCAGTCAGCGTTATATACAAGCCTTGTAGACTCTCTCCATGCTTCCTGCGGCAAGCCTTCGCCATAAAGCGTGACATCAGGCCTTACCGTTCCTCCGCACTTGGGGCAGCGCGGGATAGGGCCTTCAGACTTGAAGATGAAGTCCGCCGGATACTTCTCATGGCACTTCATGCAGTAATTCCTGAGAGTGGATCCATGTACTTCCTGGACATTCTTGCTTCCCGCCCTCTGATGAAGACCGTCGATATTCTGGGTAATGATGCCGTCCATCTTGCCTGCCTTCTCCATCTCGGCAAGCTTATAGTGTGCTCGATTGGGTTCTATTCCGTGTGTGTCGAGCTTCTGTCTGTAGAATTCATAGAACACCTCGGGCCGGTCAACAAGGCAGTCAATGCTGAGCAGATACTCGGGAGAATACCTGTCGAACTTGACGTCGTGCTGGTTATAAAGGCCGTCCTTTGACCTGAAATCCGGGATGCCGCTCTCGGTGGACACACCGGCCCCGCCGAAGAAAACGATGTGCTTACTCTCTCTAACGATCTCGTTAAGTCTGCCGTAATCATCTGCTGCCATAGATGCCCTCCTTATCCGGAGCTTCAACAGAAACTGACGTTGTCCGCTCCGACTAATTCACAAAGTTTGTTAATGACGGTCTCATCCGGATCGATCGAACAAATGCTGTCAAGCATCGTCACGCTGCCATCCGAAGCAAACTCGACCTCTACCGACATATTACCATGAAAGTATGCAAGGAAATTAAGCAAACGGTTGAATCCGGCAGAATCAGGAGCTCCTTCGAACCTTATCCTCAGCACGTTCCTTGCGGCCTCTTCTGAAGCTGCTTCATCCGTCAATATCTCTTCCGGCATATCAGGGAGCATTTCCTCCGCCGGAGGCACTACTGGCTCAGGCTCGGGTTCATACCGTCTCTGTCCCGCTTCACTCACGGCAGTCTTGTAGGCTCTGTCATTCAGGATAGCCTTTATCATGCCTTCGTCGTTGCTGAGAGGATAGCAGGCATCAGCAAACATCGACAGCCCGTCACCTTCCCTGACCTGCCTTCTTCCGATAAAGATATACGGCTTGTTCTTCTCCGTTATCCGGTTGAACTCGTCGAAGATCTTACCGAACAACAGTACCTCGAAGCTTCCGGTCAGGTCTTCACATACGATCGTGGCCATCATGGTCTTACGCTTGGTATATCCGGTCTTCTTGGAAGTGATTAGTCCGGCCATCGCAACCTCGCGGTTATCGTCCAATGACTCCATTCCGTTAAGTTCGGCGATATCGGCCGCCTCTGCCATGTCGAAAGTAACCAGGCGGGACATCGTATCCTTGTAAGCGGCAAGCGGATTGCCGGAAAGATATATGCCGACCATCTCCTTCTCATATCCCAGCTTCACATCATCTGCGTATTCCGGTATGTCCGGCACGAAAACAGATGCTGCGGAAGTATCCGCTCCACCCAGATCGAACAGTGACAGCTGGCCTTCTATGTTATTACCGGCTGAAGAAGTAAGCTTGTCGAGTTCCGTCTGAACACAGGCAACCATCTGCGCCCTGTTAAGTCCGGAGAAATCCAGTGCCGCGGCAAGTATCAGCGCTTCAGCAACATTGCGTTTCATACCGATCTTTGCCGCTCTGGTAATAAAGTCCTCAAACGACTTGTACTCACCGTTTGCCTCACGGTCAGACACGATATCCAGGACCGCCCTCTCACCGACATTCTTGATTACGCTCAGCCCTATCCTTATAGTGCGGTCACCCTCAGTCGTGAACTTCTCGCGGCTCTTGTTGATATCAGGCGGCAGTACTTTAAGTCCCATCGGACCGCAGCAGCTGATATAGTAAGATGCCTTACCCAGATCGAACCTGAAAGAATTGAGGATCGCCGCCATAAACTCCGTCGGATAGTAATACTTGAGATATGCTGTCCAGTATCCGACTAGTGCATAGCAGGCGGCATGCGACTTGTTGAAAGCGTATCCTGCAAACCTTGCAACATCCTCAAACAGTTTCGATGCAGTCTCTTCAGGCACGCCGCGCTTGATGGCACCGTCGATCACCCTTCCGGAATCATCCGTTCCGCCGTAGATAAACAGGCTCCTGTATTTCTCCATCAGGGATTTCTTCTTCTTGCTCATGGCACGCCTGATATTGTCCGACTGCCCCATCGAGAAACCGGCAAGATCTCTTACTATCTGCATTACCTGTTCCTGATATATAGCGCATCCGTAAGTGACATTGAGAATTGGTTCAAGGAGCGGATGGTCATAAGTGATATGCGACGGATTGTGCCTGCAGTCCACATACTTCGGAATCTGATCCATCGGACCCGGACGGTACAGGGATATTCCTGCGATGATATCCTCGAACCCCTCCGGCTCGAGCTGCTTCATGAAGCTGGTCATTCCGCGGCTCTCAAGCTGGAACACACCTACCGTGTCTCCGGCCGATATCATCTTATAGACATTGGCATCGTCAAGCGGAATGCGTGACAGGTCGATATCCACGCCGTGATTCTTCTTGACCAGCTCGATCGCATCCTGGATAACTGTAAGAGTTCTAAGTCCCAGGAAGTCGAACTTCAGGAGACCTATACTCTCGACATCGGCCTTGGCAAACTGGACCACGGTAGTATCGTCATTGACAGAAAGCGGTGCAATATCGGTAATATCGGCACCCGAGATTATCATGCCGGCGGCATGTGTGCTGGCATTCCTTGGAAGGCCCTCGATCCTCATTGCCATATCAATGACTTTATGCGCTTCGGGATCTGTATCGTAACATTCCCTGAATTCCGTACTGACTTCCAGCGCCTCCGACAGAGTCATGCCAACGGCAAAAGGAATCATCTTCGTAATCTTGTTGCTCTTTGCAACCGGAACATTGAGCACCCTGGCTACATCCTTCACGGCCTGTCTTGCTGCGAGCGTACCGAAAGTGACAACATGCGCCACACGGCTCCTGCCGTACTTCTCCGTAACATAATCGATCGCGATCTGCCTTCGCTCATCGTTGAAGTCAACATCAAAATCGGGCATCGACACACGCTCGATATTGAGGAATCTCTCGAAAACAAGACCATATCTTATAGGATCGATATCAGTAATGCCGATCGCATATGCCACGAGAGATCCCGCACCGGAACCTCTTCCGGGTCCGACAGTTACGCTGTGTGTCTTCGAATAATTGATGAAGTCCCAGACGATAAGATAGTAATCCGTATATCCCATCTTGTTGATGACCGACAGTTCGTACTCTGCACGCTTCATGTAATCGGTCTCATCAGTCGCGGGAGGCAGGACTTCAAATCTCTTCTTGAGACCCTTATATGTCAGATCAGTCAGGTATTCTTCGTGATCCTTATAACCTTCAGGCACTTCATACACAGGAAGATGTATGGTATCAAAATCATATTGGGCATCGCACATCCCGGCAATCTTCATGGTATTGTCGACCGCTTCAGGCACCTCGGAGAAGAATTGGCGCATCTCGGTCTCGGACTTCACATAGAAATCATCCGTTACCATCCGCATGCGGTTCTCATCGTCCACACGGGCGCCGGTCGATATGCACATCAGGATATCCTGCGCCTCGCTGTCAGACTTCTTCAGGTAATGGCAGTCATTAGTGGCAACAAGCGGTATGCCTGTCTCTCTGGAAATCTTGATCAATGCCGAATTGACCCTTGCCTGCTGCGGCGTGGTATTGGCCTGGATCTCCAGATAGTAATTCCCTCGCCCGAAAAGGCTGTCATAACTTAATGCCGTTCTCTTAGCTCCTTCGAGATTGCCGTCAAGGACCATGCATGCGACTTTGCCGGACACGCAACCCGAGAGGCACACCAGTCCCTCATGCCATCTGTTAAGGAGTTCTTCGTCTATCCTGGGCTTCCTGTAGAATCCTTCGGTAAACCCTGCCGACACCAGACGGTTCAGATTGGCAAGTCCGCTGTTGTCCTTGGCAAGCAGGATCAGGTGATTATATGCTCTCTCTGTCTTATATGAATCGGCATTCTTGTCGAATCTCGAACCGGGAGCGACATAGACTTCGCATCCGATGACAGGATGTATGCCCGCCGCAGTCATCTCCCTGTAAAATGTGACCGCACCGTACATCACGCCGTGATCCGTTATGGCACAGGAAGTCATTCCCATCTCCTTAAGGCGCCCGGCAAGTTCCTTTATCCTTGTGGCACCGTCCAGAAGACTGTATTCGGTATGAAGATGCAGATGACAAAAGCCCGTCATTTCTTTATCCCCTTAAGCTCTATGATGATGTCCCTGAGTTCCGCTGCCTTCTCGAAGTCTAAGGTCTTCGCGGCCTTCTCCATCTCGCGTGTCAGCTTCTCTATCATCTTATCCTTCTCTTCCCTGCTGCCGCCGGTTATGCCGTCATTGATAAGGCTCTCGGGATCTATGCCCGTATTCTTCTTAGCTGCAGCAGTCTTGCTGCCCTTGCCGGCTTTGCCTCCGGTCTGTCCGGCACTCTCGGCAACGATCTCAAATACATCACGGATATCCTTCTTGATAGTCTTCGGAACAATCCCGTGTTCTTCGTTGAACTTCTTCTGAATATCGCGCCTGCGGTTAGTCTCAGAAACAGCATTCATCATGGAATCGGTAATCTCATCCGCATAGAGGATGACCCGGCCGCGCTCATTACGCGCACATCTTCCGATAATCTGGATCAGTGAACGCTCTGATCTGAGGAAGCCTTCCTTGTCGGCATCGAGAATCGTAAGGAGTGATACTTCCGGAAGGTCTATGCCTTCTCTCAAGAGATTGATACCGACGATGACATCTATCTCATCCGATCTTAGCTGATTCAGTATCTGCATCCTCTCCACTGCTTTGATATCAGAATGTAGATAAGTGACCCTGATGCCTTCCTTTGCCAGGAAGTCAGTCAGATCCTCGGCCATCCGCTTGGTAAGCGTCATTATCAGGCTCTTATCGCCCCTCTTCTTCTGCTCCTGAAGCTCAGCAAGGATATCCTCGATCTGACCTTCGACAGGCCTGACGAATATCTCAGGCTCGAGAAGGCCCGTAGGTCTGATCATCTGCTCTACGGTCTGAACACTCTTCTCCTTCTCATATTCGGCGGGAGTCGCACTGACAAATATGGTCTGGCCCATGCGCTGTTCAAACTCTTCGAACTTGAGCGGTCTGTTGTCAAAGGCGGAAGGAAGTCGGAATCCGTAATCGATCAGCATCTCCTTACGCGAATGGTCGCCATTGAACATCGCCCTGACCTGAGGAATCGTCTGATGCGATTCGTCAATGAACAGGAGGAAATCATCCGGGAAGAAATCCATAAGCGTACACGGGGGTTCACCCGGTGCTCTTCCCGATATGTGCCTGGAGTAATTCTCGATACCCTTGCAGAAGCCGGTCTCTCTCATCATGTCGATATCATAGCGGGTACGCTGCTCGAGCCTGTAGGCAGCCACGGGTTTGCCGGCATCCCTCAATTCCTTGAGACGGATCTCGAGTTCCTCTTCAATGGTGTCTATCGCGCGGTTGAGCTTTGCCCTGCCGGTGGCATAATGCGATGCCGGGAATATCTCCGTAAAAGGCTTGGTGTACAGTACTCTGCCTGTAATGGCATCGACAAAGCTTATCTTGTCGATCTCATCACCGAAGAAGCTGATACGCGTCAGGGTGCTCTCCGAATCAGGTGTCCAGACATCGATTATGTCGCCCTTGCATCTGAAGCATCCTCTCTTGAGCTCAAACTCGTTCCTGTCATACTGCATGTTGACTAGCTGTGTGACGACGGCATCACGCGATATCTCAAGTCCGACCTCCAGCGAAAGCATCAAAGACATATAGTCGCTCTTCTCGCCGATTCCGTATATGCAGGATACCGAAGCAACGATTATCGTATCTTCTCTGGAGAGTATGGACTTTGTCGCTTCATGCCTCATACGGTCGATCTCGTCGTTGACCGAAGAGTCCTTCTCGATATAGGTATCCGTGGCGGCTATGTATGCCTCCGGCTGGTAATAATCGTAATATGAGATGAAATACTCGACCGCGTTCTCGGGGAAAAGCTCCTTGAACTCGGCATAGAGCTGGCCGGCAAGGGTCTTATTGTGGGCAAGCACTAATGTGGGCCGCTGGACCCTCTCGATAACATTAGCCATTGTGAAAGTCTTACCTGAACCCGTAACACCCAGAAGCGTCTGGGCAGGCATACCGCTCTCTATCCCCTTGACTATACTGTCTATCGCCTGCGGCTGATCACCCGAAGGCTTGAACTTGGATACCAACTTAAACATATCGTGACCGCCCTGAAACCTTTTGGATGATTATAGAACATTTGTTTGTCAATATCAACACCGGGATGTGTTAAGAGAGTATGTTTATCTGTACTTCCTGAAGGTACTTGTCCACGGTTGCGGTCGAAGGCGCCTGCGTGCCGTCGGTAACCGCAGCAGCCGTTCCGCACGCCATTGCGAAACGGAATGCCTCCGAAGGATCAAGTCCGCTGTATATGCCGGAAGCAAATCCGGCTGTTACCGCATCTCCGCACCCGGTAGTGCACACGGGATTAACCTTCACGCCGGCACATGTCATAAGCCTGCCGTCCGCATCGCGGTAAACAGCGCCGTAACTTCCGAGCGATATGATAACGGAATGGACACCGCGTGATATGTATTTGTCGGCAGCACTGACCGCCTCTTCGATACTCTCGCTGATCCCTGCCTCTGAGGCGTTTGGTTTCGCGAAATACGGACCTGCCTCAAGACCGTTCTCGAGACAAGCGCCTGACGTATCCAGAAATGTCTTTACACCCCTTGCGTTAAGTTCTGTTATCATTTCGCCGTAGATCGTCTCGGGAGCTCCCGGCGGGACACTGCCGGATATAACGCAGATGTCGCCGTCCACGACTCTTTCCAGGAGTTCTTCCTTCATGGCTTCGTATGCTCCCTGCCTGAAAGCGGGACCCGCTTCGTTGAGTTCGGTGGTAACACCGTCACGGTCGGTTATCTTGGAATTGATCCTTGTGTTCTCCTTAAGCTCTCCGATTATCGTCGGAATCCCTTCTTTGTCGAGCATGGAAGCAATCGCAAGTCCTATGCTGCCTCCGACGAGAACGCATGCACATACGGGTTTATCGAAACCTTTGAGTACCTTGGCCACATTGATGCCCTTTCCGCCGGGGTCATCCCTTATGGGCGTAATGCGGTTAACGGCACCTGCCGTAACAGTATCGGCAATGAAACTCCTGTCGAGAGCCGGATTAAGAGTAACGGTGTAGATCATATTATTTGAAGAGGAAGAATACCGCGATCGCAACGGCAATGCCGAGTGCACAGCCGCAGGCTACCTGGAGCGGAGTGTGTCCGAGGAGTTCCTTGAGCTTCTTGTCGTTAGGAAGATCTGTGCCGGTAAGCTCTTCGAAAGTCTCGGCCATGATATTCAGCAGATGTGCCTGCTTTCCTGATTCGAGCCTGACATTCATCGCATCGTGCATGACGATTATCGCAAGTATCGCAGCAACTGCGAATGTCGCGGAATCCCAGCCCTTATACAGTCCGGCGGAGATCATGACAGCGGATACCGTCGCAGAATGTCCGCTCGGCATACCGCCGTCCCCGAACAGTCTTTCCCAACTGAATTTGCCGGTTATAATCACATTACTGATCGCCTTTAGAATCTGAGCCAATAACCAGGCAGCAACACCTGCCCAAAGAATTCGGTTCTGCAGCAACTCAAGTAATATTTCCATATAGAGCCTTCCAATATCGTTTTCATAATCTATTTTACTCAAAACGGAACAAAAAAAAAGGAACTGCGGAAAAAACCACAGTTCCCAAAACTCAAACTCAAAAATAACCCGTTAGGCAACTCCTGACCTTATAATGCAACTTGAATACGGCATGAGTATGTTTTTTGATTAACAAATTGTAAACATCCGCAAAAATCAAAGTTGCTTGTTATTTTATCAGCCTGATATGTTGATTTTTTCTGAGATTATCCATATAATACCGACGTTGCCGTTATTCTCGGCAGCGCAAATCAAAACCCATATGGGAGGAAATCACATGAATAAGACAGAATTAGTAGAAGCTATGGCTGCAAAGGCTGGTACTTCCAAGAAGGATACCGAGGCAGTTCTTAACGCATTCATCGAGACAGTTTCTGATGAGCTTCAGGCTAAGGGCAAGGTTCAGCTCGTAGGTTTCGGTACATTCGAGACTTCTGAGAGAGCTGCAAGAACAGGCCGTTCAAGGCTGGTAAGGCTCTTAAGGATAAGGTCAACACAAAGGCTAAGAAGAGCAAGAAGTAATACTGCTTTAAGTCTTGAGACTTGATTTGCATTAATAGAGGCTTCGGGTTTCCCGAAGCCTTTTTTATTGATGAACCAGTAGTAGAGAAAATCCCGTAATCCTTGTAAATACTGCATTCTACCAACAGTCGATAGTATAATTCCATGCTTAATGGTATGTTGGAATCAGAAAACTTACCGGCTGACTGTTTGATTTTAGTCATTTTCTGAGAGACTCATCGGTAACGTCGACAAGGTCATCGTCGGCAAGGATAAGCAGATAGAACTGCTCCTTGTATCTCTTCTCGTAGGCGGACATGTTCTGCTCGAAGATGTCCCCGGAACGGGTAAGACAAAGACGGCCAAGGCACTGGCACAGTCACTCGACCTTGATTTCAAGCGTGTCCAGTTCACGATAGACCTTCTCCCTTCGGATCTGACCGGAATAAACTTCTTTGACAGACAATCGAATTCATTTGTTTTCCGTAAAGGTCCCGTTTTTACCAACATACTCCTCGCCGACGAGATCAACCGTGCGACCGCAAGGACTCAGTCAAGCCTTCTCGAGTGCATGGAAGAAAAGCAGGTAACCGTTGACGGTGAGACCAGAAAGCTCGATCTGCCTTATCTGGTAATCGCTACTCAGAACCCCGTCGAATCACAGGGTACCTTCCCTCTTCCCGAAGCTCAGCTCGACCGTTTCCTCATGATGATCAAGATGGACTATCCTTCTCACGAAGAGAGCATCGATATCTTAAAGAGATTCGCTACGGAAGATCCGCTCGATACGCTCACTCCCGTTACGACCAGGGAAGAGCTCATATCGATGCAGGCTCAGGCTAAGAACATTACCGTATCAGATCTCCTTTACGACTATGCCGCACGCATCGTCGAAGCAACCAGGGAATCTGACGACATCACGGTCGGAGCAAGCCCGAGAGCTCTTCTCGCTTTCGTGGCTGCTGCCAAGGCGCTTGCTTTCGTAAGAGGACGCGAGCACTGCATTCCTGACGATTTCAAGGAACTGGCCGTTCCCGTCCTTGCGCACCGTCTGACGATAAGCTCGCAGTACAACTTAGCAAAGAATGCCAGGTTCGCATCAAAGCGCGATATGGCGGAGACAGTGGTAAGCAGGATACTTGACGAAGTCGTCTGCCCTACTGAAGATTTCAGTAAATAACACCTTCTTATGACAGCCATACTCATAAGCATAGGAATACTCCTCATACTCTTCATTGCAGAGATCGTCTACTACAGGCGTCATGCTCTTGATGACCTGAGCCTTAAAGTCGACTTCTCCAAGAATGTCGCAAATTACGGCGAGGACATCGAACTTATCGAAGTGGCTGAGAATAAGAAGAAGGTTCCGCTGCCCTTCATCATCCTCAAGTTCGAAGCTCCAAAAGAGATCATGTTCTATGACACTTCGATCGTTACCACATCAGATTACCTTTACCGCGAGGACATGCTGACGATGAATGCGTTCTCGAAACACACACGACGCATCAAGGTCAAGTGCAGAAAACGCGGTTACTTTGTCTTCCCGAGAGTAGGAATAACGACATCTGACCTTTTCCTCGTTGATCGTTTTGCCAAGGAATTCGATAACAATTCCACACTCGTGGTCCTTCCTGAAGTCATCTCTTCAAACCTCATAGAGATGCTCATGTCCGTGACTTTGAGTGATGTGCAGTGCAGAAGGTCACTTCTTACGGATCCTTTTGCTTTAGCCGGTATCCGCGAATACGGGCCCGGCGATCCGATGAAGAGCATCAACTGGAAAGCAAGTGCGAAGACCGGCGAACTCCTGGTCAATCAGAACGCTTCCACATGCATGAAGAAGGTGCATATTTTCGTGAACCTTGAGCCGTACGATCCCAAGGGTTCCCTGTCACTTCTTGAGAAGTCGATCAGCCTTGCATACTCATATCTGATCCAGCTTGCTTCAATGGGCATCCCGTCTTCAATCTACACGAATGGTATTGATATCCTTACAGGCAAGCCGGAGATATCAGAGACCGATCCGGGCACGGGCACTCTTAAAGCACGCGCACTGATGCTCGCCAAGATCGATCTGATGCAGAAGGTACAGCCGTTCGAAGAGCTGGTCGGAAACTATCTCCCGACGATTGATTCAAACGATTATATTCTTGTCATATCTCCCCAGTTTACCGACACGTTCCAGGCAACACTGGTGAACATGAAGTCAAGGTGTCCTTCGATACACTGGCTTATGCCAAGCTATTACACGACGCCTAATGTAGACGTCCTTCCCTCGCTTTCAGGTTCTTATACGAGATGGGGTGGCAGCAATGAAAGATAAGTATCTCCAGCTGCGCGAGAGTCCTCTGGCCGAGACACTCCTGTCCATTGAGATCTGTCTCACTTTAATGTCATGGCTTCTGATAATCAGGAGTTCAGCTGAGTTTGTCGTAATAAGTCAGGTAGCTCAGTATATCCCGCTCATCCTTGTATTGATCCACGTCCTGATAAGAAGGAAGATCCTTAATCTCCTGCCGTGCTTCGTAGCATCGGTCACAGCATCGTTATTGTTCTACTTTGCGATGATAATGATACCTGAGACCGGGTACGGATGCTGCGTTACAAACCTGTTCTATCTCGGCACGATTGTCTTTGCCTTTACCGTCTTTACCATCCAATACCGTTTAAAGCCGAAGCTTCTGGCCGGCGATTCGAACTCGCTGTTATTCCCGGCGCTGTCTCTGCCGGCGTTCGGCATCTATTATGCTTTGACCTGGCGCGAAGACCTTATCAGGCTGTTCATCTTCAACACGGTCATATCGGCCGTGATATGTCTGGTCATGCGCCAGCTCGCAATCTTTGATTCAAAGTACTACTACTCGATCTCAAAATCATCGATACCTGTAAAACAGTTGAAAAAGCGGAACCACATGACCGCCGCATATCTTGGAGCATTATTCCTTATCTCGTTCATCATCCTGACTCTCGTCCCGTTATTCATCTTTACGGACTATATCAACCAAATACTCGTGAAGATCATGCCTGCAATCTTTACGGCTTTCTTTGCATTCATGGATATCCTCGGCTCATTCTTCCTTGGTAACGATACGGACATAACTGAAAAAGGTGAAAACTTTCTGCGCGAACGGGCTGATGACTCACCCTGGATCACCGTCCTGGCCTATATCCTGGCCATCCTGATCATTATGGTAATCATCCACACCCTCCCCAAAGCTATACGCATGTTGATCCAAAACGCACCCAAATACCGAAAGGTCACATCAGCTTTAGACGATGATATTGTCGTTGATACCATCGAGGATATAAAACCTGATCATAAGGTCGGTGCAAGAAGCCTCGATTTCGGTAATGGTTATGAACGCAAGATCAGGAAGAAGTTCTATACCAAGACCCGCCACGCAATGAACAAGGGCCTTCCGGTATCACCTTCTTCCACTCCGGGACAGATCGAGACGGTGCTCCTCGCAAACGGAGACAGCGAGATATCAGAACTCAGACCGGAATACGAGAAAGTACGTTACAGCAAATAAACGATTTAATCGAAGTAATCGAATTCGAGATCGCAGATCTTAACCGTATCGCCTTCCTTGACGCCGGCTTTCCTCAGATCCTCGAACACACCCTGTTCCTCGAGAGTCCTCTGGAAGAAATTAGTGGACTCGGTATCCTCAAAGTTAGTTGAATTGAATATCGTCTTGATCCATGCACCGGTAACTTCATAGATACCGTCGTGGATCTCGATCTCATACTTCTTGGATTCCTCAAAGGTATAGACCGTCTCGCCTGCTTCTGCCGTATCGTGGAGCACTGTCGGCGGAAGCTTTGATACCATCTCAGTTACCTTAGCGGTCAGCTCCTCGATACCAATGCGTCCTGCCGCAGAGATAACGAACACATCCTCGTAACCCATCTCCTTGACGGCATTTACAAACTTATCGATATCTTCCTGCCCGACAGCATCACACTTGTTAGCGACCACGATCTGCGGACGTGCGGCAAGCTCTGTATTGAACTGCTCAAGCTCGCTGTTGATCGCTTTGAAATCCTCGACCGGATCCCTTCCGTCAGCACCGGATACATCAACAACGTGGATGAGCAATCTTGTGCGCTCGATGTGACGCAGGAAGTCGTGGCCTAAGCCTGCTCCCTCATGAGCGTTTTCGATGATGCCCGGGATATCGGCGATAACATAGGACATGTCATAGTTGGATACGACACCGAGTACCGGTTCAAGTGTAGTGAACGGATAGTCTGCAATCTTCGGTTTCGCGCGTGTCATCACGGAAAGGAGCGTGGACTTGCCCGCGTTAGGGAATCCAACGAGACCGCAGTCAGCGATGAGCTTGAGCTCGACCGCGAGGTCCTTCTCCTCACCCGGAAGTCCCGGTGTGGCAAACTGCGGGGCCTGTCTGACGGAATTGGCATAATGCATGTTGCCGAGTCCGCCCTTGCCGCCCTTGGCCACGACGATCTTCTGACCGTCTTCAGTAAAGTCTGCGATGATCTTGCCGGTCGCGAGATCCTTTATGACAGTTCCGACCGGGACACCTATTACCAGGTCCTCTCCGTTCCTGCCATACATCTTGCGGTTGCCGCCCTTAACGCCGTTTTCCGCGACGAACTTATGCTTGAAGCGGAAGTTCTGCAGGCTCGTAAGGCGCGACGACGACTCGAAAACGACATTACCGCCGTTGCCGCCGTCACCGCCGTCAGGACCGCCATTGGTTATGTATTTCTCTGTATGGAAGCTTAAAGCGCCGGCACCGCCGTCACCTGCTTTGACATGGATCTTGGAATGGTCGATAAACATAATTCACCTTGAAAACAAAAGAGCAGCCGCCACTCGTCATGACAGACTGCTCCCTTAGAAACTCTTTAAAACGTTTCCCTTAAGCTACGGGATAAACGCTTACCTGCTTCTTATCCTTGCCCTTGCGCTCATACTTGACTGTACCGTCGATAAGAGCGAAAAGTGTATCGTCAGAACCGATTCCGACATTTGTGCCGGGATGGATCTTGGTTCCGCGCTGTCTGACAAGAATATTGCCGGCGAGAACGGGCTGTCCGTCGCCTTTCTTCGC
>CADAOK010000017.1 GCA_902789515.1 Oscillospiraceae bacterium
CTTGGTAACGGATTTGGAAGCTCCGGAATATCCGTATCCCGGAAGGTCTGCAAAGAGCAGCTTATTGTCCGTAAGGAAGTAGATTATCTGTTTTGTCTTGCCCGGTTTCTGTGACGTTTTTGCCAGTTTTTTGGAGCCGGCCAGTGAGTTGACGAGGGATGATTTGCCGACATTTGATCTGCCTGACATTGCTATCTCAGGCAGTCCGTCCTTAGGAAGATCTGCTGTTTTGGCCGCTGTTATGAAATATCTGGTGTTCTGAAAATTGATCTTATCCATCACTTATATCCTTTGTCGTTTTTGTCGCTGTTTTGCAGATGATTATCACATGTATTCAAGCATACCATAAGATATGAGAAGGAATTACGGAAACAATGCCGCATTGTTCGCGGAATTAAAGCAGTTTCTTTGCCGGAGGCCGCTCGTGCTGCCTGCGGTTATGTCTGTCCTGATCTGCTGGTCAAGCTATTATTCAGGTTCAGCCCTGCCTGCACTATTGACCGCTTTGGCTGTCCTTGCTGCCGGTATCGCCTTTGAGCATGCCAGGCCGGCAAATCTTGCCGGTTTTGTGCTTTGTGCTGTTTTGCTCATCTATGCAGGCTGCTCGATATCTGCTGCAGTTACGGCTTTTGCTGATCATGACGGAAACGGGATATATGTGGCCAGGGTCCTGGCAGAGGATTACAAAGCTGACGGTTCTGCTGAATACAAGTGCCGTCTCGAAAACGGGGTTATTGCCAATCTGTATGTTTCCTGCGATATGAACAGATATTTCTGCACCGGTGATGTTCTCAGGGTATCAGGAAAGCTTGCTGAACCGGAAAAACCGGGTAATCCCGGTGAGTTTGATTTCCGGGAATATCTTCACAGACAGGGCATAACGTATGTGTTGTGGCCGGACAGTATTACCATGACAGGACATGGGAATGTGCTTGAAGCTTTGCCGGGTAATGCCGGATATGCGGTTTACCTGTTGAAACAGGAGGCCTTGGATGCGTTTTCCGGTAAAGATGATGAGATAAAAGCGCTTGCCGCAGCGGTCTTTACCGGAGATACGTCCCTGCTTGATTATTCGACGATACATGAATTCAAACTTACAAACTGCTCACATCTTCTGGCGGTATCAGGCACCCATTTTGCCGGTTTTCTTCTTGCATTGCCTTATATCTTGAGGGCAATGCGGGTCAGGCAGAGGACGGCTGTCGTATTCTATGCATCTTTTGCATTTGTGATAGGGCTATTTTCGGGATGGAGTGATTCGGTATTCAGGGCACTTATCATGAGCACATGCTCTTTTGCGTCAAGAGACGGACCTTCTGCGATGTGCCTGGCTGTACTTATCATGACAGCTGTTGATCCTTTTGCTCCGCTCGGCACGGGTTTTCAGTTAAGTTTTGCTGCAGCCGGGTCATTGCTGTTTTTCCTTCCTGCGGTAAAAGACAGACTAATAAGGATGGGCATTGGCAGATCGTTTGCCGGGATTATCGCACCGGCGATAACGGTATCTGTGGCCATGATCCCTTTTTCCGGATATACGGAGTTCCGTATGCATCCGGCTCTGATCGCAGTACAGATAGGTGCATCAATCATTGTTCAGGCAGCCTGCATTTTCCTTATACCGGGTTTTGTGTGCGGGATCAATTCTCCGGCAGTGTTTTGTCTCAGGTGTCTTGGCGGGATCACGCATTTCGGTGCGGCCGCAGTAAAGGCTTCCGGCATAAGATCAGCATCTCCGGATATATTGATACTCAGCTTAACCATGCTGCTCATACTTTTCCTGTTGCCGGAGTGCTTTATAAAAAGGCATTTTACCATTCCCGTCTGTATGATCGCGGCGTTATCCATAGGATTAAGCTCTGCTGAGATGCTCGTGAGACCAGCAGCACAGGTAATCTTTGCTGATGTCGGGCAGGGCGACTGCTGTCTGATAATAACGGATGATAAAACCTGTCTAATAGATGCTGGAGTATATGCCGAAGGGGAGACTACCGTGCAGGATATCCTTGATCACTATGGGATAGCCGCAGTTGATTATGCTTTTATGAGCCACTGGGATACTGACCATGCAGGAGGAATAGCCGCTTTGTATAAAGCGGGCAGGATAAAGGCGTTATACACGGGTTTTACCGGCAAGGATCCGGAGGTGGAGGATTTCTATGAAGCCTTGCCGGATAAGGATTTCGAATCTGCATGTATTGAAGAGGTTGGTGCAGGCGAGGTGTTCTGCCTGAGCGAGGGTGTTACTTTGAAGGTGATCGCCCCCGTGAAAGCAGCCGGCGGAGGAAATGAGGACAGCCTTGTCATGACACTGGAAGCAGGAGGAAAGACCATTCTGTTTACGGGTGACATCGGTGCCGGTACGGAAGAAGAACTGTTGCAAGCAGGCATTCTTGCCGACTGTGACATCCTGAAGGTAGCCCATCACGGCTCGAAATACTCTACATCAGATGTTTTCCTGACCGCCGTTTCCCCCGAGACTGCCGTAATCTCAGTCGGAGCCGGCAACTTTTACGGACATCCGTCACCGGAATGCCTGCTAAGGCTTAAGAACGTAGGATGCACGGTAATGAGAACCGATACAGACGGAGCGGTAATCCTCATGCTCGGATAAAAACCGCATTTTCGCACTAAAAATAAATCTAACTTTGATATACTAGTGCTCGAGGAGGATCTGTATGATCTGTAAAAAACAACTGGCTGTAGTCCTTATCACTCTTTCCGCTGTTATGGCGGCATCTTGTGTGACGGAACGTGACAGGAAAGAGACTGAACCTGATACTGAGGTTTCTGAAGAAGAAACGGTCACTGACAGTGAGACATCAGAGGTTACATCTTCTGATACTGAGACTGAAACTACGGAAACCCGTGCTGAGGAGATCATCGACACATCAGCTCCGATGTGGCTTGAAGCTCCGGATACAATAACTGTCGAATCCGATACTGATTTCGACATTGGGAATTATTTGAGCTATATCGATGATTACGACAGCGTTGTTGATATGGATTTAGCCGGTGAGGTCGATACTTCAGTGACAGGCGATTATCCGGTTACGGTATCCCTGACCGACGATGCCGGCAACAGCACTTTCAAAGACATAACGGTAAAGGTTATCGAGCCTGTCGAACCGGTTGAAGTGATCGATGACGGCCCCGAACCTGCAACAAACTATTACGATTTCAATGAATTTGTCGTTGATTATGCCGGTGAGGGCGCATTGTACGGTATAGACATCTCCAAGTATCAGGGAGACGTTGATTTCGAGAAGGTAAAGGCCGCAGGTTGTGATTTTGTGATCATGAGGGCTATGGTCTACTATCAGGGCGAACTCAGGATCGATGACAGATTCCAGGAAAACCTTACGGAAGCCAAGGCTGCCGGACTTAAGGTCGGAGTCTATATCTACACTTTTGCAAATACACCGGAACTCGTAAAGGAGCAGACGGATGCGCTTTGTGAACTCCTTAACGGTGAACAGCTCGATTTTCCGGTTGTCTTCGATTGGGAGAAATTCTCGAACTTCCAGCAGTATAATCTCAGTATGGCGGGTTTGAGAGAACTCTATCAGGTATTCAAGGACGAACTCGCAGTATACGGATATGATGCTATGCTCTATTCGAGCAAGTACTATCTCGAGACCATCTGGCAGCCTGAGAATGAGACTGTTTGGCTTGCGCATTATACCGAGAAGACATCTTATGAAGGTAATTATGTAATGTGGCAGGCAAACTGCAACGGAACGATTGACGGAATAGAGGGTCCTGTTGACCTTGATCTGTATTACGGCGGATAAATATGGCAAAACAAAAGGGACCTCCCAAGGGAGTGTTGACAAGCAAAGAATTCTTTCAGAAGCTCAAGAACGATCCGGGCAGTCTGGATCTTGTGCTTTTGTATGGAGAAGAGACATACTTCTTTGACAGTGCGGTAAATGTCCTTAAGAAGATGTTCATCGAGCCGGGTTCCGAGCAGATGGATGTTTGCTGTCTTGACGGAAGGACCGGATCGAAGATCAGTATCGACAGTATTGAGGAGATGCTTGCCACACCGCCATGGCTGTCACGCAGGAAACTTGTCATAGTGCGCAAATCAGGACTGTTCTCGGCTGAAGCTGCGGAAGGATTCATCAAACTGATAAGCGATATACCGGATTCGGTTATTCTTTTGTTCCTTGAAGAAGAGATGGACTGCAGGAAAAAGGTGTTTAAGGAGTTCGTCTCCAAAGGCACAGTCTGTCTCTGCGATCAGATGTCGGAAGATGAACTGGCGTCATGGATATCAAAAAGGCTGGGCAAATCCGGGATTAGCATAACCCCTGAAGCTGCTGCGTCCATGGCTGTCAGATGCAGTCTGTCTCTTACACAGCTCACGAATGAGATTACAAAACTGACGCTGTTCTGCGAGGGTGAAGGTATTTCTTCTGTTGATACCGATCTTGTGGAACGTTGCTGTCCGCCTGATCTGAGCGGGAAAGTGTTCAGTATCATGGATGCCTGCGGTACGGGAAGACCAGAAGCTGCTCTGGATACGCTCAATACGATGATTATTACCAGACAACCGGTAATAATGATCAGGGTTACGGTTATGAACCATATCAAGAAAATGATATGTGCCAAGGAGATAACCGACAAAAGGGCGCTTGCCTCCAGACTCGGTATAGGTGATTACTATGCGGAAAAGCTGATAAGACAGGCGGGGAGATTCAGTATGGATCGTCTCAGGGATCTGTATCTCGAAGCAGTCAGATCAGACAGTGATATAAAGCACGGTCTTGTGGATGAGCGGACCAGTCTTGAAATGATCATCATAAAAGCCTCGGCAAAAGCCTGATAATAATTGACGATATCGAGCCTTTGTCTTAAAATCTTGTGGTAATTTTTATATTGGAGAATTCAAAATGGCAAAGATTGCAATGAAGACACCGCTCGTCGAGATGGACGGCGATGAGATGACAAGGATCATTTGGAAGCAGATCAAAGACATCGTTATCGATCCCTATGTTGATCTTAAGACTGAGTATTTTGATCTCGGCCTCGAGAACCGTGAGGCTACCAAGGACCAGGTTACCATTGATGCGGCTGAGAAGACCAAGGAGCTTGGAGTCGCAGTCAAATGTGCTACCATTACTCCCAATGCCCAGAGAATGACGGAGTATAACCTTACCCAGATGTGGAAGAGCCCGAACGGCACGATAAGAGCAATGCTCGACGGAACCGTATTCAGAGCTCCCATCCTGATCAACGGCATCCAGCCGTTCGTTTCTTGCTGGAAGAAGCCCATCACTATTGCGCGTCACGCTTACGGCGATGTTTATAAGAATTCTGAACTCAGGATCGACGGTGCTGCAAGGGCGGAACTGGTCGTCACATATCCTGACGGAAGAAAAGAGAGCAAGACGGTATTTGAGTACACTGATCCGGGCGTTCTGCAGGGTATGTACAACACGGATAAGTCCATTTCCGCTTTTGCAAGAGCATGCTTCAACTATGCTCTCGGCGTTAAGCAGGACCTTTGGTTTGCTACAAAGGATACTATCTCCAAGACATACGACCACCGCTTCAAGGACGTTTTCGCCGAGATCTATGAGAATGAGTACAAGGCGAAGTTCGAAGCAGCAGGTATTACATATTTCTATACGCTCATAGACGATGCCGTTGCAAGGGTCATGCGTTCTGAAGGCGGCTTCGTATGGGCCTGCAAGAACTATGACGGCGATGTGATGAGCGACATGCTCGCTTCCGCATCAGGTTCGCTTGCCATGATGACATCCGTTCTTGTATCACCTGACGGCATCTATGAGTACGAGGCTGCTCACGGTACGGTTACCAGACATTACTACAGGTATCTTAAGGGCGAGAAAACATCAACTAACCCGATGGCTACTCTCTTTGCATGGACCGGTGCGCTCCGTAAGAGAGGAGAACTCGACGGCCTGGATGATCTTGTTGATTTTGCAAATCGTCTCGAGAATGCCTCAATTGCAACGATCGAATCAGGTATAATTACAGGTGATCTTGCGTCGCTTCTCGATAATCCTGACAAGAAGATCGTAAATACGGAAGAATTCTTAACAGCTGTCAGAGACAGGCTTTGATATAACGGAGGTTAATTATGAGTTATTACGAGACATGGATGAAGCTTTCTGAGGACAATTCCAACCAGCAGGCTTATATTGAATATGTAAAGCGCTACTATGCTATGGAGAAGAATGCTTATGAGATCATTCTTTCTGCTTATCCCGATAACGGTCAGTTCCTTGAGGGAAAAGCTAAGGATATGGCTCTAAAGCTCGGATTTACTGACGATACGATGGACATCTTTGTCGGATTCCTTGACGGCATCAAGTCCAGCCTTACAAATGCAGACAGCCTTGATCTCGAAGCAGTTGTCGATGATACGGATATCAAGCTTGAGCTCGATTACGAGAAGCTTTACTACAACATGAGAGATGCAAAGGCAGACTGGCTCTATAAGATCCCTTTCTGGAAGACAGTCCTTTCTGATGAGAAGATGGCTGAGATCACAAGAGAGTACCGTGATGCCAATATTGCTCATTCCGATCATGTCGGAAGAAATGATCCCTGTCCCTGCGGTTCAGGAAAGAAGTATAAGAATTGCTGCGGTAAAAGAAGCTGATTATCCAAAGGCGGTGTGAGCTGTTTTGAAGAAGATCATTACGGCAAAATGGTTCATAGTTACTTCCGTTTCGCTCCTGATAATAGCCGGAGTCGTGTTAAGTCTCATTCCCGGAAGTCCGCTCGGTTTTCTTAAGGTACCATTCGCGTTGATAGTCACGCCTGTTCAGGGCTTTGTCAAATCCGCAGGTGATACTGTCTCTGACTTCTGGGCTGCCCTTACGGACGGTATGGCTATCAGACAGGAGAATGAGGACCTGAAGGATCAGATTGCCGATCTCCAGTACCAGCTTACTCAGAATGAAGAGGCTGCCATCCGGTATGAGGAGCTCAAGGATGCTTTCCATATCCGTGATACGTTCAGCAATTACGATATCTATGGTGCTTCCATTATTTCAAGAGAAGCGGATGAATGGTTCTCGGTCATTACGATTGCCGCAGGTGACACTGACGGTGTCGTGCTCGAGGAAGGTGAATCCTACCCGGTCGTTGATGTTAACATGAACCTGGTTGGACGTGTCATAGAGACATCGTCTTCAGACTCAAAGGTTCTGCCGCTCTTGCATGAAGGCTTCTCTGTTGCCTGTAAAGTAAATGAGGTCAACGGTGCTTCCATGCTGGTCAGCGGTGATGCTTCCCTGAAGAATTCAGGTTTATGCATTGTTACCAACATTGATGAGAAAGCTGTTCTTGAACCGGGTACTGAGATAGTTACCTCAGGTGACGGCGGCCTTTTCCCTGCGGGAATACCTGTCGGCACCATTGTTGAAGTTGATGATTCAAATCCTCTCCAGATAACTGCGACTCTCCAGCCTTACACTGATATTAAAGATCTGGAAGATGTCTTTGTCATGATACCTTATCTCGATGAGACTGCAGAAGATTCCAACGGCGGATCAGCAGAGGGCGAGGACTCCTGATGGATATCCGTGTAAATGCCAGAAGGATAATCCTCTATACGGTCTATCTGCTGTTATTTGCCTGTCTTCAGGTATCTTTCCCTGATGCAATAAGCTTCAGAGGCCAGATTGCCGACCTGATGTTTGTTTTCGTCGTGCTTACGGGTTATTTCTTCGGATTCAGAGACGGTGCGGTTATCGGTATCCTTACCGGTATAGTCCGCGACTGTTTCGCTTCGCCCGCAGTCATCGGACTGGACGGCAATGTCCAGGTCACGGTCGGTATAGGGGTGCTCGTGCTGTTCCTTGCAGGCACTTTCGGTTCCGCCTTTTTCACGAAAAGGATGCACAGGAGCATCCCGTTTGCATTTCTTGCCGTGACCGCGGCAACGCTGATCTACAAGACTGCAGGGCATATTGTTGCATTTGTCTGGATCAAGGTCCTGGGGAACGGGATGTACAGTATCGGTTTTACTGATGTTGTACTTGATTCTGTGCTCCCACAGCTTCTTGTGAATCTCATTGCGGCTCTGCCTATTCTGTTATTGCTCAGATTCTTAGGACCTTACAAGAACGGTTACGGCAACGACAAGAAAGAAGATGTAATTGAATCATATGGAGAGAGTTCATGGCTTCGGATCTGAAAAGTGGTGATTATGGTGCTTTTGACCGGAATTCAGGTCCCGATGCAGAGAAGAAGGAAGGCCTTTTCTCTTTCATCAAAGGCATCGTCTCAAACAGGTACCTGGTACTTGCCACGATCTTCAGCGTCTTTGGCGTTGTTATCCTTATAATGACGATGAGACTTCAGTTCTCGGATTACCAGAATAAGATTTCCGAGAGTTCTTCCGGTATTGCAAGAGAATATGTGAGTTCGGCACCACGCGGTGATATCGTTGACTGTAACGGCGTGGTCCTTGCATCAACTGTCTCATATAACACGGTCATGCTGGCCAATGCTTATCTTGATGACGATGAACTCAATTCGCTCTGCCTTGAACTCAGTTATCTGTTTGACGAATACTACTGTATCAGTGTCAGCGGTCTTGATCAGTATTTTGTTATGGACCCGGAACCCAGATTCCTTCTTGAGGAAGAGAAGATAAGACTGTGGCAGACCGATACTAATCTGTTTGCTCTCGAGGATTATTCTCAGGGTGTTATAGTCACTTTTACCGATAATTATGTCAAGACAGATCCGGAAGTATTCTTCCTGTATCTGCGTCAGAAATTCGGTCTGGATACAAGTTATTCCGATGACGAGGCATACAGGATCATAAGGATCAGGTATCAGATATTCCAGGATAACTGGTCATTCCTCAAGGGTACTCCGGTAACGATAGCTACGGATGTCCCGGATGAGCTTATTACCATGCTAAATGAGCAGAATTATCATTATATGGGGATCGTAACCGGTACCGAGTATGCCAGGACATATTCTCCTGAGGCCTTGTATTGTTGCCATGTTCTTGGGTATGTAGGAAAGATATCGCAGGAATCTTTTTCAAATCTTGCCCAATTCGGATATACGAGTAATGACATGGTCGGAAAGTCCGGCGTTGAGCTGCAGATGGAGCGTTATCTCCACGGTTCAGGCGGTATAACCCCATATAACATCTGGACTGCCGACGGGGAAGAAGGTTTGTATGTCTCTTCTTCATATGGAGTGCAGCCTGAAGCCGGCGCGACAGTATACCTGACGATCGATTCCAAACTTCAGGAAGTCGGTACTGAAGCGCTCAAGGACTATATCAACGAAGCTCAGGCGGCTGAAGCGCTCGAACAGAAGGGATACGCCACTGCGAGTGCCGGCGCTTTTGTCATGATGGATGTAAATACCGGTGCCATTCTTGCCATGGGTTCTTACCCTAACTATGACCCGAACGATTTTATCCTTGCCAATTATGGTGACGAACAGGCTGCGGAGCAGGTCAAATATTATCTCGGAATCGATGAATATGAAGAGATAACGGCTGCGGATCTTCCTTTGTGGAACCGTGCCATAATGTCTATGTATGCTCCGGGTTCGACATTTAAGCCGATCACGGCTCTTGCAGGTCTTGAGAACGGAATAATCACGCCGAATTACAATACCTATGTCTGCACGAGCCCTGTCGATATCGGCGGTTGGATATTCAAATGCCTCGAGTTTAAGGTGGGCGGACACGGACCGCTTGATCTCAACAGCGCCATGGCAACATCCTGCAATATCTATTTCATGCTCTTAGGCGTAGACACGGGTATCGATGATATCTCGGAGATGGCCTATAAATTCGGTTTGGGTGTAAAGACGGGCATTGATCTTCCGGGTGAGATATCAGGCGTTATGTCCAGCCGTGAGACCAAGAGGCTGCTCCATGAATCCGAATACGATAAGATCTGGTTCCCGTCAAATACCGCACAGGCGGCTATCGGTCAGTTCGACGACTGTTTTACCATCATGCAGCTCTGCAGATATACCGCAGGCATTGCCACAAACAAACTTGTTACTCCGTATGTAATCGACAGTGTTGTCGCAAGTGACGGTTCAATCCTGTATCAGGGTCAGACAGAAGCTGTTGACCTCGGTATCTCAGAAGACAATATCCAAGCCGTACGCAACGCCATGCGCTGTGTTGTAACCGGTACCTATAAGTGGAGCAGTACGGCTCAGACCCAATTCGAGAATTTCCCAATCGAGATAGTTTGTAAGACGGGAACGGCTGAAACCGGTTATGAGGAGCTTCGTAAGGAGTATTCGAACGGTCTGTTTATCTGCTATGCTCCTAAGGATGATCCGCAGGTCGCCATTGCGCTGGTTGTCGAGAAAGGTGAGTGGGGTTCATCAACTACCGTTATTGCCAAGAAGCTTTTGGCGGCATATTTCGGGGAGCAGTATGATAATTCCGTGGATGTATTCAATGTTAACCCCATAATCGGAGATTATCTGCCTACAATTAACCCGGAAGCTGACTGACAACTTGTCAAAAAGGCAATTTTTGAATACGACTTTTGTATCAATGATAAATTGTAGGCAATACTATAATACTGTAAAATTCTAGCATGATTCTTAATTTGGGGTATTTTGGATGAAGATAGTCTTGATGGCTGATAACAGGAAGTCTGAACTTCTTGTCAATTTCTGCATTGCATATAAAGCACTGCTGGAGAAGCATCAGCTCATTTCCGTATACAATACAGCCAAGCTCCTTAAGGCTTCGGCAGACCTTGATGTATCAGGTCTGTCCGTTGATTATTCAAGCGGCTTCGAGCAGCTTGCTTCCAGAGCCAAGTTTAACGGTATTGACTGTGTGATCTATCTTCGTGACGGAATTGCGAAGGAAGGCTCAAATCCTGCAGAATTACTGGATGTCTGCGATCAGAATACCATACCTTACGCTACGAATATTGCTTCGGCAGAGGTCCTTATAACCGCAATAGATGCCGGTGCTCTTGATTACCGTGAGTGGAATAATTCCGGTTATTCCGACGTTATCATCTGATACGATGACGGTATTCCAGATACCTTACGGTCCTTTAAATTCCAACCTGTATGCAGTAATAACCGGAGACGGCGCTTTTGTCGTTGATCCGAGTGTGTCTCCTGATCTCGTTATAGACAGGATCGAAGGTCTGGAACCCGGTAAGATCAGATGCGTTTTGGCGACACATGCGCACTATGACCATATATGCTGCGTTGATGAATGGCGCAATATGCTGCCCGGCGTGTCTTTTTATCTCGCAGCTGAAGACAGGGCTCTTTTGGGAGATGCTTACGGCAACTGTTCAGCCTTAATTGGCCGTGAACACCTTTTTGAAGATGTTTTCGATGATGCCAAAGGAAAGATAACTGCCGGTAATACCACGATCGAAGTCATCAGTACCCCCGGACATACAAAAGGATCTGTTTGCTATCTTTTCAGTTCCGAAGGCGGGAGAGCCCTGTTTACGGGAGATACGGTCTTTGCGGGTTCTGTCGGCCGGACTGATTTTAAGGGCGGTTCCGCTGCTGAATTATCCGAATCCGTAAAAACGATTAAGGTCCTTGATCCGGAACTGACTATTTATCCGGGACATGGTCCGTCATCCAATGTCGGAGAAGAGATCAAAACTAACCCTTATTTTGCGTAATTACCCGCGCATTATTTATATATTGTGCTACAATAGTCCCGTTTGTGAAAAATAACCCTTACGGGAGGTTTGTATATGAGTGATATCAAAGAATCCTTGAATTCGATACGCGAGGAATTTGATAAGGCATTGGAGCAGGTTAAGGACTCCCAGGCTGCTGAACAGCTCAGAGTATCTTTCCTTGGCAAGAAAGGTCAGCTTACCCAGGTTCTCAAGGGCATGGGCGGACTTACGGCTGAAGAGCGCCCCGTTATCGGAAAGATCGCCAACGATGTCCGTTCCCACATGGAATCAAGACTTGAAGAGATCGTTGCCAAGATCAAAGAAGAAGAGAAGGGCCACAAGCTCAGAAGAGAAGTCATCGACGTAACCATTCCTTCGGACAGGAAGGGTGCAGGCAGCCGTCATCCTCTTAACATGGCAATCAACGAGATCTGCGATATCTTCCTCGGACTCGGCTATTCAATTGCTGAAGGTCCTGAGGTCGAGTACGACAAGTATAATTTCGAGCTTCTCAGAATACCTGAGGGCCATCCGGCAAGAGATACACAGGACACTTTCTATTTCAACGATAAGGTCCTTCTCAGAACTCAGACTTCCGGTATGCAGATCCGTGTTATGGAGCAGCAGAAGCCGCCGCTCAAGGTCATCTGCCCGGGTAAGGTTTACCGTTCTGATGCTCTTGATGCAACACATTCACCTGTATTCCATCAGATCGAAGGCCTCGTTGTAGATAAGGGCGTTACGATGGGTGACCTGGTCGGTTCCCTGAGACTTTTCGCGAAGAAGCTCTTTGGTGAGAACACAGAGATCAGGCTCAGACCTCACCATTTCCCGTTTACGGAGCCTTCCGTTGAGGTTGACCTCACATGCTGGAAGTGCGGCGGTAAGGGCTGCAACGTCTGCAAGGGCGAGGGCTGGATCGAAGTTCTCGGTGCAGGTATGGTACATCCCGAGGTTCTTCAGAACTGCGGTATCGATCCCGAGGTTTACAGCGGATTCGCTTTCGGAATCGGCGTTGAGAGAACCGCCATGGGCAGATACGGAATTGATGACATCAGACTTCTGTATGAGAACGATGTCAGATTCTTAGAGCAGTTCAAGTAAGGAAAGGCAGGCAATTAGCAATGAAAGCACCGATAATCTGGCTTAAGGATTTTACGGATATAGATGTTGAACCCAAGGTATTGGGGGATGCAATGACAATGACGGGTTCCAAGGTAGAGGAACTCATTACTTCCGGCGATGACATCAACGGAGTATACACAGGTAAGGTTCTGGAGATGGCTGATCATCCCGATTCAGATCACCTCCATGTGCTCAAGGTTGATACAGGCAGGGACGACCTCGGAAGAGACCTTCAGATCGTATGCGGAGCTCCGAATGTATATGTCGGCATGATCTGCCCCGTAGCTGTCGAGGGGGCAAGCCTTCCCGGCGGCGTTCACATCAAGAAGGGCAAGTTAAGAGGTGTGGAGAGCTTTGGAATGTGCTGCTCTGCAGAAGAACTTAACGTTCCTGCAGAAGGTCATCCGGGCGCTGAGGAATACGGTCTTTGGAATATGCCGCAGGATACTCCTCTCGGTGTTGATATCAAGGAGCTCCTCGGTCTCGGCAATACGACCATAGACTTTGAGATCACATCCAACAGGCCTGACTGTTTCTCGATCGAAGGTCTGGGAAGAGAAGCTGCTCTTTCCATCGGCAAGGAATTCAAGCCCTGCACGCCTTCCATCAAGCAGGAAGGTTCACTCAATACAGAAGATATCGTTAAGCTTCAGATAGATGCACCCGATCTCTGCTACCGTTACACAGGCAGACTGGTCGAGGATGTTAAGATCGGTCCTTCTCCGGCATGGATGGCTGAGAGGCTTACTGAAGCAGGCATGAGACCCATCAATAATATCGTTGATATCACTAACTATGTATGTCTTGAACTCGGACAGCCTATGCATGCTTTTGATCTGAACTATCTTGCAGGCAAGCACATCATTGTAAGAAGAGCTGCTGAAGGAGAAGTCATCAAGACTCTTGACGGCAATGACCATACACTGGACAGCTCCATGCTCGTTATTGCCGATGAGGAGAAGGCTTGTGCCATTGCAGGCGTCATGGGCGGTGAGAATTCAGAAGTCCTGCCCGAGACAACAACGATCCTCTTCGAGTCTGCTGTATTCAATGCAGTTTCCGTAAGAAGGACGGCAGTAAGCAACGGCCTCCGTACAGAGGCTTCCTCAAGATACGAGAAGGGACTTGATCCCGAGAATGCTCTTAGGGCATTAGACAGGGCCTGTGAGCTTGTCGAAATGCTCGGCTGCGGTAAGGTATCCAAGGGTGTCGTAGACTGCTATCCGACAAAGCGCGAAGTAAAGCATATCGAGTTCAGACCTGCAAAGATCAACAGCTTCCTCGGCATCGAGGCTGAGGAGTCGTTCATGAGGGATATTCTCACAAAGCTCGGATGCTCTTTTGTTCAGGAGAACGGAAAGGAAGTCATAGTTCCTCCCACATACAGGCCTGACCTTGAGTCTGAGGCTGATATCTCTGAAGAAGTAGCAAGATTCTATGGCTACAACAAGATCGAGGCAACTCTTCTCTCCGGTAAGGAAACAACATTAGGCGGACGCACAAATGAGCAGAAGATCGTCGAGAAGATCCGCGATACACTTGTTTACTGCGGTTTCTATGAGGCTATCACATATTCATTCGAATCACCTTTAGATCTCGACAGGCTCCTGATTCCTGCTGACAGCATCCTGCGTAACCAGCTCAAGATCTCTAATCCTCTCGGTGACGATACATCTGTCATGAGAACAACAATGCTGCCTTCCATGCTGAAGATCGCTGCAAGAAATTACAGCCGCGGCGTTGGAGAGGCAAAGGTTTTCGAGGTTGCATATGTATACCTGCCTTCAAGCGTTGAAGGTGAGCTTCCCGAGGAGAGAAGGACTCTCGCGGGATTCACATACGGCACAAAGGATGGTGCTGCGCTGTTCTATGATACAAAAGCTTCCATCGAGGAGCTCTTTAAGGTGCTCGGCATCAGGTCTTACGGCTTCGAGCCTCTGACAGATGATCCTTCATTCCATCCCGGCCGTACTGCGTCCATCATAGTTAACGGCAAGGTCTGCGGTAAGCTCGGCATCATCCATCCCGATGTTGCAGCAGGCTTTGAGACACCTTCCGAGACATGCGCTTTCGAGATCTATGTACCTCAGCTCGTTGCAGCTTCAAAGAAGGACAGGGTCTACAAGCAGCTGCCCAAGTTCCCGGGTATCTCCAGAGACCTCGCAGTTACGACTGAGAGCAAGGTTACGGTTGCTGACATCATCAAGACTGCTAAATCTGCCGGCGGCAAGTACCTCCGCGATGTCAAGATGTTCGATGTATATACAGGCGATAAGCTCGGTGAAGGTCTTAAGTCAGTTGCCATCTCTCTGTCATTCAGGGCTGATGACAAGACACTGTCTGATGATGACATCAAGAACGATATCGATAACATCATCAGCAAGCTCGAATCCAAGCTTGGCGCGAAGCTCAGAAGCTAAAGATTAGCTGTAACCCAATAAAACAAGCCGTTTGAGGCATATGAAGACGTCCTTTGGGGCGTCTTTATTTTGTCGGTTTTTGTCGGTTTTTGTCGGGTTTTTCGGGGGTGTTTGCATAGTAAGATTATCCCAAAAAGGAGGTAACTAGCTATGTCAACATTAGAGACGGCTTTTGCTTTTACGGTGATCATTACCTTCCTGACTTTCCTTATAACAGGTCCTGAGGAACTTGTTTTGGACTGTATTGAGGATGTAAAGGCAGGAGATGAAGAGATTGGTTTCTTTATAGATGATTCCGGATTGATCGACAGTACCGATATTGGGGGCAACGTGTCATATAACACTTCTCCGGAAAAACTGTGCACATATGTTACAGGAATATCGGACAATTACCGGATCATATATGGAGCCGTAGCGTCAGGAGGTGCCGCAGATGAGACGGATTCACAGGAATAAAAGCGGTGCGATGACAATGTTTCTCGCGATTATCCTTTCAGCCCTGATATTGGTGGAATGCACTTTTGTACTCTTCGTCTGGGATCTGGATTACAGGATGGCATTTGACAGTGCTCTTAGGGCAGAAGTGGAAACTATCCTGGCGGAATATGACAGGCAGCTGTTCGATACATACGGAATCTATGCCGTAACGCTGAATGATGTCGACGATGAAGTGTTCAGGAAGGCCATATCGACACATGGCTATACGGGTGATTCGGATATTGAGATATACGGGGTAAAGGCACTTGGTGTTGATGATCTGAAAGCCGCTATCAGTGTTTATTACGCCAACCGTGCCGGAGGCATTTTGTTTGAGAATGCACTTGTTCAGTTTGAGGGATTGATGGAAGGGACCGGTGCCGGTGATGTGCTGGATGCTTTGAGGGAGTACACATCCAGTGATGCCGCCGGCTATCTCGAAGATCTTCTTACCGGGGCTTCATCAATTGCTGAATGGCTGGATGATGCAGAACAGTCCGGTGATGATTTATCTTCTGAGGATTTCCGTCAGGAGATATCCGACTTTGCCAAATATAAGAAGACCATAACGGCCGCAGACAATGATCTTGAAGATCTGGATATCGGTATCGATCTAACTGATCTGAGCTCTATTGCTGAAGGTGCGGATAAGCTCATAGACCTTCAATACGGACTGGCTGATACGGCCATGATCGCAGCATTTCATCCGGCATGTGCTTATTATGCCGCCAATAATTTTGACTGCTATCTCTCAAATGATAACGATCTTTCCATAAACGGGACTGATTTCTCAAGCATTCATGAAGGTAATCTGTACGACGCGGAATATATAATGTGCGGTCTTGACGGAAGGGTAGGGGTTGCAGAGACAGCAGTGCTTGTGTTCACGGTCCTGTTCATCGTAAATGCAGTTGAGAATTTCGCTGATCCCGATCTTGAAGCAACCCTTAACGGAATATCCACGGCAGTTTCCGCCATTGTCCTTGGCGTTACAGAAGGAATAGTCTACATAGATCCCGAGATACTGACAACAGTGATGATACTTATCAAGAGTGCGGCAGACAGTGTTGGCAGCCTGATCGATGTTCTCAACGGCGAGAAGATCGCACTGGTGGATTATGAAGGAACTGAACTTGTTTATGTCGGATACAGGGACTTCCTGTTCCTGCTTATGTTCCTTGTCCCTGATGAAGATATGCTTACAAGAATGATCGAAGTCCTTAACAGAGACTTTGGAGAGTTGTATTCGGGCGTTGGAGCGACAGGTATCTACAGAGGTCAGCAGTATACACAGGAGAAGACTTATCAATTGTACAAGCAAGGAGGATGATCATGAAGAACAAACACGGTTCCGTAACAATCGAATCTGCTGTAGCTTTTACGGCGGTACTTGTTTTCCTGGCGGCAATCATCAGCGTCATCAATATTTACAGGACAGATATCCTCATGAGACGTGCGCAGGAACAGACCTGTGAGAAGGTTGCAATGCTCTGCCCGTTAACAGTCACTGCTTCAGATGTTTTTTCGACTGCTGTAAATGCTTTCCCGGACATCGGTATCGACGGAACGAACGGCGGAGAGGCGGTAACTTATGTGGCCAAACTGATTACCGGAGCGGATTTTGCCGGCGGCTATACCATCGAGAATCTGGTTCTTGAGGGCGCGCTCGGAGGATACATGGCTAATGATATTGCTGAAGGGTACATTAGCCGTAACGGCGGTTCCGATTTTATGATGCCTGACGATATCAACGTTACCTTCGAAGTGAATCCTGATAAGAGCATTATTGAAGTCAGCACGACATATTCGGTTCTTACGCTTGCCGGCAGATATGAGAGGAGTATCTACAACATTATCCCGGTATACGGCAAAGGAGATCTGTTTCTGCTTGCTTCAGAAGAACAGAAGAAGGAAAACGATATCTGGAGTGAAGATAATTTCACGCGTGGGGATTATTTCCGGGAAGAATACGGCGGCAATCTCCCGAAAATGTTTCCCGTAATAGATGCATATGAGGACGGGACGGCCACTTCAATAATGAGCATTGATCTGACGGCCCCCACATATGCTGATGAATCTGAGATACTTAAGAAAATAGGGGAGAATATTGACCAGTTATCCGGCTTTGAAGGAGCGGACAAAAATATCGGAGGAACGCAATACAGTATCGGCCCTGTAACCAAGCGTCAGCTGATCGTTATAATACCGTCTAATTCAAGCGATGAAGCCAAGGATTCCGTATACGGGATGGTCAGTTATGCCGCATCAAACGGAATAAGCATGTCCGTTGAAGAATACGGCACCAGTCTTAAGTATTCAGAATAGTCTTTGGTAATTCCTTTTTATTGTATTAAAATATGAAATGCGTTAATATATTACGGTTATTATGGAGGTAGTCTGAGTGAAACACAACAATCAGGTAAGGCGACCTGAACTGGCGAATTCGGCAATTCTTACTGACAGGAATTCCGCGCTTTCGATTGGGGATACTTTGAGGAAAGCCAAGAGTGATCTTTTCTTTTCCAGGTGTCTGATTGCAATACTAATTGTTCTGCTCATTACGACTGCCGCAGTAATGATCTATCTCGGGTATGTCCAGCAGTTGTTCAATTTCGTGACGAATGCTGTTAATTGATCTTGTTTTGTAAGGTGATGTAATGATCGACAGAAATAGTGCGCCGTCTTTTGGAGATGATGAGATTACAGAACTTACCGATCTTTACGAAGCTATTCTGACAATGGAAACGGCTGAGGAGATGCACAGGTTCTTTACTGATCTCTGTTCGGTCAATGAACTTCATTCACTGCTTCACAGATGGCAGATAGTCCGCAGGATCGAACAGAATAAGAGTTACGAAGAGATAATAAACGAACTGTCGCCCAAGGATACTGAGGATATCAGTAATGATACCAAGTCCTCTGAAGACAGCGGCAAACGCAGATCCGGCAGGACCAAAGGCAAATCAAGAGCAAGTACAAAAGTGAGTTCAACTACCATTACGCGCGTCAAGAAATGCTATGTCAATCCGGAAGGCGGATACAGAACGGCTCTGGACCGTCTGAAGAGCAAAACTGAAAAAGAAAAGAAAATAATTAAGGAGTAATATTGATGGGTTTATTTCCAACACACAGTGAGAAGGAAGTCAAAAGGATCAGACCGATAGTCAACAAGGTTTTGGCTTTGGATGAGCCTTAAGGATCCTGAACTTGTAGCCAAGACTCAGGAATTCAAGGACAGGCTTGCGGCAGGTGAGACACTCGATGATATCCTTCCGGAAGCGTTTGCTACTGTAAGGGAGGCTTCCAAGCGCGTTCTCGGCATGAAGCCTTATGAGGTTCAGATCATCGGCGGCATAATCCTCCATCAGGGAAGAATTGCTGAGATGAAGACCGGTGAAGGTAAGACACTCGTTGCCACGATGCCTGTATATCTTAATGCTTTGACCGGAAAAGGTGTTCATGTCGTTACTGTAAATGACTATCTTGCAAAGCGTGACTCCGAATGGATGGGTAAGGTCTACCGCTTCCTCGGACTGTCAGTCGGACTCATCATTCATGACATTCCTCAAAATCAGAGGAAAGACATGTATTCGCGTGACATCGTGTACGGAACCAATAACGAATTCGGTTTCGACTATCTCCGTGACAACATGGTAATCAGCAAGGAGAGACTTGCGCAGCGTGAACTCAATTTTGCCATTGTCGATGAGGTCGACTCGATCCTTATCGATGAGGCTAGAACCCCGCTTATCATTTCGGGAAGAGGAGTCGAGTCCTCCGATCTTTATGTCAAGGCCGATGCCTTCGTAAAGACATTGAAGCCTTATGTCGTTGTCGAGACTGACGATAAGGTCGATATGGACGATATCGTTGGTGATTCAGACTATGTTATCGATGAGAAGGCTAAGACTTCTGTACTTACAGCTAACGGTATAGCAAAGGCAGAGAAGTACTTTGCGATCCAGAATCTTTCAGATCCCGAGAATTTCGATCTGCAGCACTATATCAATAATGCGCTCAAGGCAAACGGTAACTTCAAGAAGGATCAGCAGTATATTGTTCAGGAAGGCGAGGTAATCATCGTAGATGACTTTACCGGACGTCTTATGCCGGGTCGCCGTTACAGTGACGGTCTCCATCAGGCAATTGAAGCTAAGGAAGGCGTTAAGGTCGCAAGCGAGAATAAGACTCTTGCGACAATTACATTCCAGAACTTCTTCAGAATGTATACAAAGCTTTCCGGAATGACAGGTACAGCTTTTACAGAGGAAGCGGAGTTCAGACAGATCTATAATCTTGATGTTATCCAGATCCCGACAAACAAGCCTGTTCAGCGTATCGATGAAGTTGACGCTGTGTTCAAGACCGAGAACGGCAAATATTCTGCTGTCCTCAAGACGGTCAAGGAAGCTCATGAGAAAGGTCAGCCTGTACTTGTCGGTACGGTAAATGTCGATAAATCCGAGCTCCTGTCCAGGATATTCACAAAATACGGCATCAAGCACAATGTCCTTAACGCTAAGAACCATATGCGCGAGGCTGAGATCGTTGCACAGGCCGGTCGTAAAGGTTCAGTTACGATCGCAACAAACATGGCCGGCCGTGGTACTGATATCATCCTCGGCGGTAATGCAGAGTTCCTTGCGATCCAGGAGATGAGAAAGCTCGGTTATACCGATGAGCTGATCGATGCTTCCACAGCTCACAATGATACGGATGATGAGACTATCCTTGAAGCTAGGAACAGATTCTCTGAACTTGAGCAGAAATTCAAGGAAGAGCTTGCTCCTGAAGCCGAGGAGGTTAGGAATCTCGGCGGTCTCTTTATCGTTGGTACGGAGCGTCACGAATCCAGACGTATCGACAACCAGCTTAAGGGCCGTGCAGGCCGTCAGGGTGACCCCGGAAGATCCAAATTCTTCCTTTCACTCGAAGATGATCTTTTGAGGATCTTCGGCGGCGACAGGGTAACTGCTATCGCTGAGAGCTTCGGTATGGATGATTCCATGGAGATTCAGGTAAGGACTCTCGGAAAGCTCATAGACAGTTCCCAGAAGAAACTCGAGGCTATGCATTTCGGTGCAAGAAAGAATGTCCTTGAATACGACGATGTCAATAATATCCAGAGAACTATTACATATGAGCAGAGAAGAAAGATCATTGACGGCGAGGATGTCCATGACATCTTCCTCGGAATGATCGACAAGGTAGCCGAGAGGATCGTGGATAATTTCTCACTCGACGGCTCAATCTCTCCTTCCGAGAGATATACTCTCGGCCTGCAGCTGGAAGAGGTTTTCGGAGAGCTGCCGTTTGTGCTTAAAGTAAAAGACGAATCAGTCGATATCGGTTCCAGTGATTCTGTAGCCGAAGCAGTTGCGGCTGAAGCCAGGACAGCGCTTGCAAGCAAAGAGGAAGAGATTACTTCCGAAATATTCCGCCAGACTGAGCGCCAGATCCTCCTCAGAACTGTTGATCTCAAGTGGATGGATCATATCGATGCTCTTGATCAGCTGTCCCAGTCTATAAGAATGAGAAGTGTCGGTCAGCACGATCCTGTAGTTGAGTATAAGCTCGAAGGTTCCGCGATGTTCGAAGAGATGAACGAAGCAATCCAGAATGATGCGGTTAAGTTCATCATGAGGGCAAACTTCTCTCAGGACAAACAGGTCGAGGCAAAAGAGACCGTAAAGGCTACAAGTGAGAAGCATGCCAGCGTAACTCCCATGGCTGCGGCTAAGCCTATACAGGGAAGTACAGGAAATGACAAGCCTTCACAGCCTGTCAAGAGAGATGCTTCTGATGTCGGCAGGAACGATATGTGTCCCTGCGGTTCAGGAAAGAAATACAAGCATTGCTGCGGAAAGAATAAATAATGATCACTGATTCTGCCGGTTATCTGAAGAAAGTTGATACTGCCTGTGATTACATCAGGCAGCATCTTAGCGGATGCGAAGTCCCAAAGATATGTATTGTCCTTGGTTCAGGCCTTGGTCCTCTGGCTGATCTTTGTGAAGAGTCAGCCGAGATCCTGTATTCCGATATTCCCGGTTTTCCCTCATCAACGGCTCCCGGTCATGAAGGTAAACTGATAATCGGAGAGCTTTCCGGAAAGCTTGTCTTCATGATGAAGGGAAGATTCCATTATTATGAAGGCTATGCTCCTGAGGATATTACTTTCTATGTAAGGGTTATGGGAAGGCTCGGAGTAGAGACTCTCGTTCTTACAAACGCGGCAGGCGGTATAGGCGAGGACTTTACACCTCCGGAGCTGATCTCCATTGAAGATCATATTTCCTTTATGGCCGAACCCGTATTAAGAGGTCCTAATATTGAAGAATTTGGTCCGAGATTTCCTGACCAGAGCTATGTTTATGACAGGGAATACCTTGCTCTTATGTCCGAATGTGCGGAAAGACTCGGTATCAGGATCAGAAAGGGCGTTTATGCATATACCAAAGGACCTCAGTATGAGACTCCTGCCGAGATAAGGGCTCTTCGAAGCCTCGGTGCGATATGTGTGGGAATGTCGACTGTTCCTGAGGCTATAGCGGCCAGCCATATGGGAATCCGAATCGCCGCTTTATCCTGCGTAACCAATATGGCCGCAGGTATTACGTCCGCCAAGCTGTCGGGCGAGGAAGTCATTGAGGTTGCCGGCCAGGCTTCCGAGAAAATGTGTGCATTAGTATCAAGTTTTATAAAGAACCTTTAAGGAGGGCACTATGGCAGTACCTGATTATGATGTAAAAGATCTGAGTCTTGCACCTTACGGAATGGAGAAGATCGAGTGGGCTTACCGTAATATGCCCGTTCTCCGCGCTATCGAGAAAGAACTGATCGAGGAACAGCCTTTCAAAGGACTTAAGATCGCTGTATCTGTCCATGTTGAAGCAAAGACGGCTTGTCTTGCCCGGGCTTTAAGCAGAGGCGGCGCTGATGTTGCTCTTACGGGATGCAATCCGCTCTCGACCCAGGATGATGTAGCTGCTGCTCTGGCAAGCACCGGAATGCACGTATACACGATCCACGGGGATAATGAAGAACAGTATATCGCTCATCTTAAGATGGCTCTGGATTTCGGTCCTGATATCGTTATTGATGACGGAGGAGATTTCGCAATGCTCCTGCATTCCGAATTGAAGGATCTTGCTCCCAATATCATGGGCGGATGCGAAGAGACAACAACCGGTGTTCACAGACTGGAGATCCTCAAGAAACAGAATCAGCTCTCTTATCCTGTTATTGCAGTAAATGATGCAAGATGCAAGCATCTGTTTGATAACCGTTTCGGTACAGGCCAGTCTGTCTGGACTGCGATAATGGCAACAACGAACCTTGTCGTTGCCGGAAAGACTGTAGTCGTTGCAGGCTACGGTATGTGCGGCAGAGGCGTTGCCATGAGAGCCAAGGGCCTCGGAGCCAAGGTCATCGTTACTGAAGTTGATCCGGTTAAGGCTTGTGAAGCTCTTATGGAAGGCTACAGTGTAATGACAATGGATGAGGCTGCTCCTCTCGGTGATTTCTTTGTTACCGTTACGGGTTGCAAAGATGTCATTGTTGGACGTCACTTCAATATGATGAAGGACGGCGCTGTATGCTGCAATGCAGGTCACTTTGACTGCGAAGTCAATGTTAAGCAGCTTTCCGAGCTTGCAGTATCTTCAAAGGAACTCCGCAATAACATCATCGGTTATGAACTTTCCAACGGCAATACGGTATGTATTATTGCCGAGGGCAGACTTGTAAACCTTGCTTCAGGCGACGGTCATCCGGTAGAAATCATGGACATGAGCTTTGCTCTCCAGGCACAGTCTGCAAGATACATCGCATCCCAGAAGGAAAGACTCCCGGTCGATGTTTATCAGACTCCCCAGGTCATCGATGACAGGGTAGCCGAGATCCTGCTCGAGACCAAGAACATCAACTATGACAAGCTTACAGAGGAGCAGTACAGGTATATCAATTCCTGGGACTTCTAAGTAATGGATTATATCCTTGATTATCCCGATATCTCAGTTTATGAGATGTTATCTGTCAGTGCTTCGAAGTATCCTTCTCACACGGCGGTCAATTATTACGGCAACAAGATATCTTACAAAGAACTCATCTCTGAGACCGACAAGTGCGCAGCATCCCTTAAAGAGCTGGGCTTAGGTCTTGGAGACCATGTTGCGGTCATACTTCCGAATATCCCTCAGGCTGTTATGCTCTTCTATGCATGCAGCAGGATTGGCGCTGTATGTGACATGATCCATCCGCTTTCCGCGGTCAACGAACTTGAAGCATATATATCGTCTTCAGGTGCAAAAGCGGTATTTGTGTTTGAGGATCTTATCCCTAATATTTCATTTCTGAGGGATTCGGGACGAAAGGTATTCCTCGTCAGCGCGAAAACATATCTTCCGGCTCTTGCTAAAATAGGGTTCACCCTTAAGCAGAAACAGGACAGGGACGGAGACGGTTACGGGGATTTCAAAGAATTTATCAGGCTTGGCGAGAACTCCGTGCAGATACTTCAGGATGTGGGATACACAGATCAGGATGAGCCTTGCGCTATGCTCTATACCGGCGGAACCACAGGTAAGAGCAAAGGTGTCCTTCTGACATCAAGGACATTCAACTATACTGCAATTGAGGCTATTGACAGCTGCGGATGTCTTCTGCCGGGGGACAAGCTCCTTGCGGTCCTTCCTGTTTTCCACGGGTTCGGCCTTGGCGTAGGTGTTCATACCGTTATGGCTTTCGGCGGCACTTCTGTGCTCCTTCCGATATTCAAGCTTAAGAGATTCCTTAAGCTGATAGAAAAGTACAAACCGGAAGTTATCGCCGGTGTTCCGGCTATCTTCGGCGCCATGATCGCAAATGAGACCGATGTCGATATGAGCTTTGTAAAACTCGTTATATCCGGTGGAGACAGGCTTCCTCCGGAAATGCAGTGTAGCTTTAATGAACTCCTTAAGCGGCATGGCTCAAAAGCTGTTATCAGGCAAGGCTACGGACTTACCGAATGCCTGTCGGGTGTATGTCTTATGCCGCCGGACTGTCTGAAGGAGAATTGTCTGGGTATACCGTATAAAGATAATACGATCAGGATCATTGATCCCGTAACTGACAGTGAATTACCCGCAGGTAAAGCCGGTGAGATCATAATATCGGGTCCGTCACTAATGCAGGGTTATTATTCGGAACCTGAAGAGACAGATAAAGCACTCCGTATACGCGATGACGGAAGGATTTGGCTCTATACAGGTGATATGGGACATTTGGATGAAGAGGGATATCTGTATTTTGACTCACGTATAAAGCGGATGATTGTTACAAATGGGTATAATGTGTATCCTGGAATACTTGAAGATATCATACTGTCATGCGGCGGTGTAAAAGAATGTGCTGTCGTCGGAGTCCCTGATGATCTAAGAGGCGAGATCTGCAAAGCCTATATTGTTCTGGATGAAGGACAGGAAGACGAGGTATTACAGCAGATCAAGGCCGAATTGGCTCTTAATGTCTCCAAATTCGCCCTTCCGAAGGCTTATTCGGTAATCGGTTCGCTCCCGAGAACTGCTTTGGGCAAAGTTGATTACGATTCATTGTCCGGGCTTTCCTGATCTGCACTTAACTTGCCCGCATGGCGCTCGGGCTCTATAATATACAAAGTAATAAATTAGGCCTTTATGCCAAGGAGTAATATATATGGCACTTAGAAATCTTGTTATTGAAGGGGACGAACTTCTCCGCAAGAAGTCCAGACCCGTGGAAGAGATCTCTCCAAGGATAATCAAGCTCCTCGATGATCTCGCTGATACGATGTATTACGATAACCGTGGTATCGGTATTGCCGCACCTCAGGTCGGTGTTCTGCGCAGAGTCTTTATAGTCGATGTCGGAGATGAGCACGGACTGATCGAATTTATCAATCCCGAGATCGTTGAGAAATCAGGTTCGCAGGTTGGAAGCGAAGGATGTCTGTCCGTTCCGGGCAAGACATGCGAAGTAGACCGTCCGAATCATATCGTTGCCAAGGCTCTGAACCGTAACGGTGAAGAGTTTACGATCGAGGCTGAAGGCCTTCTTGCCCGCTGCATATGTCATGAATACGACCATCTTGAAGGTGTTCTCTTCATTGACAGATCAGTTGACGGCAAAATCTACAGTACTGAAGAGGAGTAACCGTTTGTCTGACAGATCTGATATCAGGATTGTTTTTATGGGTACACCGGATTTTGCATCCGTGTGTATGGATTCTCTGGTAAATAACGGATATAACGTTGTTCTCGCAGTCTGCCAGCCTGATAAACCCGTCGGAAGAAAACATATCCTTACACCCCCTCCGGTCAAGGTGCTTGCCGGAGAAATGGGCATCGAATGCTATCAGCCGGACACTCTTAAGACGGAAGAGGCATTCGGGAAGATCAGTTCGGTTAAGCCTGATCTGATCGTAACGGCTGCATACGGCAAGATCCTTCCGCAGAATATTTTGGATATTCCCGCATATGGCTGTCTTAACTGTCACGGAAGCCTTCTGCCTGCAAGAAGAGGTTCTGCTCCCGTGCAGAGAGCTATCCTCGAAGGCGATACCGTTACCGGTGTTACCATCATGAAGATGGATGCCGGCATGGATACCGGAGATATTCTTGACAGAGTTGAAGTTCCGATAGATCCGGATATCCATACGGACGGACTGATGGCTGAACTTGCAGATAAGGGCTCCAAGCTCCTTGTTGCAATGCTTGATGATTATCTTGCAGGAAAGATTACACCAACACCTCAGGACAGTTCAAAGGCTACCGTGTGTCCGCCTATCCGTCCCGAGGAAGGTCATTTCGAGTGGACAGAATCTGCCCTGAGCATCCATAACCGTATCCGCGCTTTGAGTTCCTGGCCAGGTGCCAGCACAATATCAGGCGGAAAGAAGCTTAAGATCTATGATTCTTCAGTCGTTCCGGATGAAGGCTATGTTGAAGGGCCGGCAGGCACAGTTGTTGCCGCACATAAGTCGGATCTTATCGTAAGATGCGGCGAAGGCTGCCTTAAGATCAATACACTTCAGGCAGAGGGCGGCAAAAGGCTCAATGCATCCGACTGCGCGCACAATTACAAGGTCGGACAGAGTCTGAACTGAGGTATACCTGATGAGCAATGATATCAGATACAAGAAGAAAGAGATAACGAATCTCATCGAAACCGGCAATGAGAGGGAACTTTGTTTCCTCATGCTCTATGAGGTGTATGAGAACGGCGCTTTCTCCAATCTCGTGATAAAGAAAGCCGATAAGATAGCGTCAGGACTGGGCAAGAACCTGAGCTTTGTAAGGGCAATGCTGTACGGAACTCTGACGTATTCATTTGCCATTGATTTCCTCGTGAGACACATTACCAAAGAAGCTCCCGAGGAGATGGATCCTGTATCAAGGACTATCATAAGAATGTCCGTTTGGCAGCTTCAGTTCGGCAATGACATTCCCGATTATGCCGTATGTGATTCTGCCGTTGAGATAGCCAAGAAGTATAACGGCAAGGCATCGGGTTATGTTAATGCCGTTCTCCGTAAATACTGTAAGGCCCCTGAAGCAAAGAAATACCTTGATCAGTACAAGCCGGGCATAAGAGTATCTCTCAAACCTGAGATATACGGTGTGCTGAAGAAGGATTTCGGCAAGCAGAGAGCTTTTGAGATCGGACAGGCATTCCTGGATCCCGTCAAGACGAAGGTCAGGTTCAATCCTGCCAGGATATCAAAGGATGAACTCGTTGAGAGCCTTGCAAAGGACGGCTTCGGTGCCGTTCCCTCAAGCTTTATGCCCAACTGCATTGCCATAGACGGCGGTGTCAGGGGTATCGAGCAGACTGATGCTTTTACCAAATACGGCGCTTTCATACAGGGTGAGGCCGCTATGCTTGCTTCGATAATCGCTGATCCGCAGGAAGGGGATAAGATCCTTGACTGCTGTGCTGCACCCGGAGGCAAGACTACTCACATGGCTGAATTATGCGGCGGCAACTGTGAGATCACTTCGCTCGACATCAATGAGTCGCGTGCCGAGCTTATTAAGGAGAACTGCGCACGCCTCGGACTTGACTGTGTTACGGTCAGATGCATGGATGCATCCAAGATATCCAAGGACAAGGAGTCCAGAAAGACATACGATCTCGTCCTCTGCGACGTGCCCTGCAGCGGCCTGGGTCTCATAGGCAAGAAGCCTGATATCAGGCTCAACATAACTTATGATGATATTGAATCCCTGCTTTCTGTGCAGGCTGACATTCTTGAGCATGCTTCGAAAATGGTCCGCCCGGGCGGAACCCTTGTCTACTGCACATGTACCCTTAACAGCGATGAGAACGGGGAACAAGTAGACAGTTTCCTCGAGAAGCATAAGAACTTCCATACAGTACCGATAAGGTCCTATCTGCCTGAATCCCTGTCTGTGGATGAAGAGAGGGAGGAAGAGCTTGCTGAAGGCCGTATCACTCTTTTCCCGGATACTGACGGCTGCGAAGGGTTCTTTATCTGCAGGATGGAAAGAGACAAGAAGGATAAGGATTAAGCTGTGGGAAAGTTCTGTCTCGATCTGACATTGGAAGACCTTAAGACATGGTGCGAAGAACAGCATGTTCCTTCGTTCAGAGCAAAACAGATATATAAGTGGCTGTCTTCGGGCGTAATTGATACAGCCGAGATGACCAATATCCCCAAAGATCTCCGCGCAAGATTGGAAGAGGATTTTATCTTTAACGGCATGACCGTCATAAATGAGTTTGTTTCCAAGATTGACGGCACGATTAAGCTCGTATACAGGCTTTACGACGGTAATGTGATCGAGACCGTAATAATGCGCTATAAGACAGGTCCTTCGATATGTATCTCTTCGCAGGCCGGATGCAGGATGGGGTGTACTTTCTGTGCGTCAGCCAAACTCGGATTCGGAAGATCCCTTACTTCAGGCGAGATGCTGGCGCAGGTGGCTCTGTCGCAAAAGCATATAGGCGAGCGCATTCACAGTGTTGTAGTGATGGGTATAGGTGAGCCTTTCGATAACTATGAGAACACATTGGGCTTTGTAAGACTTGCCACGGACAGCGAAGGGTTCGGTCTCGGGGCAAGACACATCACTATATCGACATGCGGTCTTGTCGATAAGATCGACGAGTTCACCTTGACCTGCAGGTTAATCTTGCTATATCGCTGCATGCACCTGACGATACATTGCGCAAAGAGCTTATGCCGATAGCGAACAAGTATCCGATCACGGATCTTATTGCCGCATGCAGGAGATACACAGAGACCACCCACAGAAGGATAACCTTTGAATATAGCTTATTCGCGGGGAAGAATGACTCGGAGGCACATGCCAGGGCCTTGGCAAGGCTTATCTCGGGCATGCTCTGTAATGTGAACCTGATAGCTGCGAATGAATTTCCCGGAAGTGATTACAGAAGAAGTTCCAAGGATCATGTCAGAAAATTCCAGCAGACTCTTGAATCAGGCGGCATCAACGCAACTTTGAGGCGCGAGATGGGAACAGATATCATGGCTGCCTGCGGACAGCTCAGAAGAAGTGTCGAGGAGAACAAGGGATGATCTGTTTCGGTATGTCTGACAAAGGTCCGGTAAGAGAGAAGAACGAGGACTCCTTTGGGTACGAACAGATTGGCGAATGCCTTTGCATGGCAGTTGCGGATGGTCTCGGCGGTGAGGTTTACGGTGAGATTGCCAGTTCGTTGGCAGTGGAGACCGCATTGTCTGAACTTAAAGAGAATCTTCCTTTTGTCAAAGACGAAGATCTCGGCTCTTATCTTTCAACCCTGTTCAACAAGGTCAATGTCAAGCTCCTGCTTGATTGTGCTGAGCACAGGGAAAGGCTGGGAATGTGCACGACACTGACTGTTGCCGTGATAAAGGGACAGAGGCTTACGATAGGACATATCGGTGATACCAGATGTTATCTGTGCCACGGCAGGGAGATCAGAAGGCTGACGGAAGACCACAACAAAGCCGCAGAACTGGTAAGGACCGGAGCCATATCAGGCGAAGAGGCAAAAGTGCATCCCGGTCGAAACAGACTGGTAAAAGTGGTAGGGGAAAATCAATTTTTAAATCCTGACATTTATAGTTATAATATAATTTATGGCGATTTGGTGGTCATGTGCTCTGACGGGCTCTATGCCTTCCTCAGTGACAGTGACTGGTCGTCAGCATTGAAGGACAGATCGGGTCTCGAACCTATCTGCCGGAAGATGATAGAGTCTGCTTGCTCCAACAGGAGCTCCGATAATATGACTGTTTTGATAGCGAACACTAGTCTTAAAGTATAAAGACGGGAGTTAGGAAAGAAAATGGCAAACCAGATGCACGGCCCTGAGGGCATGGTATTTGCAAATAAATACAGGATCGTACGCCTGATAGGCAGCGGCGGAATGGCTAATGTCTATCTGGGAATAGATATGGAGACCGGCAGCAATGTTGCGGTCAAGATACTGAAGCCCGAGTTCTCATCAGATGAGGACTTTATCAGAAGATTCGATACTGAGGCCAAGGCAGTATCCTCACTCAAGCAGAATAACATTGTCAAGGTCTTCGGTGTCGGGCATGAGGGAACCTACCGTTATATCGTTCAGGAGTATGTTGACGGTATTACTGTTAAGGACCTTATCAACCAGAACGGCCACCTTGACTGGAAGCATGCCGTCCCGATCGTCATCCAGATCGGTATGGCTCTCGATTATGCACATACCAACGGTATCGTTCACAGGGATATCAAACCCCAGAATATACTTATCACAAGAGACAAGATTGCAAAGATAACGGACTTCGGCATTGCACGTGCCGCTTCCAGCACAACGATTACAATGACAGGCGGTGCTATGGGTTCCGTTCACTATTTCTCGCCCGAGCAGGCCAGAGGCAGCAATGTCGGCCCTCAGTCTGACATCTATTCATTAGGCGTCACGCTTTTCGAAATGGTTACGGGACGAGTTCCTTTCGACGGAGAATCAAATGTAGCCATAGCCGTTAAGCATCTGCAGGAGACGCCTCCGGTCGCATCCTCGATCATGCCGGGCATACCCGCAGGTCTTGATGCTATCATCAACAAGTGCATGCAGAAGTCGCCCGAGAAGCGCTATACGACCATGCGTCAGATGGTTACCGAGCTCGATTCGCTCCTTGTTGATCCTAACGGTGTTTACGGTGTTGTAGCCAATACTCCGGATCCCGAGCCGACCGAGACGAATATCTCTTTCAGACAGGAACCCAGCTACAACAAGATAAGTGATATCGAGAAGAGTGCCGAGTCGAGAAGACTATCCAGACTCCGCGACAACATTATCCTCATCCTTATTATTGTTGCCATTATCGGTGTTCTTGTTGCTCTCGGATCACTTGTCATCAATGCGGTTCAGAACAATACGACCATTACAGAGAATATGGATTATGTTGTCGGCAATTATGTCGGCATGACTGTCGATGAGGTTACCAAAGAACTTGATGCCAATTCAGTTAAATATGAGATCAAGTACGAGGAGAATGACAGTATGGAAGCGGGCATAGTTACCGCACAGAGCATCGCTGAAGGCGTGACCATCTCAAAGGACAGCACACTCAGCGTTATCCTCCTTACGGTATCTGCTACATCTGATTCCATTATCCTTTCTGATTATTCAACGATGAACTATCAGGATGCGTATACTGCGCTGACGAATCTCGGACTCAATGTATCCCTAAGATCCGAGACATCAGAAGCAGTTGAGCCGGGTCTTGTTATAAGGACTGAACCTGAGGCAGGTTCACAGGTTGCACCCGGTGATTCGATCGTAATCGTATATGCGACCGAGCCTACGAGCAGTGTTGTTCCTGATGTATCGGGCATGAGTGTCGAGGAAGCTTCCTCGATCCTCGGCGAAGCAAGCATCAACTACAGTTTCTCTGGAAGTCCGGAAGTAATGGTGCTGCCTGATTCACAGAAGATAATCATGTATTCCGATCCTGTTCCGGGCACTTCAGTTGCAAGGAATTCGACCATCCTGCTCTATATCGGAACGCAGGAAGACTATAACAACGGCGGTACACCAACCCCGACGCCTCCGCAGGCTGTTATCAATATCAATACTAACGGCAGCGGATCCGCAACCGGTGCAGGCCAGTATGATCAGGGTACACAGGTTACTCTTACTGCCACGCCCGGTGAAGGGTATGAGTTCGATTACTGGACAGACGGATTCGGCAATACTGTCGCATATTCGAATACTTACACGTTTATAGCGCAGGCAGGCGAGACGACTTATACGGCAGTATTCAAGGCTGCGCCTACGCCGACTCCTACGCCTACCCCTACACCAACACCGACTCCTACTCCGTCACCGGTGCCTGATCCTCAGCCTGATCCAAATCAGTCTGACCCGAATAATCCGAATCCCAACCCGGATCCTAACCAGGATCCGAATGCCGGACAACCCGGATTGTGATCGTGTCTGATCCTGTATACGGAATAATCACAAAAGGTATCGGCGGCGCGTACAGCGTCCGTATTGACGGCGGAAAGACAAGAGTCTCCTGTCAGATCAGGGGCGGTCTGCGTCTTGGCAATATCGTACCGGAACCCGGAGACAGGGTAATGATCGAACCTTCCGGAGATCCTGATCTTCCGTACGTTATATCTGAGATCCTGCCCCGGAAAAACAATCTTGTGAGACCTCCGGTTGCGAATGTTGATTATCTGATACTTACATTCTCTGTTACCGACCCGGAACCGGATCTTAAGCTTCTTGATAAACTGCTAATTATCTGTGCCAACCTTGATATCACGCCTTTGATAATCTTTACCAAGGAGGATCTCGGAAGGGAAGCTGCCGCCAGATACTATGATGTTTATTCAGGCTGCGGCTATAAAGTGTTTATCTCTTCTAAAGACTCACCGGTTACCGCCGAAGACCTGAGAAGCATTACCGGCAGCGGGATCGCTGCATTCGCAGGTCCTTCCGGCGTTGGAAAGAGCACGCTCTGCAACAGGATAATCGGCAGGGAACACATGGAGACGGGTAATATCTCCAGGAAACTCAAGCGCGGAAGGCATACAACCAGGCATGTTGAGCTTATTGATTTTGGAGACGGATTCATTACCGATACTCCCGGTTTTACGTCTCTTTCTCTCTTGCAGCTGGGTATAGGTTACAGGGACGTGCCTGCCGGGTATCCTGAGATCTATAAGTTTGCCGGCAAGTGTAAATACGATGACTGCAGACACATTAAAGAAGAAGGTTGTGTCGTTAGGGATGCGCTTTCTATGGGACAGATCAGCGAAGAGCGGTATAATCGTTACCGCGAGTTCAGTGAAGAGTTATATAATGAACGTAACAATTACAAGCGGAGGAAAGCCTGATGGCGGATTTTGAGTTGGCACCGTCGCTGTTGGCGGCGGATTTCGGATATTTGATGAGGGATATCAATGCGGTGGAAGGCAGCGTAAAGTATCTGCATTTCGATGTGATGGACGGCCACTATGTTGATAATATCTCATTCGGACTTCCTGTCATCCAATCTATCCGTAAATATACAGATCTTAAGTTCTATACACATTTGATGATAACGAATCCCGAGAAATACATTAAGGCATTTGCCGATGCCGGATCCGATATAATCACTTTCCATGTCGAATGTGCAGATGATCCGACAGCTCTGATCGACGAGATCCATTCTTATGGCTGTGAGGCAGGTGTTGCGATACATCCCGATACGCCGATAGATGTGATTCTCCCGTTTGCCGATAAGTGTGAGCTTCTTCTCGTAATGACCGTCAGACCCGGCTTCGGCGGACAGGACTTTATGCCTGAGTCTCTATCCAGGATCAAGACAGTGCGCAAAGCTATCGATGAAGCCGGCTCTTCTGCCTGGCTCTCAGTTGATGGCGGCATCAATAAAGATACCATCAAGACAGTTTATGATGCAGGTGCAAGTATGTTTGTTACCGGAAGTGCCGTTTTCGGTGCTGAAGATCCGGCAAAGGCCTGCTGTGAATTATCGTCATGCATTACTGCATAATCACAAGCGGTCCGGTTAAAGATGAAGCCGCTAAAGAGATCAGCGGAACCGTCATTTGTGCTGACGGCGGTACTGATTTTGCGAAGAAACACGGCATTATTCCGTCAAAAGTCATCGGCGACCTGGATTCCGTTTCTGAATCAGGACTTGCTTTCATAAGTGAGAATAATATTCCCGTAGAGAAGTATGATGCGGAGAAGGACTGGACCGATACCGAGATTGCACTTATAGGCATACCGGACGGATCTGATGTAAAGATGGTATGTCCGCTCGGCAGCAGGATTGACCACATGATAGGAAACATTCAGATTGCATCAGAACATGCCAAAAGACTTGGGAGCATTATGCTTACTGACGGCATAACCCGTGTTTATGTGTTGAACGGAAAAGGCAGCATTGAAGTCCATGGTCTCGATCCCGATACTGCAGTATCGCTGGTTCCGCTCAACTTTGATACGGGCGTTGCCGGAGTAACAACTCAAGGTCTGTATTACAGATTGGAAGATGCAACGCTGACAGCCGGCAAGACGCTTTCTTTCTGCAACAAACCTGAAGATGGTGCGGAAAGCATCTCCGTTTCTATCGAAAACGGCCGTCTTGCCGTTATCGTAACAAAAGCCGTCTGAAGCCCGTAATCATTGGGATACGGACAATTTTCCGTGAAGCAATTTGTATTTTTACCCCCTTAAATTGAGACTTTGGCGTATTGAATGAGACTTGATATGCCAATATGATTAAACTGAAGTATCAAATAAACGCACCGGTATCCTTCCGGTGCGTTTTTTGTTGCGATTTTTTATTAAGGAGGCACAAAAATGCTTAGTTACGCGGAATTTAAGGACAGGGTAATGAACGAGTTTCTGGATTATCTTCCCTCAAAGTACAAAGATTGTGAGTTGAAGATCCATGAAGTTCCAAAGGTCAATAAGGTTTTGACAGGAATCGTCATTGCACCCAAGAAAAAGAGTCGGAAAGGAACGGTAATGCCTATCTTCTATATGGAGAGGCTGTATGAACAGTACCTGGAGACAGGCAATTTTGAGAGCATGATGGCAAACCAGGCTATCTACCTTGAACAGTCCAGAAGTTATGCGCCCAAAGACCTGTGCGGAACAAAACTCGAAGACTATGTAGACCGAATAGTCTTCCAGCTTGTTAACCCCATCTCGAATCTGGAACTCATTACCAGATGTCCGCATCGTGATTTTGAAGATCTCAGCATTATTTATAGGGCAATAACGGCTACGGGCAAAGAAGGAGTATCAGGCTTTCTCATTACAAATGAATTAGCTGAATCCCTCAAGTGGAACGAAGAGTTCCTGTATGAGAAGGCCTTGAAAAACACGAGAAGAGTTTTCCCGTTCATGCACCTCAGGATAGAGGACATGATGATGAAGATCATAGGGGAGAACGGTTCCGGAGAAAGTGTCTCGAAGCTTTTCCCGGATTACGACAAGATGAGTGCGGAAGACTGTGTATATGTGATAACTAACAGATCCCAGTTCTACGGTTCTTCTGCTCTCCTTTATCCGGAAGTCATTGGCAGGGTGGCAGACAAGATAGGCACAGATTGTTATGTTCTTCCTTCATCTCTTCATGAGATCATCGTGCTTTCAGCCAAGACTTATTCAGACAGGAACAAGCTGGTCAGTATCGTCTGCGGCACGAATGCAAAACATGTCAGGGAAGAGGAACGACTGTCAGACAGTCTGTACTTTTTTGATATCAAAGAACGCCGTGTCAGGCGGATAGATGCTGATGATTCCATGGCATCGTGAAAGATTGTTCAAAGAAAGGAGAATCTATGAATAAGATCAGCAATAAACTGAAAGTAGGTACTTTCATCCTTTCCGTACTAATGCTGTTTTGCTTTATTGGTATCAATTCGGTTAATGCAGCAACGGAATACACTCCGTTAGTACATAAAGATGATTATGATTTTACCGTTAATAGCGGTTGTATAGAAGAATGGTTTACTTATACTGCTGAAGGAGAAGTAACTTCACATATTATCCAGGCAGCTTCCAGTTACAGCGGCACTCCATACTCCAGCATGGATTGCGCACAGTTTGTAGCCAAAGTCCTTCTTGATGCCGGAAGCATCGATTTTGGCGGTTATCTGGCATGTGACGGTAACATGCAGGTTGCAGAATTCCTCAAATTGTTTGCCGGAGAGATCCCGACGGGGATCGATGGACGTACCGTTAGTCCCGTCAAAGGTTCTGAAGTAATCGATGCTGCCAGCATGAGTTCACAGTTTATAAATGAGTGGTGTGCCGTGAACTGTAAGCCGGCAGATATTCTTGTGTTCTATGGCGAGGACGGAAATGATCTGCATATCGGTATCTTCTCCGAAGTCAGAGACGGAGTCGCATATATGTGGCATTCAGGTTCTTCGCGTGGTGTTTGTGAGATCGCAGTGAGCAATATCATCAGATCAGGAAAAGTCGGTCATACAATCACTTATATGCAGAGTTTCAGGGCTTCCGCTGATACAAAGGCCTATACGACACTTTGGATCAATAAGATTGCCGGTGATGGTAATTATATGGGAGGAGCCGAATACGGTGTTTACTCAGATCAGGGACTTACAAATGAGATAGGCCGGCTTATAGATGATAATTATAACGGAACACTGTCAACACCTTTTGAACTGACCAGGGATGGTTCTGATTTTGTCGGAACATTCTATATAAAGGAGATCGTGGCACCGACTCAGCTTCTGACAGGTAATGGCAGTATCGACCTTACATGCGGAGAAGGCGGACTTCCTGATGAATACAACTTTTTGGACGATACCGTTTATAAAGTCGATATGAGGATCTCGGGTGTGAACGGTTCGGCAGGAACTATGAATTATACTGTTTCAAAGATAACCGGAGCCGGGGAAGAACAGATGTATAACGATGTCATATATGATTATCCGCTGACAGGTTCAGAGATTATTGTAGGCAACCAGCCGTATTCCGGGTCGGGAATGGTCGATGCGCCTGTGATCAGTCTCGAGAAAACGACTGTTACATCATTTGATACCACGAATACGGTATTTACACTCAAGAGCAGCTATAAACTCGTTGCTACTTATTCTTATGAGAACGGAAAATGGATCTGGAAGGACAAGAACGGTAATGACTGGGGAACAGGTTCGTTCCCTGTCAAAGCAAACACTGAGTACACAATTGAAGAAAGCAGTATCCTTCCTGAGTTCTCCTGTTATGACGGCAACAAGATCGTATATCAGGTGGTAAATAACGGAAGCGGATGGAACCAGACGTCAGAGAATACATATGAGATGAGCTTCAGCACAGGAGGACTTGGAGATTCTTTAAAGTATGAGTTCAGTGCACAGAATGATACTGAGGAAGCGTTATTCAGTCTGACAAAGGATGTTGTTGAAGCAAATGATACAAAAGACGGATTCCAATTTGAATTATGGAATACAGAAGGAAGTATCCTATTGGCAAAAGGCGAATCTGATGCATCGGGCAAGGTGCTATGGGATACCGGAAACCTGAGTGGTGCGGAAGAATTTGCACTTCCGGCGGGACAGTATCAGCTGAGGGAACTGATTCCGGAAAACAAGACTTACGGTGCAAGCAAAGCGGTATATACATATGATGTACCATCAGGGTTCAGCACCTCATCAGACGGTAGTTATTGGTATAAGACCATTTTTGCTTCATCAGGAACCACTATTGCCCAAAATATCAGTAACGACAGATGCCAGGCAAGTATTAAGGTAACAAAGATCGCACAGGATGGTAAAGACGAAGGTCTTGAGTTCGAGATCTATTATGGCGGTAATGGTGAAGAACCCGTTTGGAGTTATGAGACAGTGGAGACCGCTGTTACGGATTCTGACGGATATGCTGTATTTGAAGAACTTCCGCTCGGCTGGTACAAGATAAAGGAAAATGTGCCTGAGAATTATAAGGGCATATGGGTAGGAAAATATAATGGGATATATAAAGAAGTCCGTCTGACGGAAGCGAATGATAACCAGACAGTCGGTGTTACTGCACTCAATCTGATTAACACGCAGATCATTATCGAAAAGACTGACGCATGGACAGGAGAAACTATTTCCTCTTACACAGGAAGCCCGGTAAAGTTCAGGGTATATGAGGATAATAATGGCAACGGAATCCTGGACGGTAAAGAAGCGGAGTCTTATATCGAGATTACGGATTCTGATCTTGATGGTGTCCTTAGAGTCGAAGATGTAGAGTACGGATGCTATCTGCTTGAGGAACAGTACCCTCCGTGCGGATATTACAAGACGGAAGATTTGATTCAGGTTATAGTAGACAGCGCGGAGAAAGTGCAGGTAACAGTGCCACAGGTACCATATGCTGAGACCGCAGTAATCTTAAAGACGGATTCAATAACCGGTAAACCCGTCAAGGAAGCTGAGTTTACTGTGTATGCAGATACTAATAATGATGGAATACATCAGGATAATGAACCGGAAGCCCTGACATTCGATCAGGCAAGCGGGTCGATGAGAAATGCGGCTGTAACTGAAGTGTCGGACGGCAAGTATGAATCAGATCCGTTACTGGCAGGCAATTATGTGATAGTAGAGACCGGCCTGCCGGACGGTTATTTTTATTGTGGCAAGGACGGAAAGTCTTCTTCGGAGGCAAATTCATTTGCATTTACTGTCGTCCCTGAGGATACGGAAGCAGACGGTTTTTGCCTGACAAGTAAAGAGTTTGATGCCATGAATGTACCCGGAGGCGTAGTTGTCTATAAAGTTAATGATTCCGGTGAATTGCTTGAAGGCGCTGCTTTCTCGGTCTTTGAAGATAAGGCTTGCAGTAAGCTGGCCGGAATACTAAACGATGAAGGCAACGGATGCTATTCCTATTACGGACTTGGTGCAGGTACATACTATCTGATGGAGACCAATGCTCCGGAAGGATACATCTGTGATAAGACTGTATATAAGTTTGTTATCAACAGCGACAAGAGTACCGCTGTTATTACAAATGCATTTGCATATGAACTTGGCAAGGAAGACAGCTTCTGCGATCCTGTACCAATAACAGGAACAGTACTGATAGATACTTCTTCAGAAGATGTAAGTAAGACCAAGCTGCTTTCGTATGGAGAGAAAGTTGAATTGACGGATTATGTAGCCTGCTCCGGTCTTAATGAAGGAGAGACATACAAACTGACAGGAACTCTGGTAAAAAAGAGCAACGGAGAAGAGCTGTTAACAACGGAGACTGAATTTATCGCCGATTCTGCATTTATGACTGTTGAGGTTGGATTCAAGATCGATACCACAGAATTGTACGGTGAGGCAATTGTGGCATTTGAAGTCCTGGAAGACCAGGATGGCAATGAATACCGCCATGAAGACATTGATGACGAGGCTCAGACGCTTACAATGCCGCAGATCGGCACATCTGCTTCTGATGCTGAAACAGGAACTAATGTATTTATGTGTTCGGATATTGTCTCCATCATTGATGAAGTGTCATATGAAGGTCTTACTAAGGATCTGAATTATAAAGTAACCGGAATGCTTATGGATAAGTCAACCGGAGAACCTGTCAAAGATAAGGAAGGCAACCCGGTTGTGGCAGAGACTGATTTTACTGTGACAAGCACATCAGGCAGTGTAACAGTAGAGTTTGAAAATGTGTGTATTCCTTATGAGATAACTGAAGTAGTTGTTTTCGAGAAACTATATGCAGATGATGTGTTGCTGGCTGTTCATGAGGATATAGAGGATGAAGAGCAGACAATAGTAAGAGCTCAGCTTGAGACGAATGCAGAAGCTGAGAATACCGGCAAAGCGCTTATGCCTGATACAGTTGCGACTATAGTCGACACGGTAGAGTATTCAGGTCTTATACCGGGAACCTGCTATGTTATCGAAGCAACTCTATATAAGAGCACCGGTGAACAGCTTACGGCAAATGGTCAGCCGATCATTAACTGTGTTGAGTTCATTCCCGATACAGCTGATGGAACCATTAGTGTACCGGTAACTTTTGACACTCAAGGACTAAAGGAAGGAGAAGTAATTGTAGTCTTCGAGAGCGTCAAGGATGTTGCGACTCAGGAAGAAAAAGAATCCGGACAGCAACAGGAAAATGTTGAAGTAAGCAGACATACCGATCTCAGCAGTAAATCGCAAAGTCTCACGGTCAAAGCACTTCCGGCTACAGGTGAGGACATATCCCGATATGCCGTTACAGGTGCAATTACTGTTTTTGCAGGAGGAGTTATTGCCGTTATTGTATTCTTAAGAACAAAGAAGAAGGAGGAATAAAAACAGGGGGACGGATCTTACCGTCCCCCATAATTATTCAATAATCTCGGATCAGAGTTCGGCTCTGTGTTCAATACCGAGTTCTTCCGCGACTTTGAAGAATGCCTGTCTTGAATTCTTTATGCATGTCTCAGATACGCAGAATGCAAGCCTGCAGTAACCGGGGCAGGAGAATGAAGCTCCGGGTACGAGGAGAAGGTTGTATTTCGCGCAGACGGCAGCAAAGTCCTTGTCATCCATGCCGTTGGGTGTGTTCATGAAGATGTAGAGTGCGCCGTTGGGCTTAACGGAATCAAAGCCTGCATCGATGATGTTTGAATAGAGAAGATTCCTTCTGTGCTCGTAATTGGCAACATCGACCTTTGCATTGATGGACTTCTCGATGACCTTCTGCCAGATGGCAGGAGCATTAACACTGCCCAAAGTCCTGTGAGACAGGACGATTGCATTTGTCAGGTCTTCGTAGTCTTCGTTGTTGGGAGATACGAGTGTATAACCGATCCTCTCGCCGGGAAGGGAGAGTGATTTGCTCCAAGAGAAGCAGATGATAAGGTTATCAATATACTTGAGTGCGCAAGGTACTGTAAGTCCATCATACACGAGATCGATATACGGCTCATCAGAGATGACATGGATCGTGTGGTCAAATGATTTAAGCATATCGTTGAGTTCTGTGAGAAGAGACTCGGGATAGACAACGCCGGAAGGGTTGTTGGGGGAGTTGATGATGATTGCCTTGGTCTTGGGAGTAACCGCTTCCTTGATTCTGCTGATGACAGGCATAAAGTTCTCATCTGTAGGAACGATTACAGGCACACCGTTGTGATTCTCAATGTAGCCGTTGTACTCCATGAAGAACGGTGCGAGAACGATAACCTCATCACCGTCGTCAAGAAGGGAGTGAAGTACATCATTCATTGCAGATGCTGCGCCGACAGTCATGCATACTGCGCCGGGTTCAATGGCAAGACCGGATTCTGCAGCACGTTTGTCGGCAACTATCTTTCTGGTGGATTCGTAACCGCTGTTGCTCATATAACCGTGCATGCCCGGAGTCGGATTATCAGCAAGCTCTTTGAGTGCATCAGATACTTCGTGCGGAGGTTCAAGGTCTGGGTTTCCGATAGAGAAATCGAAGACATTATCGGCTCCATAGATAGCCTTAAGGCGGTTGCCTTCCTCGAACATCTTACGGATAGCTGAACCGCCTGCCAATTTTGCTTTAATCTTTGTTGAGATCATATTACTGCCTCCTGGTGATTATCCTGTCTTTAAGACGCTTCTCGAAGAACCTCTCGGTAAGGGGTTTCTCATAGAAGAATGACTGGAAATGTTTGCATCCGCACTGGATGAGACGTTTGATGTCTTCCTCTTCGTGAGCGCCGTCACAGATTACTGTATAGCCGAGTTTGTCGGCGAGAGTGATCATGTTCTCAAGAATGATCATGCCTCGCTCGTCATCAGATGTAATAACATTGCGGTTGATCTTAACGAAGTCCAATTCGACTTCCTGAAGCAATCTCAGCGTGGTAAGACCGGATCCGAAATTATCGATAGTGATGATAACACCGGTCTCCTTAAGCTTCTTTGTGCATTTCTTAAGCTGAAGGAGTTCGTGACGGTTGTTCGGTTCGTTGAACTCGACTCCGATATATTTGTGATCAATGCCATGTGAATCGATCACACTGATGATCTCGTCGGCAAGACCCTCGTTGATGAGATTCAGATTAGAGAAGTTGCAGGTAACGGGAACAACATCGAATCCCTTATCCAGCCATTCTTTTACTTTTCTGCACACGGTGTCCAACACATAGAAATCGATCTTTGTCATTAGACCTGACTCAGTAGCGGTGTTAATGAATTCCTGCGGCATACATATCTCGCCGTTGTGTATCCATCTGGCCAGAGCCTCTGCAGCAAAGACAGTTACTTCATCTCCGGTGCTGAACATAGGCTGGAAATACACCAGGAATTTCTTCTTCTCAAGTGCATCCCTGATGGCATTTGTGTATTCCTTGTGAGTGACTTTCTCAGATGCAATATGTCCGGAGAAGATAACAACATCCTCGCCGCTCTTTCTGGCAGTGCCAAGGGCCTGCATGCAGTCGGTTATAAGAGCCATAGCCTGCGGATAAGTGTCGTCATACATAACGATACCAGCGCGTGCGGAGAGGGTATAAACAATGCTGTCACCGTTGTAATTGGCATTGATGTTGATGCTGGAAAGGAATTTCTTAAGATCTTCGAGCCTTTCTTTACGGAATACCGCAACAAAATTATCTCCGCCCATATGGGTGGCGTATTCGCCAAGATTGCTGTCGGCAAAAGCATAAAGCTTCTTAGCAAAATCCGAAAAGGCACTGGAGGCAAGATTAGAACCGAAGAAATGATTGAATCTTGCACTTCCTTTGATGTTGATCAAAGCACAGAGATATGAGCTTGCAGTACCTTTTGCTATGTACTCATTGAACTTCTTGGCATAGTAATTAAGATTGGGAATGCCCATCTCGCGGTTATAGTACTTTAGTTTCTCGACAGCATGTTCGAGATACCAATAGGAAAGGACAAGATTAACCGAACTGGAGAAGAATCTGAATTGCTGTTTTTGCTGGTCATCGGTAAGCCCGGGAAAGAATTTCTTGAAGTAGAATCTTGTAATCCCGCGCTTGTCATCAGACAGATCCTTAGAGAGCTCATAATACTCGGACTCATGTTCATCCTGGGTTACATAGACGATGTTCTGTCTTTCCAAAGATCCGGAAGAATAAATCAGGTGTTCGATGCGGCAGCATCCGACTGAATCGGCGAGAGCAGTAAAAGCCTTGCCTGAGAAATGCTCGCCATCGAAATTGCTTAAAGAATCAAAATACCCTTGAATATCGGTTGAGATGTTTTCCATCAACAATATGAACCGCCTATAAAATATTAAGAGAATTTTAAGGTACAAACAGGCTCAATGCAACGAAAATGACAAATAACAAAAAATACGATAATTCTAAAAAAATAATGACAAGGAGATATTATGGATACAGATAACAGGACCGAGAGAAGAAAGACAGGCGACAGGGCGGAGGATACCGTCATAGAAATCCTTAAGAATAAAGGTTACAAGTTGATCGAACGCAATTTTGAAGTGCATGGTGTGGGTGAATTGGATTGCGTTTTCGAGAAGGCCAAAGAGATATATGTGGTCGAAGTCAGATCCAGAAGGAATACCGGACCGTATCCGACGTCAAGCGAGACTGTCGATCGTGCCAAAAGAAGAAAGATACATAAGACCACGGGATTCATTATTGCCAAATACAGCTGGTACGACAGAAATATAAACTTTTTGATAGCAGAGGTAACGCATAACAGTGCCGGAATGGTACAAAATGTAGAATTTATTCCTTTTTAGAAAACACCAATGAAATTTGATTGCCAAACGGCATGCCTTGTGATATTTGCAAGAATGGGCTTCGTAAATTTCATTTTGAAAGAAGGAACACTCGATATGAGTTATTTGAACATGTCTGCTGCTGAGCTCGAGTCTGAGCTTAATTCGCTTAAGGCTCGCTATGAAGAATACAAGGCCATGAACCTTAACATCAACATGAAGCGCGGCCAGCCTTCACCTGAGCAGCTCGACCTTTCCAATCATATGTTTGACGGTATTGCTGATTCGGGCTATAGAGCTCAAGACGGCGGTGATGTCAGGAACTACGGCAATCCTGCCGGATTGGCAGAGGCACGTAAGGTCTTTGCCGATATAATCGGAACAGAAGCAGACAATATCTTCCTCGGAAATTCTTCGAGCCTCAATATGATGTTCGATACACTCATGCGTGCCATGGTCTTCGGTGAGATCGATTCCGATAAGCCCTGGTCGCAGATTGAAGGACGTAAGTGGCTTTGCCCTGCGCCCGGATATGACAGACACTTCAGAGTAACCGAGACACTCGGCTTTGAACTCATTACTGTTCCCATGACAGAGAAAGGTCCCGATATGGATATCGTTGAGAAGCTTGTCGCTGAAGACGATAAGATCCTCGGTATCTGGAACGTTCCCGTATATACCAACCCTGAGGGTGTTGTCTACTCTGAAGAGACCTGCAGACGTATGGCTTCGATGAAGACTGCTGCCAAGGATTTCAGGATCATCTGGGATAACGCTTATGTATGCCACCATCTCTTTGATGACGAGTCCGAGAGGGGAAGGGTACCCGATATGCTCACACTCTGCGCTGAAGCGGGATATCCGAACAGGGTATATGAGTTTGCTTCTTCTTCAAAGGTTACTTTCGCAGGCGGTGGACTTTCCTGCTTCGCAGCTAATAAGGATAACCTCGAGCGCGCTAAGAAGTATATGGGCGTTCAGGCTATATGCTCAAACAAAGTAAATCAGTTTGCTCATGTAAGATTCCTTCCTGATGCAAATGCCGTCAATGAGATCATGAAGAAGCACGCAGCTATCTTAAGACCTAAGTTCAAGACGGTTATCGATATCCTTACAGAGGAGTTCGAAGGCAATACTGACATCTGCCGTTGGACCAATCCTAAGGGCGGGTATTTTGTCAGCTTCTATGCAATGCCCGGTACGGCTGCCAAGACTGTATCCATGTGTGCAGACATCGGAATCGCTCTGACACCCGCAGGTGCCAGCTATCCTTACGGCAAGGATCCTGAAGACACCAATATCAGACTTGCTCCGTCTTTCCCTCAGCCGGCAGAGATCGAGAAGGCTATCAGGATACTCTCCGTCTGTGCTAAAATTACCGCAGTAGAAAAACTCCTGAAGGAGAAGCAGTAATGAAAAATATTTATGAGAGCCCTTTGAATTCAAGATATGCCAGCCCCGAGATGCAGTATATCTTCTCGCCTGACAAGAAGTTCACAACATGGAGAGAACTCTGGATCGCACTTGCTGAAGCTGAGAAAGAACTCGGTCTGAACATCACGGATGAGCAGATCGCTGACCTCAAGGCTCATAAGAATGACATCGATTATGAAGATGCCGCTGCAGAGGAGAAGATCCGCCGCCACGACGTAATGGCTCATGTTCATTCATACGGCAAGCAGGTCAAAGGTTCCGGTGCTGATGCCATAATCCATCTTGGCGCTACATCATGCTATGTCGGCGACAATACGGACATCATCATCATGCGCGAGGCTCTGACACTCATCAGAAAGAGACTTGTAGTAGTTATCAGCAAGCTTGCTGAATTCGCTGAAGAATACAAGGCTATGCCTACATTGGGCTTTACTCATTTCCAGCCCGCTCAGCTTGTAACAGTAGGTAAGAGGGCAACACTCTGGCTCCAGGATCTCGTATTTGATCTTGAGACTGTTGAGAACGCCATCGCCTCTTTAAAGCTTTTGGGATGCAAGGGTACAACAGGAACACAGGCTTCATTCCTCGATCTGTTCGACGGTGATCATGCCAAGTGCGTTGAGCTCGATAAGAAGATATGCGCAAAGATGGGATTCGAGTCCTCGTATTATGTATCGGGCCAGACTTATTCCAGAAAGATCGATTTCACAGTTCTTTCAGCACTTGCAGCCATCGCTCAGAGCGCTCACAAGTTCTCCAATGATATCAGACTTCTCCAGCATTTAAAGGAGATCGAAGAGCCTTTCGAGAAGAACCAGATTGGTTCCTCCGCAATGGCATATAAGAGAAACCCGATGAGATCTGAAAGGATCGCATCTCTGTCCAGATATGTAATAGCAGACCTTCTCAATCCTGCCATGACTTCTTCTGAGCAGTGGTTTGAGAGAACACTCGACGATTCCGCAAACAAGCGTATCTCAGTACCTGAGGCATTCCTCGCTGTTGATGCTATTCTTGGTATCTACACCAATGTTGCATCCGGACTTGTCGTTTATCCCAAGATGATCGAGAAGCATGTCCTTGACGAACTCCCGTTCATGATGACAGAGAACATCATGATGGAAGTTACAAAGAAGGGCGGCAACCGTCAGGAACTCCACGAAGAGATCCGCCAGCTTTCCATGCAGGCGGGTTCTGTAGTAAAGAACGAAGGCAAGCCCAACGATCTTCTTGAAAGGATCGCAGCTGATCCGAAGTTCGGCATTACAATGGATGAGCTCATTTCCTTGAGAGATCCCAAGCTCTATATCGGAAGATGCCCTGAGCAGGTTGATGCATTCCTTGAAGAGTGTGTTAAGCCGGTTCTCGCTTCTCACGCTGATGACTTAACTGTCGGCGAGACCGAGATCAAAGTCTGATATTAAGGTCCTGTTGCAGAAATGATCTATTTTGACAACAGTGCCACCACTTTTCCCACTGAACGCGTAAGAGCTGCATGTTCG
>CADAOK010000018.1 GCA_902789515.1 Oscillospiraceae bacterium
CACACTATTATTCATTGTGCAATACTGGCCTATGTTTACTTCTCCGGCGGTTCTTGGCCTTCTTACTTTTTGATCATGTACTTGCGTGCGATGGAATATGCCGCTTTGTAAGGCAGAGGCCTCAGCGCCTTGTCTGCCTCCTGTATCTTCTCTCTTATCGGTATGGACTGCGGGCAGTGCTGCTCACACTTGCCGCACTTGATGCACTGCGAGGCATCTGCACTGTCGGCGCGCAGGGCTATCGTCTGGAAGTATTCCTTCCTGCCCGAACTCTTGCCTTCGGAAGCCATGTGGTTGTAGCAGGAGAATATTCCCGGGATATCGATGCCTTTGGGACACGGCATGCAGTAACGGCAGCCGGTGCAGTTGACCTTCATGTTCTCGTTGATGATGGCCTTGATCCTGTCTATCATCTCGAGCTCGTGCCCGCCGAAGGAGCCCGCCTCAGCGACGGAAGCAGTATTGCAGTTCTCCTCTATCATCTGTATCGAGTTCATTCCGGAGAGAACGCATGTGACCGCCTCCTGGTTCCAGAGCCAGCGGAAGGCCCACTCTGCAGGTGTCCAGCCGTTCCTGTCCTCTGCGATCTCTTTTCGTGCACGCTCGGGAAGAAGGTCCACGAGTTTGCCGCCTCTTAAGGGCTCCATTATCAGTACGGGGATGCCCTTTGCCGCCGCTGCTTCGACGCCTGCCCTGCCCGCCTGTGCGAACTCATCCATGTAGTTGTACTGCACCAGGCAAAGCTCCCAGTCGTGTGCGTTCAGGATCTTCAGGAACATATCCGTGTTGCCGTGGAACGAGAACCCGAAATGCTTTACCACCCCGGCTTCCTTTTTCTCCTTCATCCACTCGACGATCCCAAGACCTGCGAGACGCTCCCACTGCGCGTAGTCGGTCATGTGGTGCATCAGGTAGTAATCGAGGTGGTCCGTCCGGAGGCGCTTCAGTTCCTCGTCGAGGTATTTGTCGAGTCCCGCGCGGTTCTTGACCATGTACTGCGGAAGCTTGGTCGTCAGGGTTATCTTATCGCGGAGGCCGTTCTTCTCGATGATCTTGCCCAGAGCCTCTTCACTGCCGGGATAGATATACGCAGTATCGTAATAGTTCACGCCCATCTCGAAGGCGCGGAGAACTTCCTGCTCGGCTTTCTCGAGATCGATCTTGCCGCCTGTCTGGGTAAACCTCATGCAGCCGTAGCCGAGGATCGAGATGCCTTTTCTGTATTGCATAGAGCCCTCCTTATAAGAGTTATGTCGTGCTGTAAGAGATCAGAGAATAGTCTCCTGACTGGGCGATCGTGACGACGGCCGTACCGGTCTTGACCTGAGTAAGGGTGCTGTCAGCCGCAGCCTGCTCGGGAGTCATGGAATAGTATGCAGCGATGCCGTCCGCATCAAGTTCGTTATAGACCTCATAGTCGATAGAATAGACGGTGAATTCGATAGTCAGTGTGCCGTCTGTGTTGTTCAGGACGGAATCCACGATACCGATAAGGTTGTAGCTCTCGCCGTCTGCTGCCTCATACCAGATCTTGCCGTCCTCATAGAAAGGGCCTGCAGGCTGGTCACCATAGTCTGTCGGAGGAGCAGGAAGAGCCTTGCAGTCTTCTTCGGTGAAGTAAACGGCAAAGTATTTGGAGACGACCTGGAGGGATTTCTCCACTGTGAAGGTCTCGAAAGTAAGGTCGCCCTTCGTCTCATAGCTTATCTGATCGTACGCATTGATCTTCAGGTGGATATGAACAAAGTCAAGGAGCTGTTCGGCAGTAGCGCTGTCCCTGTCGAAGTCGTAGAAATACTGCTCGACGAAGTTCGTGATATAAGTATTCGCATACTTCTGCCCTTCGCTGTCCAGAACGAGATATTCCGGTTCGATTATGACAGCATCTGATGTTTCTTCGGAAGATCCTGTCTCCTGCTCTGTCTCACTTGACGCAACAGATGCCTCTGGCGCCTGCGTCTCCTGTTCGGAAACTGTTTCTTCTTCACTTGCGGCTGATGCAGCTTCCTCTGCTTCTTTTGCCTTGCATCCGGCGAAAACACCGAGCACCAGGCAGGCACTTGCCGATACAGCACATAACTTGATCAAACTGCTTTTTATTTTCATGGTCATATCCGTCTATTCTCTTATATTTATCCGAAGTCTCTGCTTCGGCCTACGGCTATTATATCAAACACTCTTCACTAATTTTTGCCTGAAGTTTGCTCCGTTTTTCCTTAACTCCCGATGAGCTTAAAGGGCATAATGAGGATGCTAACAAGCTTCATAACACCCCTCCAAAAGATATACCCGGGACATGCGGTCCCGGGTTTTCTATTGCTATTTGAACAGAACGACTGTGATTCCGTTGTTATCCATGCCCCAGTCGATATCTTTGCGGACCTCCGGACAACTTACGGCAAAGTTTCTTCCCTTCTCGCTGAACGGACCAAGCTCCTCACCCGGGCAGAACCCCTTGATGATTCCCCGTCTGCAATACTCGTTAAGCTTCCGGTGACACGCAATCTTTATTGCGCCGCCCCTTCCGGTCGAACCGTACCCGTGAATGATCTTGATACATTTCGCGCCGGTGGCACGTTCTGCGTAGATGCGGTTATTGAGAGTGTTCATAGCGCTCTGTGAATCAGGCATCCCCGCCTCAAGATTGACAGTTCTCATATTCTTTCTCCTGCTGAGCTCCTTTCCCGGAAGAGATTACAGCAGCCTCATTTGGCTTTCTTGGGTTTCTTTTCGGGCAGTTCTGCATACATGCCTTCCAGTAAGCATGCAATCAGATCCGTATCATCAAACCTGTCGAATACATGCATCAGTGTTTTTGAACCTTCATAAGGATAACGAAGTTCGGACCCGGCAAGAAGGCTGTCCGATGTCGGTGTTCGCTTCAAAAACAGTTCATTATCGCAAATGTCGCCTATCAGCTTTCCGTTAAAATATACAAGGTATCCGCCCATCATGGCTTTTATAACGATATCACCTGCTGCGGAAAGACTTTCGCGTACATATTCGTTAAATTCATTCACTGTGATTACCTCCACTAATGCTGATGATTTATATATACAAGAGTTTTATTATTTCATCAGAAAGTACCATTATATGTTTGAGTTCCGGAGATGCTTTAACTGTCTCTAATTCAAAGCCTTGCTCAACACTCATATAGTATTCGCGAAGCTCCAAGCTCTTTTCAAGTATTACTTCATTTATCAGTCCTTCATCCATCAATACTTTCAAAGTATCCTTATAAAGAAAAGTGACTATGTCGATCGGCATTTCTTCAAAAACACAGCTCTCGAACATATTGATATTCAGATCCAGCAAATCAGAGCTGCACTCATGAAGAGTGTGTTTGAATAATTCGTACCGCTCAGATACAGATAGTTTATGCACAACGTATACCCCAACTACATTCTCTCCCCGTTTTTTACCTGTTTTAATGATAACAGAAAGCGGAGCTAAATATTCCATTTGCTGTTGACATAGTAGTAAATGTATACTATCATACACATTGTAAGTATCAGAGTATTACTAACTGCGCATTAACAGCAGAAAGGATCAACATATGTCTTCGTCTACAGATTGGTTAATAGATACAGCACTCCAAAATGAGATTTTCGGATATGCGGTAATATGGTTTAGTATAATTTTCTTCTTTGCCTCGATAATCCTTTTTATTGTTGACGGCATCAAGGCTAAGAAAGAAAACCGCAAGCGCAGGATATGGATCCGGGTTATTTTTTACATTTGCATGGGTCATGTGGCCATCGCGGCAGCAATACTGATCTTCTGCTTTGCAATAGCTGTTCTTTTCTTTCTTACTTATTGTTTCTTCCCAAGGTGATAATGCCTTACTGTTCGCGCAGAATGCTTCCGCCCCACTCAACCACGGTGAATCCCTGACGCTCTGCTGTCGAAGGCATTATAAGCTCATTGGCTTCCGGGACCTCAACGGGCTCATCGACCGGCATGAAGACCATATATACCCTTATCACGGTATCAGGTTCGGGGTACACATCGAGCTTAGCCTTGTCGAAAATGACATACACCTCGCCGTCATCGTAATAGTACCCCTCGAAACCCATCAGGTTATTACTTTCGAATGAGAACTTGATGCGGCTGCACCCGGCGCAAAGACCTGCCGCCACAATACACAGCTAAATGCGTTTCTGACTCTGATCATGAAGCACACGCCTTTGCTTACATGTTCTCTCTGCGCCTGCGCAATACTACTGTTACTGCGATACCGCAAGACGGGATCAGTATCAGGATCGCGAGACTTCTCAGATTATCGATATAGTGCTTTCTCATCAGATATTAGTATTACATAAAACCGATGAGAGTATAGTCTTTTCAACCGGAATATGCCTTCGCGGAACAGAATATGAATCGGAACAGTATCAAATCAAGGTAATTATGAATCACTCTGTTCCGATTCCCAAATCAATTCCTCCAAAGTCTGGAATAAGCGTTCCGGTTCAACGGGCTTGGTAAGATGGGCATTCATACCCACCTGCAATGAACGCTGAACATCCTCATCAAAGGCATTGGCAGTCATGGCAATGATAGGAACTCTCGAGGCATCTGCTCTGTCAAGAGCACGGATCCTTTCTGTTGCCTCAAGGCCGTCCATTTCGGGCATACGAATATCCATAAAGATTGCGTCGTAATGGTTAAGTTCGCTGGATGTGAACTTCTCAAGAGCGATCCTGCCGTTTTCCGCATGATCGATCACAGCACCCTTGACACTTAGGAGTTCTTTCATGATCTCGGCATTTATCAAAACATCTTCAGCAAGAAGGATATTCTTTTTATCAAGCTCTACACGCTTCTTCTCCCTGAAAAGAGACATGTTATTCTTACGGGCGATCCGCTCAAACTCTCCGATAACATTTGAAGCAAAGAGCGGCTTAGCCAGGAAACTGTCAACTCCGATATGAAGAGCTTCGTCCATGATCTCATCCCAGTTGAACGATGTAAGGATGATTATCGTTGTTTCCCTGCTATACAGCTTACGGATCTGCTTGGCGACTTCCACACCGTCCATATCAGGCATCTTCCAATCAAGCAGCACCAGATTATAAGGTTCGTGTTTGGTATGCTGAACCTCCAGCATATGAAGCGCGGTCTTTCCATCCAGGCATGTATCCGCCATGATGCCCGCTTCATCCAATACGATCCTTGCATGCTCAGCGGCGATCTCTTCGTCATCAACAACAAGCACTCGCATATCGTTTGTATTAATGAAAAGATCGCCGACGCTTTCCTGGTCACAGTTATTAAGTGTAACTATAACCGTAAATTCTGTTCCGAAACCCTTTTCAGATTCAACGGAGATCGAGCCGTTCATGATCTCGACAATATTCTTGGTAATAGCCATTCCAAGACCGGTGCTGCCGTATTTATTGGTCCTGCCGTTATACTCCTGAGTGAACGTGTCGAAGACCTTCGGAACGAATGATTCATCCATTCCGATACCGGTATCCTTTATCGTGAATTTCAATGTGGATTTGTCCTCATATACCGCCGTGCGTTCCACGATCAGAGTAACATCACCGGGAGCATCAGTGAATTTGATGGCATTGCTGAGTATATTGATCAGTACCTGCTTAAGCTTCATATCATCGCCGATATATGAATCCGCCACACCGCCGTATACTTTACACTCATATTTCAAGCCCTTATCGCTGCATTGGGTCATTACCATGACATTAATCTGCTCCAAAAAAGATCTGAACGAGAATATCTCATTTCTAAGGACCATCTTTCCGGATTCAATGCGGCTCATATCAAGAATATCGTTGATCAGCCCTAGAAGATGTCTGGCGCTTCCGCCGATCTTTTCGAGATACTCCCTTGTATCCGGTTCAAGGGTCTCTTTTCTGAGAGCAAGACTGTCCAGACCGATGATGGCGTTCATAGGAGTCCTGATCTCATGGCTCATATTGGACAAAAATGCAGTCTTCGCCTTATTTGCCTCCTCAGCAGCCCTCAGAGCCTCGCCCAAAGCCTGGCTCCTTGCCATATCCTCACGCATCTCGGCATCTATATTCGTCAATCCAAGTCCGACTGCATGAACTATATGGTCATCACGGTCTTCAGCATGCCGTACGCCGGCCATTCTGATCATCTCATAGTAGTCTTCCCCATCTCTGTGCACCAGATAGCGGAATGCAATGATCGGTTTGTCAGCAAGTTCATTCCTGATGTTGTCAGGTTCTATGAATTTAAGAAAACCCTCCCGGTAAGCCTCGTCCACAACATTCTGCGCATAGTCTTTGAAACGCTCGTAATATGGGAAACGGACTCCCACAGGCGACTGCTTATCATCATCAGGATCTGCACGGTAACAGATGCCTTCATCAAGATCAAGATTCACATGATAGACGCTGCGGTAGTCTGAAGCGAGCGCCGTTATCATCTTATCCTGCTGCTCACGTCTGACCTGTTCACTTATCAGCTGTTCCTTCAGATTGCTTCTTTCCTTAAGATCATGCTGCTCGGTAATGTCCGCAATGAAAACGTAGTATATTCCGCCATAGTTATCGGTCTCTGTGTAGTGGCCATAATCATCCACCCAGCGTATGACGCCATCTTTACGTATGATCCGGTACTCGACATGATCCATATGCTCATTGCTCATTCTTATCTGATCATTAACCGAATCAGAAACTGCAGCATAATCATCAGGATGAAGCATGCCTTTGAAAGAATTACCGGTAAGGGTTTTGAAATCTTCAGCATCATTACAGCCGAACATTTTTATGGTCGCATCATTGGCATAAATGAGCTCCTCATCCCCTTCAGCCTTATAAATGAAGAAGCCGCCCGGCATATGCCTTCCAATCTCTTTAATAATGCCAATTGTCTGTTCATTCAAGACGAAGTTTCTGCCGAACATGTGGTTTCTCCTGTCAAAGACTGTATTGAATTGCTATTGGTTATTAATCCAATTATATTATAAATTCGGTAGTATGACTCTTCCGGCAGGATCAATGTGTTCTTCTGTCTGAAGCAACCTCATAAGCAATATACTCATGATCGAATACATATCCGAACCTCTTGGCCAATTGAACGGAATTCATATCATGGGCATCCCAACTCGGGTAAAGCCCTTCTTCAAGGCAAGCTAAGATCAACGCAGAACAGACTATGCAGGCAAGTCCCTTGCGGCGTTCATTAGGGACAGTATCGACTTCGATCTCGATACCCTCTTTGTATCTGGTATAAGACGACGCTCCGGATACAATCTTTCCGTCCATAAGGATCACCATGCCGCGCCCGAGTTCAAGATACTTCTCCTTGCTCCCGAATGCCGAGACAAAATCAGCAGTTACGGGATCCTGAACGCACAGGTCATAGATATCTGTATCTATCCTTTTGAGTTCATAGCCTTCGGGCAGTTTTGCAACCATGTCTGCCAGATAATCCCTGTCGAAAACCGTATCTTTCCTGATGGCATAACGGGTAACCCTCCGCGCATCGGGGAAACAAGCCTCAATAAGTACAGACCATCTGTCATCTTGTGGGACCATGATCACAAAACCGTCAGGCTTGCCAAGCAGCAGTTCTCTGTCCGGTTCTCCGGCCAGAAAGGCAAAGACTCCGACGAATGCCATAGCTGATACAGGCGCATTAGGATTAGTAACATATATCCTGCCCATAACTTTCTGAAGGCATGAATATATCAGCGTTTCCTCCCAACCCGAGAACAATGCCTCAACTTTTGATGTGTCTTCTAATTCAATGATCATGTGATATCCCCATCATTCAGCTGTCTGTTCGATCCACTCCTGCTTTAAGATCGAGAACACCATCCTTCCTTCGTAGTGATCTTTACGCCAGAAGAAATCACGGAATGTGCCTTCATAAGTTAATCCGCACTTCTCTATAACTCTTTGTGATGCTTCGTTCTCCGTTCTGCAGTCGATCTCGATCCTGTACAGGCCGATCTTCCCGAAGCCAAAAGCAATGACCGCTTTTGTTATCTCGGTGGCATATCCTTTGCCCTGGAATGCCGGTCCGATAATATACTCGATCTCGCCATGCCGGTTGCCTGTATCCATCGTGAAATAAGCAATCTGCCCGATGCATTCACCCGTCGCTTTCTCTATTACCGCCCAACGGTAATAATCATCCTTTGAATATGACACGATGTACTTCGTATCGAATAACTCCCGCACAGCCTCAGGAGTTGCATAACAGGGCTCGCCGTAATCATATTGTGTCTTCTCATCAGCGATCCAGTTCCGGAGCATTGAATCAATATCCGTGTACTCAAACTGCCTGAGGATCAGCCGTTCAGTCTCGATCGTTTGTGTTCCAACATGTGTTACCATCTGATCACCCCTTCCGGTCTTAATACTGTTCGAAAGGAAGATGCTTCTCTTCCCTCTCCTCTTTGTCGTCCCGATCCATCTCAAGCCTGAAGAGATAATCATCAACTGTCAGATTTGTCCGGTGCGCCTTATCAAGATAAGCATCCATTCCCGGCGCCTTGTCGTAATCGTTGACCACATCAACGGTCTTATGTATCTCTTGCGAAGCGCGGTCAGCGATCTTGAGCGCCACAAACATCGTAACCAGGAAAGCAATAAGCAGTATCTCAATTAAGCCCAGGACAAGGAACGAATAATAGAAAACCGGTTCCAGATTACGAGAGAAAGCTATCAGACCGATAATGAATGGCAATATGGCAGCCGCAGATACCGGTACCCATCTCCATTTGCTCCTTGCAAATCTCCTGATGCTGTCCAGTTTGTCAACAGCATCAGCCGTAGGAGCCTGCCCGCTCGCTTCACCTGTCTGTCCGTTGACCGCATACTGATATTTCCTTCCGTCAAACTCAACAGTCATGAACCACACGGGAAGCAGGCAATACTTGACGCTGAGATCACTCATCCAGGTAAAGCTCTTCTCAAGACTGGGTTCATACACATCGTATTTCGCAGCTATGGAATCAGTCATTTCCAGTGATATCCTGTCCAGTCTCTTAATGAATCTGTCCATTATCTCGGTCGGGCGCTGGTCATATTTGTCAGCGTAGAAACCCTGCAGATACTTGTTATCGAACTTGACCATTTCACTGTAATCGTAAGGTTCGATCGCTTCCATCAGTTTATTGGCGATCCTCAAAGATGCATCGAAAGGTACACCCTTTACATAGTAATTGGCTTTTGCCCTGACCGAGAACACTTCTGTCCGCTCTCCGCGGTATCTCTTGCCGATACCGTACATATCAGTGTTGACGCCACTGTCTAAGATCCAAAACGGTACATAGACCGGCACCATCCGTGTAAGACGGTTCTCTGTCTTGAATCCTCTCCGGGTCAGCTTTCTGGTCTTGAGCCACTGTTTCATGTTGTTCTCTGCAGTCTTCTTGTCGATCTTGAAAGGCACAATATAATCCGGCTTGAATTCTCTTGTCATCCGTTGCGTTATAAGTGCCGGCGAACCGCAGAAAGCGCACATGGTCGACATCATGTTCTCATCAGCAATCACCGTGGCGCCGCAACTGCTGCACACTATCTCATGACGCTTCCTGTCTTCATCAGAGATATCATTGTCACCGGAGTAATCGCGCTCCATGCTGCACCCGAGAGCCCCTGTCTTCTCAAGGGTAGACGGGTTGTAGATATTGCCGCAGTTACGGCACACCATCCCTTGCACTTCAGGCTGATAGAAGATATTCGACGCACATGAAGGACACTTAGAAGATTCAGCAATCAGCATCTCCCCGTCATTCCTGACAGGATTCCTTCCAAACGGGTCAGGTTCATCAGTTTTTAACGGCTTCGCTGTCCACATATATCATTTATTATTTCATAGATAGTACATGGATTATAACATGGAACCGTTGATGATCTGATACCTGCTACGCTATTTACGGACAGGCTGTCATACTTTGCGGAAAAGTACTGCATATCATCTCTCATGTACATCTTCACGAAAGCTTTGCAGGCTTCAAGCTTATTAATTAATATAATTTAAGTATTTGTCTGAAATATTTGATAGTGTATAATCATCTAAGGTTATTAATGAAACCAAAATCGGAAGGAGATCTATATGAAGAGGTTTATGGGTAAGATGTTTGGAGTATTGCTCACTGTTGCGATATTGATGAGCCTTATTCCTGCAACAGTGGTTTCTGCTGAATCTACCGGAATGGTAAAGGAACTGGGCAGGTTCACAGTTTTCCTTGATGGTGACATCATTGACTTGTGTGAGGAGGGTTCTACTGTTTTTATCGACATGTATCCTGATAGTGGGGCAGAAGAATTTCTTGCTACCGGTGGAGCACAGTCTATTACAATCAGCGAAAACGGAGACCACGTTGAAGTTGTGTTTGGCGGAAACAGTAAGCCGATAGTAATTACAGAACCCGGTGGTTCAGATGCAATTATGTACATGGGTGGCGAAGGTACGTCAAATGAAGATCTTATAGTCTTTACTTCCATATCTTTATTTGAAGCTACAGAAAAGTTAATAGATAATATCCCTGAAACACTCACAGTTGACGATGAAGACTTGGTTGTAGCAGCAAGAGAAGCTTATGACCGTCTTGGAGATCTGGCGGCTGAAATAGACGATGATCATACCAATAAACTTTTGGCAGCAGAAGCTAAGCTTCTGGAGTTGAAGGATAAAAAGGCTGCTCAGGATGTAACCGATGCTATCGAAGCATTGCCGGCTGCAGGTAGTGTTACACTTGAAGACGAAGAAGCCATTGCCAATGCCAGAGCTGCACTTGATAACCTTACAGAAGATCAGCGTAAACTGGTTCCTGCTGATACGATAGATAAGCTTGTGGAAGCTGAGGCTGCTTTAGCTGCTTTAAAGGCTGAGGCCGGACCTACTGAAGAAGATCTTGCAGCTGCTCAATATGTGACTGATCTGCTTAATCAGCTTCCTAATCCAGAAGATGTAACTCTCGATGATGCAGAGAAGATTTCCAATGCGAGAATAGCGGTAAATGAACTTACAAATGAACAACTCAGCTTGATCGAGGAAGGACTTCTTTCTCTGCTTGAGAAAGATGAAGATGCTTTGAAGGCATTACAGGGGGCTTCTGATGCTGATGAAGATGCTGCTCTTGCCAAAGCAGTTGCTGATAAGATAGCTGCTCTTCCTGAGCCGGGTGATGTAACTATCGAAGATGAGTACGCAATTAATGAAGCACTTGTTTCCTACAATGATTTGACATCTGCACAGAAGGCTTTGATTAGTGATGAGCTGATTGTTAAGCTTAACAGTGATATGATCTCACTTGATCTGTTGCTCCTGGATTATTACATGGGAATCGGTGAAAGGCTGATGAAGGATTACAGCACCTTGATGTCTGATGAAATCAAGACTAAGCTTCAGGCTGCCATGGATAAAGCGAACGGTGTAAAGAATTCCGAGGTTATGTCTCTGAGCGACTTAGAGGATGCCAACCTCGATCTGGTTATTGCTTTGCTTGAAGCAGATGAAGCACTCGAAAAGATCTATACATTTACTGACGGTTCAGGTGCCAAGTGGGTTCAGGGAAGTGCAACCGGTCTTTCATTCAGGATCGTTCAGGCAGGTATTGATGATGACGCATATGACTTCTTCAAAGACGGCGGCTGCTATATCGAAGTGGACGGAAAGGTTGTTGATATAAGCAATTTCACATTTGTACAAGGAAGTGTCATCATTACACTTAAGCCTGAGTACCTTGCAACTCTGTCAGCCGGAGAGCATACGATCACGATCAAGTTCTCCAATGCAACAGTTACATCACAATTCACAGTAGCAGCTGCTGCCGTTCCTGCTGCAGGCGAAGCTGTAAGCACTACTGTTATCGCAGGCATTTCCTGCATTGCGCTTGCCGGCGTTACACTCTTCCTGAGAAGGCGTTACGCTGTTGAGAAGGACTGATAAACCTTCTTCAAACGCTATTTGACCAAAACAAAGGGGTTCAGAGTTTTCTGAACCCCTTTATATTGGTGATCGTGAGCGGATTCGAACCGCTGGCCTACCGCTTAGGAGCAGATTATTAAAACTACAAACATAGAAAGGACGGGGCTTCCGGGATACCTGCTTCTTAATTCAACCACCTTTTCAACCACTTACTCACACAAAATGATGACTCTCTAAAAGCCCTACCACCTACTTCAGACCATAAACTGCTTAACGCAATTTCTATATGCATTAGCATCATTTCTTAAAATGTTAACAGAGGCGGTCGGCCAAATGTATTACAAAAACGTCAAATCTCGAGGCCTGCATTTCTGGTGTATTAATAGGACAGGTTTCATCTTTCCTTGGTTTGAGTAATTTACAAAGACGGAAAGAAACAGCCCCGGAAATCCGAAGCTGTTAGTAAGGAATATTCCTTATTTACTGATCCAAAAACGCCAAGTCAGACCGATCATATCTGCTATGGCCTCTAATGCTCTGTGAACTTCCGAACAGACAAGATCAGGCTCTCTGTTCCAATCTCTTTTTTACTGCCCACCCCCACATTTCAAATGAGCCCGGTGAACTTAATACCCATTCATTACCGCAGGTCTTACAGCAGTAGATCATATCGTATCCGTACATCTTTCTTTTCTTTTTACCTTTATCAAATATACCACTGGACTCAACTTGGGCTTTGAATTCATCAAAAGCGCCTTTGCCCATCCCCGAATGAATACCCCCATACATCGGAAATGTCTTATCACAGATACAGTCATAGGAAGCAGAACGGATCAGACCTTCTTCAATCCTGATTACGGGATCTCCATTATCATCGAATAGAATTAATTTACATTCATCATCCCAAAACCATATAGGGAACTTATATTGACGTATGGACCGTCTTTTTTGCAGATCATGTCCATAGAAAGTCAACAACTCGACTATATCTTCAGTACTTACCGGACTTCCGTCTTCAAATCTCGTGTCTTCACTATTAACCCAAAAACTGCAGTCTTTGTCACTGGTAAAGATTACGATTTTGCCGTTATATTCCATTCTGCCCTGGATCTTCATATGATTGTATATCTTCCTTTAGTCTAGCTTCCTCTTTATTATTCGAACTTAGAACGTCTCAACTATTATTTCATTTGCAGGACTATTATCTTGAATATCCTGCTTCTGCATTTCAGCATCCCAAGATGCTGAACTAGCACTAACTACTGCACTACAATAACTAGAATAGTTGTAAGAATACAGCGCCACAGAAAGCGCTACAACAATAACACAAAACACAAAAACAAGAACTGAAAGCAATAAACTATATGTATTCTTAAGCTTAAATCTCAGCAAAAGAAAGCTAACTATAGCAGCAATTACTGGCAGGATATAGATAATCGTACAGAATCCATACAGCTTTGCGTCGGGATCATATAGTTTTGTAAGTCCATTAAAGTAATTCTGTTTTAAGTAATCCGTTAAGCAATTCAATGAATAAAGATGATTGGCACATACAGCTAATAAGCTGATTAAAAATATAACAAGTATCAATAATATAGTTTTCTTTTTGTTGCTCATGATTCCTGGAGATTTAACCGGTTATTCAAATACTTGTTTATAATCGAACGCATCGTATACTACATGGTAATCAGAACCCAGTTCTTCACGCAGTTTCTGAAAAGCTTGAACTGATTCTTTTAAAAACCTTTCTTTCTCCTCTGTTGACCAAGGAGAAGGATCTGGTGGATACTCCCAATTCAGTGCACTATCATGCCATTCATGAAGGCGCATCAAGTCTTCCTTCATACTCACTGATATCGGGAGATTATCCAATTTTATATCGTAACCACCAAACTTTTCTTTTGCAGCATCATTTATGCCCCAAATAACGTTCTCGTCGGCAGCGCCTCCCCATTCAAACATCAATCTCAGCTCGTACTTAACCATCCTTTTCCCTTTCAATTAAATAATGGTAAAGCTTTCCTTTGTGTTTATGATAACAAAAAGCAGGAATTGCTTCCTGCTTTGGCGATTACTTTCATGTAAAAAGTTAGTCGTGTTTGCTCTTTATTTTCTGTACTAGTAGTTTTCTTCCGCATTCACTATACCACGAGCATTAAGTCTTTCCATATCTACATTAGAGTTCCATCGCTGTTGCGATATCAATATGCTGAGTGTGATTGATCAAGTCTCGTCAACACATCCGGCAATACTCAGCAGACTCAGTTTTCCGTCAGTCTTTTTCATTCACCAGACACTTCAGTGTCCTCATCAGGCAGCCCGGAATCTTTTCCTTCAATCTGATCAAGGAAATGACTGAACCTCTTTGTCATCAGTCTGATGTCACGATCATTACCATGTGCCAGACACGCCTTGTATCCCATCAATGCATCAATGATCTGCCTTCTCTCAAAGCTTAGTGTCTCTTCGATAACGCGTTCAGCACGTGCAATAAGCAATTGATACCGTTCTTCACTCGGTGGCGCGAGCCGCAATTTATCGAGCTGAGCTCTGCATTTGGCAATCTCTTCATCAGTCATTGTATTGCTGTCGCTGAGTATCACCTTGGTATGAGTCTTCTTATCATTTGTAGTAACATCTACAACCAGAATTCCGTTTATATCATATGTCAGTCTCATAGAAGCAATGAAATCATGGAACTTAGTCGGAGGACAAGTCAGATTCAGTTCGCCCAATTTGATATTGTTCGCGGGCACAATGCTCTCACCTTGGTAAATGGTTATATGAAGTCCGGTCTGATTATTTGAAGCAGCATAGTAATCATGTGTTTTACTGGAAGGCAGCATTGAATTGCGCTGAATAATAAAATCCATGATCAATTCCATCGTGCGCGGATCCTGAACTGCAGTACCGAGCGAGAAAGGACATATGTCGGTCAGAATAACATCTTTGAAGTCCTGATCACGATTCTTCATACCCGCAAATATTCCGGCTCCAACACAAATTGCCGTATCGGGATCAATATCCGTGCATGGTTTCCGTCCTGTCAACTTCTCGATGTAAGCTGCTACCGTCGGCATCTTGCAAGAACCGCCGACCAGTATTATGTCTTTTAAATCATTGACATTCATATGGCTGTCGCGAAGAACCCGCTTGATAGGTTCGCTTATCTTCTCAAACACATGGTGAGCAATCCTGATGAGCGAGTTATTATCCAACGTCAGCGTGTAATTCTTATCATCGATATTAACGGACATAATACTCACAGGGGTATCGGATAATGCGATCTTACATGCTTCGGCCGTCTTGTATATGGAAGCTTTTTGCTCTGCGGTCAGCTTGTTATCGTCAAGACCGTTCTCCTCGAGAAAGCGCAGATATATGGCTTCATTGAAATCCTTTCCGCCCAGCTGATTATTGCCGGCCACAGCCAGGATCTCCATAACGCTGTCGAATGAATCTATCATCGAGACGTCGAGTGTCCCGCCGCCGAAATCAATTACCATGTACGTTCCGTCTTCGAAACCGTGCTTCTGCATATAGGCTAATGCGGCTGCAGACGGCTCGTTGATCAGGCGTTCGACTTTAAGCCCCGACATCTCGGCTGCCTGCTTAGTCGAACTGCGGCGGCAATCGTCAAAATATGCGGGAACGCTTATTATTGCTTCTGTCACTTCTTCACCAAGAAATGATTCGGCATCTTCTTTGATCTTCTTAAGAACAAGGGAAGATAACTGTTCTGATGAGAAGTTGTGGGAACCAACCTTATATGTCTTTTTTGTACCCAGTGTTCGCTTGAATTCAGAAGCAGTCTTATCAGGGTGAGAGATCAGTCTTTCTTTTGCAACTTCACCGACAACTATATCATTGCTGTCGTTCACACCAACAACAGAAGGCGTAATAGCAGTTCCCAGCGCATTTTTGATTATCAGCGGGGAACCGGCTTTCCATATACACGCCATACTGTTTGTCGTTCCAAGATCTATTCCGATAATTGCCACTTATGTTTCCTCCGCAACTATGATCCTACATATTCCGAAATCCAACAATAGTCATTGCAACGAGTAAAATCGGAACAAACATAAAAGGTATGATCAATATGGCATAATACTGATCATCGAGCCTTAACAAAAACAAGACAATACTTCCTACAACGATCAGGGCCAAAACAATGCACAACACTGCCAGTATTCGTGAATCTTTCTCTTTTTCCTTGGCATCTGCCTCTGCTGCTATCCTGATCTCGGAATCATTCCTATGCTTAGCCTTATACCGGTCTTCCAATATCTCGATGACCTTGGCTCTGTGAACGGAATCCTCGGGGAAACTGTTAACTAACCATTCATTAAAACCGCCCTGTTTCGAACAGTATTTGATCAGGGGCTCATCGAAAAAGGTATACCACACACCCATGTTATCGGTAGTCTCGGCAAGAGCTCTGTACATTTGGTATAGAGTAACAGAGAGGTTGATCTTGACTGCGTGCGGAGTATTGCTGAGTTCCTGAACAGTTGTAAGATGATTGTTCTCTCTGAAGAATACTATATCGTCAATAATCTTATCGGCTGTCGACGATTGCGGTAGAATATCTGCCTGGATATCGCCGAAATCAAAACGGCTATCAGTCTCATCTTCGTTTGGCTGCGCGTCTGATATCAATCTATCGGTATCATCAACTGTCTGAGCGTCTCTGGCATAAGCCAAAGCATTCTTGTATGCACTATGCAGTTCCTGTAATCTCTCGGCGTCATCCTCAGGATTGATCTCATGCATAAGAGTCGTATAGGCGCGCTTGATCGCCTGTACATCATTAGTCGGTTCTATACCTAAGATTGCCCATTGATCCTGTGCCATTTTTCCTATCGCCTCGTATGTTTGATTATAGCATTCAGATATCGTGTTGAAAAATCGTAGTATGATAGAATGATGGCTGATATCGGAGTGTGAATATGAGTCGGCAAGACCTGTTTTGGGATATCCTCGGGATAAGTCCAACAAAGGATAAGACTGTGATAAAACAGGCTTTTTCAAAGCTTGCTCATGAGACTAATCCGGAAGATGATCCCGAAGGTTACAGCAGACTTCACGAAGCCTACAGAGCTGCTCTTGATTATGCTTCTAATGATGCATCTTCACAATGCTCAATAAAGCAAACGGAATCAAAATATGATTTCACTTCGGTTAAGACCGATGATGCATATACTCCGAATGATCTGGAATTGAACAATGCAATCTTCTACTATAAAAAGGCAATGAATGCCGGTTCTTATGCTGATTTATTCGGGCGGTCAAATGAGGATCTGCGCATAATATCATCCAATCTCTTTAATCTGTATACTGCTCTTGCCGACAAGACCGACGATGTAAGTGTATGGGAGCGGTTTTTCGCAGAACCGGTCATTGCCATTGTTATGGAGGATCCTGAATTCCGAGCCTTCTTAATTAACAGATTTCCACCGGAAAACGCAAACAGAATACACATAGAAAACGCAATCGCTATGCATGAACAAAGCATAGCCGACAGAAAGCGATCAGTCGAGCTTGCACGAGAAAGGGAAAAGAAAGCAACATCTTTTAAAGAAAACCTCTGGTCCTATCTGTCCATTGCCGCTGCAGTATTGGCATTCTTCGCACTCGTTATTCCGATCATAGCCGGGTTTCCGCTCACATATAATTTTGCGATCATGTGCTCGGCAAATGCAGTATGTCTTTGTCTTTTTTACCGCGATTTTACTGAATGCAGTAATCGAGATCAGGGTAATCCCCAAAAATATCGCAAGCTGGCACTTGGCAGCAAAATCATTTGCATTATATCCATTATTGGCGCATGGATCTGCTTATGTGCTAAAACAGCAGGAACTGTTTCCCAACAAATTATTACTCTTATCTGTTGCCTGACATCTTCCGTGGTGATTCTTGTTATATATATGATTACACGTTACAAATGACCGAATTTACACGCTTTCTTTACAACCCGATCAATCTCGGGGATAGAGTACAAAACTCAGGGATAGATATTATCGGATCACTTCACCTTTAAGCACCTAATCACACTATCAATTCTAACAGGGCATTTCTAACTGAAATGAACTCAATAACATTGGGGATCAGCACAACTGCAGTAACCATTATTCCAAACGCAGTTTTGAACCATAGGTTATCCAGCAGCGGAGTCCTATAGTCGTGACCCACAATAAGCCCAAACAGCATTACGATCCATGCGAAATGAATAACTCCCGGAAGGCTATGGATTACCAATTCTGCTTTACCGTCTTTTCTTTCATTGACAACCACCTTGAACCGATACAAAATACCTCTCATCCTGCTGCCAT
>CADAOK010000019.1 GCA_902789515.1 Oscillospiraceae bacterium
ATGTCTGCTCTGCAAACGAGCTCTCTTCTGTAAGATCACTCACATAATCAATGCCATTCAAAAGACCTGATCCTATCGTTCCGTGTGCAAACCAATAGGCAAACTGCCTTACTGCCCCTCTGACATACTTATCAACCTTCATGATTATCCCCTTTCTTGTTCTTTTGACTGATATAGTTGTGGTTCAGTCAATACTTCTGTTACAGAGAAGAAAACAAACTGGAGATAAGTGCAAATGCAGCTGTCAACGCTATGTATACCCAATAGCCTGCAAAGACAACTGCTCCAGCAAATACTCCGAGCAATAACACTATGCCTATTATCTTAATGACGACCGGAGCTGAACTATGGAAAATGCTTGAGATCCAACCGAATACCTTTTTACCGACAAAGCAAACCAATTTGTATGGATAATAGAAAATGATCTTAAATGGCCAGACAAAGAGGATCCTGACTATAAGATCAGCCTTTTTTCTTTCTTTATACTCGGCTTCTGTATAAATCGATATTTGCTCCGTATTACCATATCTTTTGGTCTCTTTATAGAAGTTAGTCATTAATACGCTCCTTCTGACTTATACACGATGCCCGGTTAATACTTTGAATCATAGCTTAGATATCAATATTATATCATTGCAGCTTCGTTCATCTTTATTCCTTTTCCTTGTCTTTATCCTTCTTGAAGGCTCCGTCTAAAAACACCACATAAAGGAACATCCAGAAGGTGTAATCCAGAACGCATAACAGCGCCAGCCACTTTATCGGGCTGATCAAGCCTGCTATCAGTATGTGTATTCCGCCTAAGAACGGGATGCCGGATATGTAGCGCTGTTGTTTCTTGCTTTCAATGTTCGCCAATATATTGAATACAATATAGCAAATGCCGATTCCGCCCAGGATTGCCGGAAAGACCCATGGATGCATCTCAAACCACATGTGCTGACTGCTCCCCGTCAATACTCAGTACGCACTTTATCTATACCGTACATAGACATGAATATCTTCTCATCTTCGGATGACCTGATAACCATAACCTCTGTAAAGTGCCCGTCTTTCTTATTCTTGAACCCTGCGACTTTCTCGCCGGTGCAGATGGAACTCCTTATAACCGCATACTGTGTATCCGGATCAAATTCGATATATTTCTTATGCTTCTTCCCGAAATCCGGTAACCTCATTATTCTCCTTAATCCTGTCCGACTTTCTTGTAAAACGCTCCGTCATACAGTCCCCACACTCTGTAGATATACTCATCAGTCCCTTTGACCGACCAGATATACATAGATTCCGAAGAAGCAGAGTTTGCCGATACGACCCGTCCGATTATCACGCCCTTATCAGAAGACGTATAGGGATTGTCGGCATCAAATTCATAAACATCCGCCCCGATCCTGATGTATTCATACTCAGAACCGTAATAGCTTCCAATCTCTCTGTTTGAATAGATAACATACGCAGCGACCGACAAAACGGCGCATACGATGACAGTAATGATTATGGTTTTCTTGATCTTATTCATATCTGAATTATATCATCAAGTCGTATCAGGCAGACCTGAATGAAAAACTATTATCAAAGTGCCGTAAAGGCATTATATATCTCCTGGATCTCGCGATCCGTAAACGGAGCGGAATAATCATAATAATCAGGGATCTCCGTATCCGGCACATATTCCAATATGTACAACACATATTGTTCGTTGATGGCGGTAACGAAAATGCAGGCAACCACATCCGCGCGCTGCGCCGTGGCATATACATCTATCGGGCCGCCGACATACAGATCCTTATAGCATTCAGAACCGGTATCAAACTCCAAAACAAAGACAGAATAATTGTATTCTTTGACCGAGCCGTCCTCATATTCATAAGTTTTCGGACAGATCCATATACGGTAATCCAACACATAATCGCCAAAGTATATTTCATCATCAGCAGGTATCCAAACTCCCTGCTCCTCTGTACCTGATTCTCCCGTCTCACAACCTGCAACATCGAACACTGCAGCGACCACTTCGTCAATTGACATATCCGGCGGATCAGCAACATCTGCGGATTCAGTTTCAGATGCGGATGATTCCGTCTCAGAAGATTCGGAAGTGTCGGATTGTGTAGGAACAGTAGTCGGTGTCGCCGTGGTCTCTTCTGCAGTTTCCTGAGATTCAACAGTACTTTCAAGCTCAGACACATCCTGTGATGATGAACCTTCCGGCTGATCACAGGCAGTAAATGCAGCTGCCATTGCTATCGCTAGAACCAATGACAATGCTGTTTTCTTCATCATTACATCAACCCGGTAATTAAGATTCTTATTTGGTATTGCCCAGAGACTTCTTTATCTTCTCAGCAACAGATACGGCATCGATACCTGCAGTCTTCAGCTGATCATCAGGAGATGCAGCCTTTATGACCGGATCCTCGACAGCAAAACTGGTGATACTGTAAATGCTGCTCAGCTTGTCCACCTCAGTATGTATGGATTCACCGGAACCGCCGCTCAGGATTCCCTCTTCGAGAGTGAATACATTCCTGATATCTCCCATAAGACCGATGAGATCGGCAGCAGGAACGGGTTTGACCAGAGACAGGTTGATATGTTTGCCCAAGAGTCCATCCTTCTCAAGCATTTCGCATGCTTTCTCGGCTTCCGCACAGATCCTGCCGACAGATATGATGACAAAGTCAGTTCCCCTGGCAGACGCAAGATGCGGCTTAACGCAGTCTTCCGGATCATCGTAGAGAGGCCCGTCCGCTTCAAAAGGAGAGCTGCCCCTCGGGTATCTGACTGCGACAGGTCCGCTGCACTTGTTGATGGCATGATCGAGACAGTTCCTGAGGTCCTTATAATCCCGCGGCGCGAAGATCATCATGTTGACCATGGAATTAAGGTACGACAGATCACAGAGTCCGTGATGCGTATGACCGTCCTGCCCGACAAATCCGGCGCGGTCGAGCGCGAAAACGACATGATTATTCATGAAACACACATCCGTTATCATCTCGTCATACGCCCTCTGAAGGAACGATGAATACACGGCGACCACGGGAACAAAACCTGAAACTGCGAGTCCTCCCGCCATGGTAACGCAGTGCTCTTCCGCGATACCGCAGTCGAAGAACCTCGTTGGGAATCTCATCGAATAATGCTCGAGTCCGGTTCCCTGCGTCATCGCGGCGGATATAGCAACCACCTTCGGGTTCTTCTCCGCTATCTCTTCAAGGGCACCGGCAAAAGCCGAAGTATAACAGCTCTTTCCGTTCTTGGTTACACCCGTCTCAAGATCAAACGGTCCGACACCGTGATAATCTGACGGATTATTCTCGGCCGGAGCATAACCCATACCCTTCTTGGTTATAACATGGATCAGGATCGGATCCTTGATATCCTTAACGGCATTGAGCGCTTCGATTAGATCAGCCGTGTTATGTCCGTCGACAGGGCCGTAGTAATTAAGTCCGAGATCCTCGAACATCGAAGGCTTCTTGCGGTACAGAAGGAACCTGAAGAAATCCTTTATCATGAGGATCAGCTTGATGAGTCCCCTTCCGACGATTCCGAGCTTCTGGAGGAAGCCTTCCGTAGTGCGTTTCGCAGAGATGTAACCGCTGGAGACCCTGAGCTTGGAAAGGTATTTCGAGAGGCCGCCGACATTCCTGTCGATGCTCATCTCATTATCGTTAAGGATGACTATCATCTTGGTCTTGCTGTGTCCGAGGTCGTTGATAGCCTCATAGGCAAGACCGCCGGTCAGCGCACCGTCACCGATGACAGCGATAACATAATTATCATCACCGTTGAGGTCTCTTGCTCTGGCCATGCCGAGAGCCGCAGATATTGAAGTCGAACTGTGTCCCGTATCGAAAGCGTCGTACTCCGACTCATTGATGCGCGGGAAACCGGATATTCCGCCCTTTGTACGGAGCGTATCGAAATCATCATACCTTCCCGTCAGGATCTTATATGAATAAGACTGGTGTCCGACGTCGAACACGATCTTGTCCTTTGTGTAATCAAACACGGAAAGCAGAGCCACGGTAAGCTCGACCACGCCAAGATTGCTGGCGAGATGACCGCCGTTGGCAGACACGGTATTAAGTATCTTATCGCGGAGTTCTGCGCAGAGCTCTTCCCTGTCCTTTGCAGACAGAGACGCAATTGCCTGAGGCGTCAGATCTTCCTTTCCAAGTATCTTATATTCCATGACCTGACGGTTAGTTCTCCCTGCTTATCATATAATCAGACAAGATCTGATAATCTTCTGTATCATAACCCAATTCAGCCAGGTTCTTAAGAACTCTTTTGGCTGCGGATGTCTCATCTTCAAGGCATTTCTTGGCATTCTCGATCCCGAGGAGTGTCACGAAAGTGGACTTATCATCTCTGGAATCCTTGCCGACGCTCTTGCCGAGCACTTCAGCGGTCGATGTAACATCGAGCAGATCATCCTTGATCTGGAATGCGAGTCCCAGATGTGCGGCCAGTTCCTTAAGGAGCCTTACTGTCTTATCCCCGGCAGCAGTCTCCTCAGTCATGCCGTTCATAAGATAGAAAGGCGTGACTATGGCTGTCTCTATCAGCGCTCCAGTCTTCTTCTCCTGAAGCTCGACAAGAAGTTCGACCGATATCTTCTTTTCTTCAGACGCCAGATCGATGCTCTGTCCGCCAATCATGCCTTCGATGCCGGCAAGCTTGCACATACAGCTGCTTGCATAGGCATAACCGGGGTTTTTGATCGTTGCCGCGAAAAGCCTCTCGTATGCACTGTTCAGCAGGAGGTCCCCTGCCAGCAGTGCGATACCCTCATCGAACGCCTTGTGGCATGTGGGTCTTCCGCGCCTCAGGTCGTCATTGTCCATCGCAGGAAGGTCGTCATGTATCAGAGAATACGTATGGATCATCTCCAGCGTCGCGGCGAAATACCTCACATCATCCATGAGTTCTTCCGGACATCCGGTCATCTCCGCCGTCATCTTCATCATGAGCGGCCTGAGTCTCTTGCCGCCGCCCAACAGACTGTACATAGCCGCCTTGACGGTTATGTCTTCCTTCTGTTTATCGGTAAAGCATCTTTCAAGTTCGGGTGTTATCCACTCGCTGCATTCTTCTATAAGTCTTGATATATCAGCCATTGTTTATCTCGTTTATCTGTGCCTGTGCCTGAGTAAGGAGACGCTCGCAATATCCGGACAGGAGCTTGCCTATGCGGTAGAGTTTGATGGATTCGTCCAGCGTCATGTCTTTCTCTTCGCCGCCCGTTATTACTTTTCCGCTCTCGAGGCTCTGCACCACTGAAGAGAGCTGCTCGAGTGCTTCTTCGTAGGTAAGCTTGCCTTCTTCGATCTTCTTCTCTATGTCCTTCATGTTGTCTCCTTCCTGTCTACCTCTATTATTTTACCCCTAGCTGAGCCGTCACGGAAAACCAGCCTTACTTCCTGATCCGGCTTTACCTTATCGACGGAATCCAGCGCATTGCCGTCCGCTGATTCAACATATGAATAGCCGCGCTTGAGAACGTTTTCCGGATTAACGGATTCAAGCCTGGCGTCAAGGCCTTCGAGCTCCAACTTCATCCTGGTTAATCTCTCGGGATATGCTTCAAGCTTGAGTCTCTGTTCCAGAAGCTTTCTCTGGCGCTCGGCAAGTTCTGCCGAAGGATTGTGCTTCTCGACTATCTCGGTAAGTCCGGCGAGATATTCCTTTCTGTCGTTGATGAAGCCGCCGGCAAAAGCCCGATGGTTTTTGTATGCCTCTATGGTGTTATGTGCGATCCTCATCTGCGACATCATTACCTGATCCATGGTTGAGACAAGAGAGCTGATGGCGTCCAGTTCCGTTTCGAGATCGGGAACGACAGCATCAGCGGCGGCCGTAGGAGTCTTGACGGAAGCGTCCGCCACATAATCGAGTATAGTCTCATAGGAAGTGTGGCCGACACCGCAGACTACCGGGATAGTACAGGCGCTTACCCTTCTTGCGAGAGCCTCATCGTTGAAGCAGATAAAGTCCGTATACTTATCGCCGCCGCCACGCGTAATGACGATAACATCGACATGCCTGTCAGGATCATCCTTGTGAGACTCAAAGTAGTCAAGTCCGGCTATGACCTGCGGCGGGCAGTTCTCGCCCTGCATCGTTGCTTTATATATGAGGATATCGTAGTAACTGGTCCTGCACCGGATCTCGTCGAGGAAGTCCGTGCGTCCCTCGGTTCCTTCACCCGATGTGATAAGGCCGATCCTGCCGGGAAGTCTCGGAATGCTTAGTTTCCTTGAATCGTCAAACAGCCCTTCAGCGGCCAGACGTTCCTTCATCTCCTGAAATCTCAAGAGCAGATCGCCTCTTCCGGTATTACGCACCTCGGATACGACAGCCTGAAGCACGCTGATACCGGTGCTGTACTGAAGAGTGGCTTTGACGGTAACCTTATCGCCGTCTTTGGGTCCTTCGTCATCAAAACCGGTAAATGTGCAGTTGCTCTCAGTGGCATTGCATGACAGCTTGAGGAACTTTCCCCTGCCGATATCCTGCTGAAGCGTGAAATTGATGAATACAACCGTCGGCTTCCAGCGGTTGACCCTGTAGCCGGTTATCTCACCCGTTACCTCAAAATCGATAAGATCCTCATCATCCTGAAAAGTAACGTAATTAAGGTGGTTTACCAGTTCACTCAGAGATTCGAATACCAATTATCCGTCCTCCGTCAGAGGCTCTTCTCAAAACTGCTGAGGACGCCGTTGATGTATGACGAGGAACTGTCGGTACCGTATTTCTTTGCAAGTTTGACTGCCTCATTGATGGATACGCTTACCGGCACATCCTCCATGTTAAGGATCTCATAAGCCGCGATCTCGAGCACGATCCTGTCCGCGAGCGGGATCCTGTCCAGTTTCCACTTGTTGAGGAACGGAGCGATCTTCTCGTCAAGCTCGTCGCGCTTGTTGATAACGCCATATACCAGATCCGTGAAGTAAACGGGGTCATTGGAGACCTCGGGATAATCCTCTTTGAACATCTCGATCTGATCCGCGACGGGATCCTTGCGGAAATATGCCTGGAAAAGGAACATCATTACATGTTCGCGTGTCTCTATTCTGCTCATCTGAACCTCCCCGGCGGCAGGATCCTGTCAAGGAATTTCTTGAACTTGCTGGAATCCGAGAACAGGAACGAACCTACAAAGAAGCCTGCGGCTGTAAAGATGATTATGAACAGCGTCTTGAAGAATCCGAAGATGCACAGGAGCAGACCGGTAACAAAGAACAGGAACGCGAATATTACGCCTGCCTTGGTGTTACTGAGCTTCTCAAACAGCTTGGACAGGAATCTTTCCATTATCTGTTCTCAACCTTTGTCGTAGTGGCTTCTACCTTGGTTACCTTGACGAAAACATCCGCCACGATGATACCCGTATAACGCTCGATATCCTTCTTGACCTTCTCCTGGACCTTTGCCATGGAAGCCGGGATCTCGACATTAGAGTAAAGCACGCATGAGATGATGACCCTTATGGCGCCGTTTTTTGCCGGAGCCACACGGCATCTTGCGTTCTTGATACCAACCTGAGCGGACCTTGCGCTGTTGAGCGCGATGTTCTCGATAGCATCGGCTCCGATATCCACAGAACCGATCTCTGTCTTCCTGAGCCTTGTCCTGTTGAGCCTGCCGTATGTGATTGAATTTGTGATCGAAATAATAGAAGTGACAAACAGGAGCAGGAGCACTATGAAATACACATATCTGCTGACAGGGCCTGCCACGACTGAACGCAGAGGCTGCAGAATATCCGCGAAAATACCATCATCGACAAGTGCATACATAAGTACTACGGAGATAACCGCAATAACAACGGAATAGATGAACATCAGTACTCTGACAAATCCATTCATTCTTCCTGTTCTCCTTTCTCATCCTCGGGATCCTCAAGGTCGCTGACTCCGCAGACATACACATCCACCGTATCAACGTTAAGTCCCGTGAACTTCTCGACGTCACCCTTGACCTTCTCCTGGATGAGCCACGCCACTTCGGGAATAATCTTTCCGTAACTGATAACGGGGTAGCATGTAATGGAGACGGTGTTGTCGTCATTCTCGTCGAAAACGACCCTTACACCCTTTCCTTCGTGTACTACCCCGGCCTTCTCCTTCAACGCCACAGCGAATGAAGGTACTAGCGATACAACACCATCTATCCGGAGCGCAGCCTCAGCGGCGTACTGGGCCACAAAGCCCTGCGTCATCGAGCGGTCGCCCTTGATAGATTCGGTGTTGATGTTACTTTCCATGTCAAAAAACGATAGTCTTTAAGCAGAAGACTTAAGCTCTCTCGAGATACTCTCCGGTTCTGGTATCAACTCTGATCGTCTCGCCCTGGTTAACGAAGAGAGGAACCTTAACTACAGCGCCTGTCTCAAGTGTAGCATACTTGGAAGCGTTGTTTGTCGTATCGCCTCTTACACCGGGCTCGCACTCTGTAATAACGAGCTCAACAGTGATGGGAAGCTCAACCTGGAAGATGTCGCCCTTGTAGGAAACGACCTTGCAGATCATCTCTTCCTTGAGGAACTTGATGCCGTCGCCGATCTTATCGCCTGAGATCGGGATCTGCTCATAGGATTCCTGATCCATGAAGTAATAGAGATCACCCTCAGCATAGATATACTGCATATCTCTTCTTGTAAGCTGAGCCTGCTCGAACTTCTCGTTAGGGTTGAAAGAACGCTCAACGACAGAACCTGTCTTAACGTTCTTATACTTTGTACGAACGAAAGCCGCACCCTTGCCCGGCTTAACGTGCTGGAATTCAACTACCTGATAGACCTGATTGTCCATCTCGAAACATAAACCGTTCTTAAAATCACCTGCGCTGATCATTTTGTACTCCTTAAAACTTTAATTAATAAGTATAACTGACTAATTTTACTTGAAAGGCCTATTTCTTGCAAGTCCTTCAGAAATGTGCGATTGCACGCACTATCCGCTCGGGGATCCGCTTAAGGACAATATACCATATCTCCTTCTTATGCAGACGTTCGACCATGAATGTCCTAACCCCGGACCTGTTGCCCGCTATTACATCAGTAAACACCTGATCGCCCACCATTACACAGTCCTCGGGCATGGACTCCATGAGCTTGATAGCCTTGAGCACCCCTGATGTGCCGGGTTTGTTCGCATAGGTAACGCAGGGTATGCCGAGCTTCGCGGCGATCCCAGATGACCTTCCGGATTTCGCGTTGGAGACGAGACAGCAGCGGATCCCGTTGTCCTGTATAAGCTTAACGCACTTATAGCTGTATTCTTCGGGCTCCGTGGCGTGGTCAGGTCCCAGTGTGTTGTCAAAATCGAGAAGCGCCGTCTTTATTCCTTCCTGCGCGAGGATATCCCAGGGCATCTCATCAAGGGTCTTATAGACTCTCTCGGGCTTCATTGCCTTAAATATGTTCAAATAATTATCTCCTGCGGGCGTATTACCTGTAATAATAATATAAAATACAACGAATGATTGCTGTGATATTATATTATCGCTACAAGACTAGTCAAGGAGCGTCATATTATGAAGGTTACAAAATTCGGCGGATCATCTCTTGCCAACGCATTTCAGATACAGAAAGTCTGCAACATCGTCTTATCCGATGATGAGCGCAGGATCATGGTCGTCTCTGCACCCGGCAAGCGCACCAAGGACGATACAAAGGTTACCGACCTGCTGATCGCCGTAGCCAAGGCGAGGCTTGCAGGCAACGACTATTCGAAGGAACTGGCTGCTGTCCTCGCAAGATACGAAGAGATCGCGGACGAACTCAATATCAAGGAAGTCATGCCCGGCATCGAAGAGAAGCTCAATACGATCTGCGCTGCTCCCTATACCGATGACGTTATGTATCTCGACTCGGTCAAGGCCATGGGTGAGGATTCATGTGCGAAGCTCGTTGCTTTCTACCTGAACTCTTCCGGACATTCGGCAAAGTACTGCGACCCGGCTGAGTGCGGTCTTTACCTCGAGCACGATGCTGCCGGCAAAGCAGTTATACTTCCTGAGACATATGAGAACCTGGCAAACATTGCCGATGATGAGAACACCATCGCAGTCTTCCCCGGTTTCTACGGATACTCAAAGAGCGGCGATATCATTACCTTCTCAAGAGGCGGTTCCGATATTACAGGTTCCATCCTCGCTGCTGCCGTCGGCGCAGAGGTCTATGAGAACTGGACCGACGTGGATAATGTTTTCGCGGTAAACCCGAACCTGGTCAAGAACCCGTTCCCCATCACTGAGATAACCTATGACGAGATGAGAGAGCTTTCCTACGCAGGATTCACGGTCCTTCATGAGGAGGCTATCTACCCTGTCTTCTCTCGCGGGATCCCGCTCAACATCAAGAACACCAACAATCCTGCCGCAAAGGGCACTTGGATCGTTTCAAAGAGAACGCACTACGATTCTCTCGTAACCGGAATTGCCGGCGACAAGGGTTTCTGCACAGTTACCGTCGATAAGTACATGATGAACCATCAGGTCGGCTTCCTTGCAAAGCTCCTCGAGATCTTTGCTGACGAAGGCATCTCTATCGACCACATTCCTTCCGGTATCGACACGGTCACGATCGTTCTCCGCAAGAAGTATTTCACGCCCGAGAAGGAAGAGATCATCGTCGGACGCATCGAGAAGGAACTTGATGCGAAATGCAAAGTCGACCGCGACCTCGCTATCGTCATGATCGTCGGTGAAGCAATGGCGAACTCCGTAGGTATCATGGCAAGAGCCGCTTCTGCCCTCTCGTCCGCAGGTATCAACCTGAGGATCGTTAACCAGGGCGCATCCGAGATCTCCATGATGTTCGGCGTATCGGAGTCCTACTGCTCATATGCCGTAAGGGTTCTGTACAAGGAACTGTTCAGGTATTGATGGCTGGTTTAATCAGTTAGTAAGGCGGCGGTAAGATCTACCGCCGTTTTTATTGAGAACTTACCTCAGGAGTTCCCCTATTGGGTAACTTCTATAGTAAATCTATACTCGCAAGACTACGATAATGTATATTGTTCCCCACAAGAGTTACCCTCTTGAAGAACCTTTAGGGGGAAGTTTGTCTTTTTGCTATACGAAAAGGTATATCCTTCGCCACGAAATTACCCTATTGGGGAATTTCGCAGGGAACTTTTGAAGGATGAGCATAAAAAAGCTGCTCAAATGAGCAGCTCTTTAATAACAAATTAATGCAGTATATCAGTTGCCGGCATTTTCGTCATTACCACCGCCGTTATCTGCGGGAGCTTCAACAGGTGCCGATGTTTCAGATGTCGCAGATGTTTCAGATGTTGCGGATGTCTCAGAGGATGTTGCTGACGTCTCTGCTGTTGTTGTCTCAGAAGTAGGCTGATCATCTTCCGGCGGTTCAGTTTCAGCAGTTGTGGTCGTAGCCTCTGTCTGAGCTGCAGTTGTCGTCGTAGCCTCTGTCTGAGCTGCAGTTGTCGTTGTAGCCTCAGTCTCGGCAGCAGTCGTTGTTGTCTCTGTCTCTTCTTCCGGTACGGGTGTCGGGTCTGACATCATTTCGGAAGATGTCTCATCGTAGATCGTGGGATCTTCTGTCGTGAGAGCGGCAGACATGATGTATCCTACCTTGCCGTCACCGAAAGATACCTTCTTGAATGTTTCGTTTGTCTCTTCGGAAAGAGTTACGACATCGCCGCGGTTGAGGTAGCCGATGATAGTAGAGTTTGTGTCGCCTTCGGAATATACCGGAGTGTTGTCGTTGATAACATAGAGGACAGATCCGATCGTGATGGTCTGTGTTGTCTCATCAGTATCAAAATCAATGAGGTTCTTCATGTTGAACACGAGGAACATGATGCCGAAACCGAGTACGACGCAGCCGAGGAAAATTACTACAGGGATAACGATAGACATTATCTTTTCCTTCTTCTCGTTGACGACAGGTACTGAATCGTCGTCAACATCGCCCTTGCCGGGGACAAAGCTGATCGTGTTATCATCGTCTGCATCAGATGCAGCTCCGGCAGCACCTGCGGCACCGCCGCCGAATGAAGTGTAAGCGTCTTCGGGAGACTGCTGTCTCTGGTTGGCAACCTTGCCGTCAGAGTTGAGGTTGCTTCCGATAACTGCATCACCGGGAAGCAGGAATGTGGACTCGACCTTAAGATCAACGAATGTAAGGCCGGACTTGATGCCGTAGCTAACAGCGGAAGCGATCATCTCTTTCGCCTTGTTCTCTGTGGAAACAGGCTTTGCGATGATGGAATTGCGCATCTGGGGCGGCATCTGTCTGGAGATACCGAGACCCATGAGGAAAAGCTCGTCGCCGTCCTTGAGCTTGAGGTGGATCTTGCGGTCTGCCTGAACCTGTCCGTCCTGGGGCATCTTGCCCAGATACTGCGTAAGGTTCATGTTCTCAGGGTGTGTTCTCTCCTGCTCGGCAGTGATGGAACCGAGCTGAACATATCTGTGTGCCACTGTCTGCTCTTCAGTGAGGAGCATAATGCGCTGGTCTCTGAACAGGACAGCCTTGGTAACGCCAACATGGATAACACGGAGGACATCGCCTTCGATAACGAGCATGGTCATGGACGTCTTGAACTGCTGACCCTTGTTCGCAGCGAAATTGCACACTCTGACATTAAGTGTATTGATAACCTGATTTGAGAAGCCCTCGAAATCAAGTACGGGCTGGTTTGAAGCAGCTGCCACGATCTTCTCGAGCTCTGAGTTCAGCTCAAGATTAAGGACTGCGGCAAGATTATCGGGACCGATGGTCGAGAAGATGGCGCAGATCTGCACAGGTGATGTTGATCTTGCAGTTCTGAGGAACTCGTTCGGGAAATCCTCGAGTTTTCTGGACAGAGTCAGGAAGAATACGTTCTCCTGAGGCTGGTTCTGAGCCTGGTTGGTCTCAGCGATACATGTTGCTACTGTTTTACTCATGTTTTATGTCTCTCCCCAAATAAAATCATATAGCAGTTGCTTCTGCGTTGTAAAGTCAATTATCATCATCCACGGGTTGTTCTGGACGGTATAAAGCCCGTCGGCAGGAACCCTGTACTCCTCTACGTTATCAAGACCCGCAATTGCGTTCAATGCGACGCGCATCAGGTCCATTGATACCATATTCGTCTCAAACACGCCGGCAGAATCATTAAGCAGCGCAAGCTGTGCGATGTAGCTCATGTTCTTGACCTTGTTCATCATCGCGAGGGCCACTGTCCTCTGGCGAGAAGTCCTGACAAAGTCGGAATCAAGATATCTGATCCTCGCCCAGCCGGTCGCCTGTGTTCCGTTCAGCGTCTGGAGTCCGCTCGTGGTAAGAAGCGGAGAATCCGTTCCGTTAAGTGCGTTGATCTCCTGAATATAGGGATTCGCGTACTTGACTTCCTCTGCCGCCACATCTATCTCGACACCGCCCACCAGATCGATAAGTTCCGCCGAACTTCCAAAGTCCAGCATAACGAATCTCTGGATATCGAGACCGAAATTCCTGTTGATCGTATTGATCATCAGACCGACCCCGCCGTAGGCATATGCCGCATTGAGCTTATCCAGTTTTGTCGATGCCGTCTCATCGGTATCCCCGATGTAAACACCCGTATCCCTCATAAGTGATATGAGCTTTACGGTGCCTGCCTTCTTATTGATGGAGACGATTATCATGGCATCGGTTCTGCACTTGTAGTCGTCGGTTCCTCTGGAATCAACGCCGAAAACAAGTATGTTCTCCACATCAGGATCAATCTGATCGACTTTGATAATCGGGTGTTCCGGGTCATAGTAGAGCCTGGTGTGCCCTCCCGATGACCACGGCGACGTGACATCTCCGCCGGTCGTGCTTTGATCCGCACTGAGGACCATCGTCTCATATTCGTCTTCGGAAACAATCGGTATGGCAACATACGTGCCGCCGAAAATCCATACGAAATAAAGAGCAGCACCCACCAGAAGGCCAAGGGCGCCGAGAAGTATCCTTACAAAGTATTTCACAGCTTTAGATTTCTTCTTCGTTTGCACGAAAGAAGAATCAAGGCTCTTATTACTCATTAATATACTCCATGCTTAAGGTCCTTAACGCACACCGTATTATATCATCAAATTGTAATTTTCCAATACATAGAAGAAATATTAAGAATGTTATACTCAAATTAAGTTTTATAGCGAGGTATTACTATGAAAACCAAAAAATTATTATCAGCACTGCTCATTTCATCTATCATGCTGTCCTTTGCTGCATGCAAGAAGGAAGAGCCGGTTGAGACCACAACAGAAGCAACAACTACAGTCATGGAATCAGAGACTTCTGAGACCACAACGACTGAAGAGACCACGACCGCAGAGACGGAACCCGTTCTCTATGATCCGAACATTCCGTACGCCGTTAACCCTATTACCGGTGTTCAGGACATGGATCCCGAGAACGAAGGCAACAAGCCTATCACCATTGTTGTAAACAACGTTTATGCGGCAATGCCTCAGAGAGGCGTTTCGCAGGCTGATGCCATCTTCGAATATGAAACAGAGGGCGGTATCTCCCGTCTGCTCTGCGTTTTCGCTGATGTCAACACCATCCCCGAGATCGGTTCCCTGAGAAGTGCGCGTGTTGTAACCGCCAACCTTTCCGCAGGTCTTAATGCGATCTTCGTGCATTTCGGCCGTGAGGCAAGAGTTGTCTCCTACTTCTCAAGCAACAACATCGTCCACATCGACGGTAACTATCTCTGCGCAGGCAAGTACAGATCTTCCGATTATGACGACGGTTATGTTGATCTCCCGAGCGGCACATTCTTCTGGAGAGACAAGGATTGGGCAGCAGCAAGAGCCATCGAGCACACCGCAGTCTCTGACGGCGTTCACATCAAGGAAGCTCTCGAGTATAAGGGCATCGACCTTGCAGACGAAGACGGCATCGTAAACATGATGTTCAATTTCGTTCCGGACAACTCCGTTGATATCGCGAACGCAACAGACACATGCTCAAGCATCAACGTCTACTTCTCCGCATCCAACGATGACGCATTCTTCGAATACAACAGCGGCGACAACCTCTACTACAAGAGCCAGTACGGTGATCCGCAGATCGACGAGAACAATGGTCAGCAGATCGCAGTAAGGAACGTTTTCGTGTTGTATGTAAGAGTTGCCCTTGCAGATGACGGCTACCGTACAGACTACTTCTTCGAAGAAGGCGGCAGCGGCTACTACCTTTGCGACGGTAAGATCATCAACGTTACATGGACAAAGACAGACGTTCATGAACCCATCAAGATCTACAATGAAGCCGGCGAGGAAGTCGAAGTCAACCGCGGCACTTCTTACATCTGCCTCGTAAGGTCTTCCAACGCAGACAAGACAACGATCAATCCCTGATCTGTTGAAATAAGCAAGTCATCAGGCCCCGGCAATGTCCGGGGCTTGTTTTTGTTTGGAGTTAACTCTTCTTGTTACCCATTAGGGAAAGTGCGCAGTGCAACAATTCACTCATTCGTAACTGTTGTGCACGTTGTTTCCTATTGAGTAACCTAATTGGGTAAATTTATTGGGTAACATTTCACGTATCGGTAACTTCAACAGTCGTTATTACCCACGAAGTTACCTTATTGGGTAAGTTATGGGATGAACAACAACACATCATCACGAAAAATGGGTGCCGCGAAGGCACCCATCGTTCACTATCAACTGTCAAACAGCTTAACTGAGTTCAGCCGCAAACACGTAGATCAGCGGAGAGTTCCAGTAAACTGCAACCTCGTTTGTCGAGTAGCTCTGAGAGCTGTCGACATAGCACATTGACGGAGCTTCACCGGCGAGGACCATCTCAGCATAAGGATCTTCAAGATTGCTGTTCGGACCGCCTGCGAGCATGCCGGGCAAGACTTCACCGGTTGCCTGCGCAGGTCTGTGGTGAATATCCGTCGGGTTGAATGTACCGTAACCGGTAACGAAACAATAACCCATAGCATTAGCGCCAAGCAGATAGTCAAGCTGTCTTGTAGCGGCTGCTTTATACTTTGCTGCAGTATCACCATCAGTTACATTTGCTGCCATGTAAAGGATCTCGCCGTTGACTGCAACGGAAAGGTTCGAACCCCAAGGATACTCTGTTCCGAGGCTCTGATAATAACCGTCGCCCTCGGCAGCACTGACGATCTTGTCAGCTTCAGCAAGAAGTCTGGATTTTGCAGTCGCTGCAAGGTCGGTCTTGGATTTAGCGAGGTCGTACTCAGCGTACAGACCCATTCCCTGCCATCCGAGCCATTCAGCCGGATCGCCTTCCCATGCAGTCTCGATAAAGTCTGCATAACCGGCTGCATCAGACGCATTTGCGCCACTTACACCTGCCTGGCAGGCAAGATAGAGTTCAGCTGCAGCCCACAGTTTCTCGTCGAGCATGTTTGTATCGGGATACTCACCTGTCTCCATGCCGGCCGGGTTAGTAAAGCCGGTCGTATCTTCAACATCTGCGATGTAACCCCAAGCCTTAACTGCTGCTGCGTAGCATGTTGCGGAGAAATCTGCGTCGATGTCCTTGTAGATCACAGATGCCTTTGCCATAACTGCTGCGAAATCGCCTGTTGCTGCCGTGGAGATAGGAGCGATAACGAGTTCGTCTGTCTCTTCTTCAGGCATTACCATTCCCGGGAACACCATGCATGTAACCTTATGGTATACGCCGCCTGAAGTCTCGTCCTGCATCTTGAGCATCCACTCAAGCTCGAACCTTGCTTCATCAAGAAGGTCAGGCACTCCGTTTCCGCTCTCGGGGATACCGAAATCATCGCCGGTTGCCTTGCAGTCTTCGTATGCAGCGAAAAGGTCGGCGATCGTTTTCGCGCCGGAGACGACATATCTGCCGTAGTCGCCTGCATCGTGCCAGCCACCGGAAACATCCTTGTACTCGTCTGTTCCGTAGATAACTGCCTCGCTATCGTGGCATACGCCGTGAGCATAAACACCTGCGATCGCGGGATCAGTCTCGACGCCGCAGCGCTGATCGTAGAGCATGAGGACAGTGTCCTTGTAGATGTCGTTGTAGACGTCCGCACCGATCTTGAATGTGTACGAAGAACCGGCATTCGTGTAGATATAGTATGTGCCTGCATCTTTGATCTCGGAGAAGTCACCCTTGGCAACTTTCGTGCCGCTTGCAGCATCGGCCGCAGCTGCGGAAAGCTTGCCCTGATATACGATGAGGCCGGTGTCGTTGTTGACCACATAGAAGTCCTCGTTATCCGCATCCGTCTTCACAAAAACGGTCTTCGAATCCTCGGGGAGGTATCCGACCTGGTTGATGTTGACGTTCAGATAAGAAGGAAGTGTTGCCACAATCTGGGCATTCTCGGCATTCTTGATGACGAGTTTGATGTTGTCGATATAGACGTTGTGTTTGCCCGGATCGCCTGTCATGTCGTCCATCTTGCCCATGTTGAAGCAAAGTCTTGGAGCGGGATCCGAAGTCTCGTTCATCGTAAAATCAACTGAGAAGTTCAGGACATCGGGACCAACCTCGATGTATTCGCCCTGATATGCGTGATAGTCGCCGCCGTTGAGCTGCAGACGGTATTCGACCTGTCTTGTGATATCGGAAGAGATATCAAAGCTCAATGTGTACTCGCACCCCTCAGCGAGTTCGAAACCGTCCCAGTAAGCCTGGTTCGCATAATCTTTCGAGCCGCAGTTGCTGATGGAACATACAAGCTGTCCGCCCTCAGCCTTCAGGTCCAAAACGCCGCCGTCGTTATAGACCATGAAGCCGTTGACATCGTTATCGTCGAAATTGATATCGATGATAGCCTCGTTGGCAATAAGTCCTGTATCTTCACCGCTGGTTACAGCCGGGGCATTATCTTCGAGGGTAGCGGCCGGTTTCTCAGCCTTCTTACCTACCATCGGGCCCCTGAAGCCTTCGGGTTTCATGAGGGCACAGCCGTTCATTACAATAGCAGTCGCGAGCGTTAGCGCAATCGCGGATATTGCGTGTAACTT
>CADAOK010000020.1 GCA_902789515.1 Oscillospiraceae bacterium
ATCAATGCTCTTCCTGCAATCGCAAAGCTTCTCGACGAGACAGAGGGCGATGTAAAGACAGGTGTTAAGATCGTCTTAAGAGCTCTTGAGGAACCGATCCGCCAGATCGCTACAAACGCAGGCCTTGACGGCAGCGTCATCTGCGAGAAGATCAAGAACTCTCCTGTAGGCACAGGCTACGATGCACTGAACGACAAGTATGTTGATATGTTCGAAGCCGGAATCGTTGATCCTGCAAAGGTTACACGTTCTGCACTCCAGAATGCGGCTTCCGTATCTTCTACAGTGCTTACAACTGAAGCAGTAGTTACGGATATTCCTGAGAAGGAAGCTCCGGCTATGCCTCAGCAGTATGTATACAAGTGACACTTTTATTGAATGCCATGTCAAGCGAGACAACGGAAAGAACGGCATTGCCTATAAAATGCTTCTTATAATCATGGCTGCAATTATACTTGCGACTCTGTACGGAGTGCCTCTCGTTCTCGGCTTCTACGAGCTGCTCTATGCTTCGATTCCTCTTACATTCGTTCTCTTCTGGGTAATTATAGTCTTATTCAGGAATCAGTATATTGAATATGAGATCGAGATAGTTAATGACACTTTCACTGCTTCGAAGATCGCAGGCAAGAAAAAGAGGATAGATCTTGTTGATTTCTCCGTAAAGGAATGTGACTATATCGGACCCGTTACGGAAGAAAGGTATCAGTCTGATCTTGGCAAGGCTGAACTCAAGCTCGCTCTGACCGAGAACAGGGATTATCCGATTACGGAAGACACATGGTATGCACTTGTAAGCGGCTCCGACTTCAAATATCTCGTCGCTTTCCCTTTCAAGCCCGAGATGTTCCAGGTTTTCAGAAGATATAATCCGAGGAATGTCTATCAGTACAGAAAGCCCGTAAAGCCGTCTGAGAACGGGAGGAGCGAGAGATAATGGCAGTTCCCGCTAATCATACTGATCTTGAGCTTTTCTGCAAAGCCACCGAGTGCGGCATCGGCGACAATCTTTTCGCTTCGGTCCTTATCGGAGACCTTCAGGAAGCTGCCGAGAAAGGTTCAGACAGCCTCGGGTACGGTTCGGATTTTCTTTGGGAGAACCATATCTGCTGGATCATACTCCGCATGAAGCTTAAGCTGGTAAGGCTGCCTTCGAGAAAGGAACGCATCACCATCAGCACCTGGGCTACAGACCTTCAGAAGATCAGCTACGGCAGGGATTTCGAGGTGACCGCAGAAGACGGTTCCGTGCTCGCACAGGCGACATCCACCTGGATCCTTGCAGATACCAATACCCACAGACCGGTTATCGCAAGAAAACGGCCGGAACTTCCGCAGTATTCTCCGGATGGTTCTGCTCCAAAGGTTTTCGGCGAGGACTGCCCGAAACTCGTTTTCCCCGAGAGAAGCGAGATCGAGACGGTATCATCCAAGCCGGTCATCTCCAAATATGCCGATTTCAGTGAACTTGACCGCAATCTTCATGTCAATAATTCAAGGTATACAGCCTGGGCTTATGATGTTCTGTTCAAATACGGTATCGATGTGAACAAGGTCTCTGAGATCATCATTAACTATATCGCGGAAGTAAAGGCAGGGGAGAAAGTCGACCTTTTCCTTGTGGAGAAGGAAGATTCACTTCTGATATGCGGTTATAAGAACGATGATGTGAAGGCTTTCTGCGTTGAGATGAGTTTGGGCAATACTTGAGTTTGAGATAGAATAATCTAGTAACTGATTACGGAGGGTGCCATGATTGAGATAAATAACCTGGTTAAGCATTACGGTGACAAGCGTGCTCTTAAAGGCATATCTTTTACCGTTAATGACGATGAAGTCCTAGGCTTCCTTGGCCCCAACGGTGCGGGCAAGACAACAACCATGAATATCATTACCGGGTTCCTGTCGTCGACATCCGGTACCGTCAAAGTAAACGGACATGACATTCTTGAAGAGCCTGAACTCGCCAAGAAGGATATCGGTTATCTTCCCGAGCAGCCGCCGCTCTATCTTGATATGACGGTCAAGGAGTATCTCAGCTTCATCTGTGATCTCAAGGGTTTAAAAAAGGAAGACCGCAAAGCACAGCTCGATGCGATCATATCCATGGTTAAAATCGGTGATGTAACCGACAGGCTTATCGGCAATCTCTCCAAGGGTTACAAACAGAGAGTAGGTATTGCCCAGGCTTTGGTGGGAGACCCGTCAATCCTTATACTTGATGAGCCGACAGTCGGACTTGACCCGAATCAGGTAATGGAGATCCGTAAGCTTATCAAGACACTGTCCAAGACACATTCGATCATAATCAGTTCTCATATCCTTTCCGAGATACAGGCTATTGCCGACCGTGTTGTTATCATTAACAACGGAAAGGTAGCGGCTGTCGACACCATAACGGATCTGTCCAAAAGACTCTCGGGTTCGTCCAGACTCCTTCTGTCATTCCAGGGTCCGCTCAAGGATGTATCCGCAAGCATCCGCTCGATCCCGGGCGTTGCCAATGTTGTGACAAGGAACAGTTCCGACAAACTGCATGAGGTAGAGATCGTTATCTCCAACACTTCTGCAGATATCAGGGCATCGATATTCTTCGTGATGGCGAAGGGAGGCTGGCCGATATTCGAATTCAGATCTCTCGATCCCACACTTGAGGAAGTCTTCCTGAGTATAACGTCAGGGAAGTAAGGGGGCATTCGGATGTACGCGATTTTCAAAAGGGAGTTTCTCCAGTATTTCAGATCACCTGTCGGTTATGTCGCAATAGCGATATTCTCTTTCCTTGCAGGTTTTATCTTCTATTCCCAGTATGCAAGCGGTGCGGTCAGCATTTCGAGTGAAGTCATCTCGCTCAGATCCTTCTTTGTTGTTATCGTTCCGATAATCACCATGGCTTCATTTGCTGAAGACAAGAAGAGGGGAACGGATGTGCTCTATTATACGACACCTGTCGATCTCTTCTCGGTCGTAGCAGGTAAGTTCCTTGCGGCTCTTGCACTGTTCGGTATCATGTTCATCAACGTTTTCGCGCAGATGATAGTTACTGTTGCAAACGGCGGTATCGTTGATGTCGGTGCCTGGGGTTCGGTCATCGTATTTTTCTTTATGGCAGCGATGTTCATCAGTGTCGGACTTATGGCTTCAGCTCTTAATGACAGCCAGATAGTGTCCGCTATCGTTACATTCGTGATCATTCTGATATTCCAGATACTGTCCACCATTTCAGATTATGCGAAGACAGCTGCTAATGCAGTCTTATTCAGCATTACTCAGAATAATGATCTCTCAGTAAGCACCGGAGAGAAGATCGCGGGTCTTATCAACTGGTTTGATCCGTTTGCAAGGACAGCTGATTTCAGGAGCGGTGTATTCTCCGTATCGGCGCTGATATTCTGTCTTTCTGTTGCAATTGTTTTCCTGTATGTTACATACCGCATTCTTGAGAAGAAGCGCTGGAGCCAGGGATGACGGAGGAGTGAACCATGAACAGTAATAATCAGAAAAAGAACAATATCAAAACTCCTGCCGTAAATAAGCGCAATACTGCTTCGGTTAAGACTGATTCCAGAGCAAAGTCGCTGAAGATCTATTCGGTCGGTTCCGTTGCGATTCTCGTTGCTATCGTCGTTCTGCTCAATATCCTGATCTCAGGACTGCTCGGCGATGCCCTCACATTCGATTTCTCGGCCAACAGCCAGAATACTATAACCAAAGAGACCAGAGAATACATCGATTCGCTTCCTGAGAGCACCCGCATCAGGATCGTCGGCCTTCTTGAGAGGCCTGAAGATCTCCAGAACACGCCTTACGAGTACATTGTTCCGCTCCTTGATGACTATGTGGCAAAGTCCGGCGGCAGGATTACAGTTGAATATAAGGATCCCGAGTTATATCCTTCGATCATAAGTGAACTTGATCCAGATAATGTCTATTCATTGGAAGAAGGCTGCTATGCCATCCAATACAACGGACAGATCCAGGTTATAGATCCGATGGACTGCTTCACATTTGATGAGGACTATTTCTATTTCTATAATGCCTATATGCCGATAAGCAACAATGTCGAGTATATGTTTACCAATTCGATCGCAAGACTTATCTCCGGTTTCAGCAAGAAGGCATATATTATCACAGGTCTTCAGGAAGAGTATTCAAATTCGATCACTTCCATACTCAATGCACTCGGCTGTGATGTAGAGACCATCACGGTATCTGACAGCTTTGACATTCCTGATGACTGCGACCTTCTGTTGCTCAACGGTCCTGATATGGATATTACAGAGAAGGTAATGCTCGAGATTGAAGATTATCTTGCAAACGGCGGAAAATTCATCTGTGCGGTCAATTTTACGGATAGTAATTCGAGTGAGAACTATGACAATCTCAATGCGGTTCTCAACACTATGAATATCAATATCGATCCTTATGTTATCCAAGAGAATGATGCACGATACATGCTTGATGATTCAGGATACAGCTCGCTGACAGAAGTAAATGAATCATTCATCGAACAATCCTCTGTATTTGATTATTTCTATCAGTTCAAAGAGAGCTATATCAGACCGGTCCGCATTCTCGTGGATTCGTCTACAGAATATCTTACGATCGCCGTAAGCGGCACAAGCGAGAATGCAGTATGCATCAAGGTTGCTGAGTCGGGAGTGAATCAGTACGGTGATGCCGGAAGATACTATACCGGTGTGTATTCCACGATCACGGGCCCCGGAAATTACGCTCAGGTCATTGCATTCGGTTCCAATGACTTCATGTCTGATGAGTACATTTCCACTTACGGAATGAATGACTATAATGTTCAGTTCTTCAAAGCATGCTGCAGATTCCTTTTGGGCAATGAATCAAATGTAGTGGTCAATGTTCAGACCAGAGGCATCAGTGACTACCAGCTCGATGGTGAGAAGGTAACTACCACAACATCTACTGCGGTACTTGCCGTGTTTATGGTAACGATTCCGCTCATCTTCCTTATAGCTTCGGCTGTAGTTTATGAGAGAAGGAAGAATCTGTAAGTATGAAGAGTTGGAAGAGTCTGATAATACCATTTGTCATACTGGTATTCCTCATTATCGGGGTTATCGTGTTCTTCGCTGTTGATGCGGCTAAGAATTCCGTTGATTCAACGGATACAACGACCGTTAATGCGCTATATGTAGGAATTACCGATGTAAAGACAATTACCGTATCTTCTTCTGACCCGTCTTTTCCTCAGGTCAGGATAGATGTCGTCAAGAATGATGACGGATCACAGACTTATGAATATAACGGTTCTGATTTTGATCCAGAAGTGTATTATTCTCAAATTGAGATGTTAGCCTATGTATCTGTCCTTACTGATTATTCATCTGCAGTAATCGTTTCAGAGAATGCAAGTATGAGCGAGTTTGGTCTGGAAGTTCCCAAGTACACCGTGATAATAGAGTCGGTAAGCGGCAATACCAGCAAGGTCTCTTTCGGAAATATATCATACAGCGGTGAGAGCTGCTACATAAGGATAGATGGCGGGAGCACTGTTTATTCTGTTTCTGTCAATAAGTATGATTATGTTTCCAATAAGTCGATCGATTTTATCGATACTTCGGTACTCTCTATCGATACGGGCAATCTGACCGGTGTTGAACTCATTCGTAAGACCGATGATCTTACGCTCTCTGCCGTATGTTCAACCGATGATTCAGGTAAAGTCACATATGCATTCACGGACCCGGTCAATCTTGGCTCAAGTTCTTATTTTGATTCGCTTATCGATCAGATCTGCGCACTTCAGATTACCGAGTTCATTGAGATAGAAGACACTGACCTTGCTCTTTATAATCTTGAAGATCCCGAGTACCATTTCATCCTTACTGAATCAGGCGGCAATAAGACAGAGATATTCCTTTCAGAGAATACCGGCGGATACTATTACGGATATGTCCTCGGAAACGAAAATTACTTCTCTATCAGTGAAGTGCAGATTACCGGTCTTGAGCTTCCTTCGGTTCAGTATGTTGCTCCGTATGTATCTGATTATCAGGCTTCTGAGATATCCACTCTTAAGGGTACCTATAACGGCAAGACCTTCGAATTCAAGATCGAGACTGATTCCAACGGTTCCATATCGGGAGAGGATGCCGATGTATCTCTGGACGGACGTAATGCCAAGGTCTTCAATTCCGACGGAAGGTCATACTGCGCAGTCCTTTTCGAGAGCTTTGCGTGCATGGAGATAGGCGGTATCGATGCGGACGCTGTTGTTGATACCGGTTCTGAACCTGTTATGATCCTTGATTACACGACAACTCAGTATGAGACTCATACGATCTCATTCTACCAGCGCAGCGATAATTCATATTATGTTGTTAAAGACGGCGAATACATGAAGATATTTGTTTATGCAAAGGCGCTGTTCAATGACGGCGGAACGGATACTTATGATTACGGTGTCTGGGCTGCTTATGAACTGCTCAAGACTTCGATTGACCAAAATGTCAACGGAGTTTACGATATACCGGAAGAGGCGGCATGAACCTGACAGGAAAGACGGATGGATAATATTGAGAAGAGCGAGAAGAGAATAAAGAATACAGGAAGAAAACCTGCCAGACCTCCCAAGGACCTGACGATAGCTGTGTGCGTTCTGGCTGCAGTACTTGTTATCAGCCTTGTTTTGATCTTTGTCGTTTCGCAAAGGATCGATTCTTTGGCCGGTGCGGACAAGCAGATAAAGCTCTCCGGACAGAGCGGTTTCTCATGCGAGTATTCTGAGGCACAGAAACTCTATCCATTCTCCGAAGGCGTGCTCAAGGTAACCAACGAGAGGATCTCATATCTGACCATATCCGGTAATGATATCTATACATCCTCGATCTCTTATCAGAACCCTCAGTGTGTATGTTTCGGCGATTATGCGGTAGTGTTCGATCTTGACGGTTATGCTTTTACGCTTGTCGACAGGGATAAGGTCTTATACGGCAAACCTACGGAGAACAAGATCAAGGCGGTCAATGTGTCCGGCAACGGCACTGTTGCTGTTATAACAGACAGCCCCGATTCTTTCGGAGTGATCCTCCTGTATGATGTTAACGGCAATGCACTGTCGCAGTGGTCTTCCTACAATTCCGGCTATCCGATCTCATGCACATTTAACAGTGATTCGACACTTCTGGCAGTATCCACGCTTAATACAAACGGTGCCGTCGTTGTGCCATACGTCAGATTGTTTACTCTCACGAACGGCGACAAGGGCGTTGAAGTAGCGGATAATGCCATCTTTACGACCGAAGACAATGTCATGTTCTCATCTCTGTTCTTCTCGGGCGATAAGATTTATTGCTTTACGAGCAACTCAGTCTATCAGATCATTGACACTGAGATATCGAAGATAGACTTCAATTTCTCTGCCATCAACCGCGTTACCCTGGTAGGGGATAAGCTCTATATCGTTTATTCGGACGGTATCAGCCAGCTTAACAAGCTCGCCATCATAGACGGAAACAATACCGTTCTCTACAATTCCGATATCGGTTCGGACGTTAACGCGGTCTGCACGAACGGCGATCTGTATGCCATCAGTGTTGATAAGAGGATATTCATATACCGCGGATCCACGCTGACAGAAGATATCTCTGTAGATGAAGATGTTCTCAGGATGAACTTCATCTCCGGGGACAAGCTCTGCGTTGTATCTTCAGGCGGCGTCCATACAGTCAATTAAGGATCATTCATGGAAACCGAGATCAAGCTTGGCTTTAATGACAAAGATACACTCCTGAAAGTAGCCGGAGCAGACTGGTTCAGAACTTATTGTCTTGATGACGGTGATTCTTCTCTTCTTGAGAACAATTATATCGATACTCCCGATCACAGGGCTCTGTCTCGCGGTGCCATGATAAGGGTGCGTCATTATTCGGGAGAGAGCAGGGATTACTTTGAATTCACGGTCAAATACGGCGGCGGAGCATCCGGCGGCCTTCATAAGAGATATGAGTGGAACGTGAAGTCTGACAGCGGCCTTTTTGAGGTGGAGAAATTCCTGAAGGAAGCTGATGGCCAGGCGGATTCTGCCGAACTTCTCGCTGAGGCTCTCAGCGGCATTAAAGATGATGAGCTTTGCACTTTGTGCAGGAATACATTTACCAGGACGGTCTATCATCTCAAGTACGGTGAGAGCACCATGGAAGCCTGCTTTGATACAGGCACGATAGAAGACGGCAGCGGCATTGTAAGAGAGAATATCTGCGAACTCGAGCTGGAACTCGTGTCCGGGGAGGTAGCGGATATCGAGGCTATGGCACGCGTGATAACCGGTAATGCCCCCTGTGCGCCTTTTGACGATACCAAGTTCCACCGGACTCTTAAGTATGCAGGACAGGGGTAATGCCATGGATACTGCTGATTATAAGGTCCTGATAATAGGCGGCGGCGCTTCGGGTATGTTTGCTGCCGCAAGGCTTGTTAAAGAACTCGGTTCCGGTACTGACACCGCGGTCATCGAATCGGGCACGAGGACAGGCCGTAAACTCCTTCTGACAGGAAGCGGAAGGTGCAATATTACCAACAGACACTGCATCATATCCAAATACAATACAGATGATCCTGTCAGGCTCGGCAAAGTGCTCTCGGGCTTCAATCCTTCCGATACCGTTGATTTCTTTGAGAATGTCCTGGGCGTGCGCATCACATCCAAAGGAGACCTGTACTATCCGGCGACTTTCAAGAGTTCGACCGTTAACGACGCTTTGCGTCTTTATATAGAAGATGCCGGTACTAAGATCATTACCGGCAGTAAAGCCGTGTCTCTGGTTCAAACAGAAGAAGGATTTGCTGTCAGCCTTGAATCTGGCGATGTCCTGACATCGAAATGCGTCATCCTGGCCACGGGCGGTGCCTCATATCCCGGAACGGGTTCAGACGGCACTGGAGTGTCCCTTCCGGACGGTTTGATCGATCCTGAAGACATCATTCCCTTTACACCTGCGCTCGTACCGCTGACTTCCGATAAAAAGATCCTTAAGCAGCTTGCAGGCATCAGGTGCTCTTGCAGGACCAAAGTCATCTGCGGCGGTAAGACAGAAGACACATCAGAAGGTGAAGTCCTCTTTACCAAGGAAGGCGGTATATCAGGCATCTGCATAATGGATATATCAGCATCCGTCTTAAGGCTTCTGGACTCGGGAAAAGATGTGTCAGTAAGCCTCAATCTCATGCAGGCTGATGCTGATGAAGCGGTCAACATGCTTGCAGTAAGGAGACACCTCTTCGGCAACAGATCCTGTACCGATGCATTCTCGGGAATGATAGACCGTAAGATCCTTGAAGCCGTCATGGCTGATATGAGGATCGATCCTGAAAGCACAGTCTCTGATCTCAAAGACGGAAGGCTTATCCAGCTCGCGAACGCTTTGTGCGGATGGGAGATACCGGTTAACGGATGTGAGGGTATTGATAATGCGCAGGTATCTTGCGGAGGGATCAATCTCTCGGCTCTTACGGATGGCCTTTGCGCAAAGGAACACCGGGGTCTATATGTCATAGGTGAATCCTGCAATGTCAACGGAATTTGCGGCGGATACAATCTTCAGTGGGCATGGGCTTCTGCAGCTGCGGCAGTCCGTGATATAGCATCTTATGTTTGAAGCATCGTTCAGGCCGGCTAAAGGTAATACAAAGAAAGCTGATTCAGTGCGAATTATGGAGCACTGTCTGTCTTCCAAGGATAAGGAACTCAGGGGCAGGGCGGAAGAGTGCAAAGAAGGTGCACTGAGGCTTTCAATAGACAAGAGATATATCGATGCCAGACACGGCAATACAAAGATCAATTACCGTTTTGATTTTGAGGATCCTGACAGTTACGAGGAACGCGAACAGGAGATATTGTCTCTTGCATTCCCTTACAGAGAAGAGGCTAAGAAGCTTATTGATAATACGGCCAGACCGGTCGTTGTCGGTTCCGGCCCGGCGGGGCTTTTCGCTGCGCTGATACTCGCGAAATACGGTCTGCGTCCCATCCTGATCGAGCGCGGTGAGCCGATGGAGGACCGTGTGAAGACGACTCAGGGCTATAGGGACGGCAGTTCCAAGATCAATCCGAGGTCTAATATCCAGTTCGGCGAAGGCGGTGCGGGAACTTTCTCGGACGGCAAGCTCTATACCGGTGTGTCATCCGGTCTGAAGGCATTTATCGGTCGCGTTTTCGTCGTGCATGGTGCGCCCGGAGACATCCTGTACGATTCGCACCCTCATATCGGTACGGATTATCTCAGGAAAGTCATTGTAGGCATCAGGAAAGACATCATCTCTCTGGGCGGAGAGGTATGGTTCAATACGCTCTTCCAGGGCTACAGACTTGAGAACGGCAAGCTCCATTCCGTTGTGGTGGAGACTGATGCAGAGCAGAAGGAGATACGATGCGACAGGCTCATACTCGCTATCGGACACAGCAGCCGAGATACTTTCAGGGCACTGTCACGGCTCGGGATAATGATGGAGGCCAAGCAGTTCTCCGTCGGTGTCAGGATCGAGCACCTGCGCAGGGATATCGATATTGCCCAGTATGGCATGGATACAGCTGATACTGCAGATCTGTCTGCGGCCAACTATAAGCTTGCGGTTGATACAAAGACCGGCAGAAAACTCTACACTTTCTGCATGTGCCCCGGCGGCGAGGTCATTGCTGCCCAGACTGACAACGGAAGTGTATGTACTAACGGAATGAGTTACCGGGCAAGAGACTGCGTGAATTCGAATTCCGCGCTTCTCGTGCCCGTTGATTCAGGTGACTACGGTGACGGTATTCTTGCCGGGATTGAGTATCAGGAAAGACTTGAGAAACTTGCATTTACTGCAGGAGGTTCCAACGGATTTGCGCCTGTTACCAGATATGATGATCTCTTAAAGGGAACTGTAACGAAGAGTTTCGGCAAGATAGAGCCTTCCTATAAGCCGGGAGTAACGCCTGCCGACTTCAGTGATATCTTTGAACCAGCAGTTCTCGATACCATAAAGAGCGGAATTACTGTCATGGGCACAAAGATAAAGGGTTTTGACAGTCCGGATGCGGTTCTGACCGCCGTTGAGGCAAGATCTTCGTCGCCTGTAAGGATCCTCCGCAACCGTGAGACATATGAGAGTGTTAATGTTCCGGGTATCTATCCCTGCGGAGAGGGAGCAGGCTATGCCGGCGGCATAATGTCGTCTGCAATCGACGGAATTAATTGCGCAAATGCGCTTATTTCTTCACTTATTTAGAGTATAATTTTTACAGGTTTTAAAGCTTTTGGAGGTTTTACCATGGACCAGGAGAAGAATACTGCCGTCGTTACCGTTCTGGGACGCGACAGGGTTGGCATCATTGCCGGCATAGCCACTCTTCTTACAGAGTACGGCATCAATATCAACGATATCTCACAGACAATACTTGATGACATCTTCACGATGGTAATGATCGTGGATCTTAAGGATGTTGTAATCGAGCAGTCGGATATAGCAGACAGGCTTAATGCATTGGGCGATGAGCTGGGAGTACAGATAACCATCCAGCACACCGGTCTGTTCAACGCAATGCACAGGATATAAGAATATGATCAACGATTATGAGATTATAGAGACCATGAAGATGTTCAGTCAGCAGCATCTGGACATTAGGACCATTACCATGGGCATATCTCTTTACGACTGCTGTGCATCAACTCCGGAGGAATCCTGTCAGAAGATCTATGATAAGATCTGCCGCTGTGCGGGAAGGCTCGTCGAAGTCGGAGATGAGATCTCCAGGAAATATAATGTGCCGATCATCCACAAGAGGATATCGGTTACTCCTATATCAATGATTGCCGCCGCATCCGGCGCGAAGGACTATACGATCTTTGCCAAGACTCTCGACAGGGCCGCAAAGGACTGCGGAGTCAACTTCATCGGCGGTTTCTCAGCTCTTGTCCAGAAGGGATGCACCAAGTCCGATGAGATCCTCATGCATTCTATCCCTCAGGCGCTGGCTGAGACTGATTTTGTTTGCTCGAGCATCAATGTCGCATCGACAAGATCCGGTATCAACATGGATGCCGTACGCGATATGGGCGTCATCATCAAGGAGACAGCGGAAGCCACAAAGGATTCGGATGCGCTGGGATGCGCGAAACTGGTCGTTTTCGCGAACGCTCCAGAGGACAACCCGTTTATGGCGGGTGCTTTCTTAGGACCCGGTGAACCTGAATGCGTTATCAATGTCGGCATTTCCGGCCCGGGCGTTGTTAAGCATGCCCTTGAAGGTGTCAAAGGCCAGGATCTTGGCGTAGTTGCCGAGACGATCAAGAAAGCTGCTTTCAAGATCACAAGAGTAGGTGAACTTGTTGCACGCGAGGCCTCCGAGAGGCTCGGTGTGCCGTTTGGCATAATCGACCTGTCACTCGCTCCAACACCGGCTGTCGGAGATTCCGTAGCAAGGCTCCTCGAAGAGTTCGGTCTTGAGACCTGCGGTGCGTGGGGAACTACAGCTGCACTTGCCATGCTCAATGATGCGGTTAAGAAGGGCGGCACAATGGCTTCCTCGTTTGTCGGTGGTCTGTCCGGCGCATTCATACCTGTATCTGAAGATGAAGGTATGATAGCTGCCGCAAGATCAGGCAGCCTCCGCCTTGAGAAGCTTGAAGCAATGACATGCGTATGTTCCGTCGGTCTTGATATGATCGCGATCCCCGGAGATACTACAGCAGAGGTGATCTCAGGCATCATTGCCGATGAGATGGCTCTCGGAACATTTAACAATAAGACAACGGCAGTAAGGCTCATACCCGTTCCCGGTAAGGGCGTCGGCGATTCTGTTGAATTCGGCGGCCTTCTCGGTACTGCGCCCATTATGCCTGTTAATACCGCTTCATGTGCTGATTTCATCCACAGAGGCGGAAGGATTCCGGCCCCGATCCATTCAATGCGTAATTAACTACTGTTATGGCTGAAGAGAACGAGAACATCAACGAATTGGAAACGCAGCCCGTAGAACAGGGTGAACTTATCGATGCAAGCGCACCTCCGGAACAGAAGAAGTCGAAGGCTAAGAGGTTCTGGGAATATGTGACCGATTATAAGCGCACAACGGTCGTTATGACTCTGCCGTCTGTGCCTTTCGATATCATCTATTCCGGATTCTGTCTTGTGATGTCGATATGGTCAAGGTCGCTCTGGCTGTTCATCATGTCCATCTATTACTTCCTGCTCTGCATGCTCCGCGTGAATGTCCTTTACAGAGCGGGCAGGGGAGCGGTCTTCAAGAATAAGAGATTCAGCGAGATGAGGAATTACAGGAAGTTCTCCAGGAACCTCATCCTTCTTGATGTTGTCTTTGCTTATGCGGTCTATATCATTGCCAAGAATGAAGTCATTCATGACTATCCGGGAATACTTGTATACGGCTTCGGCATATATGTGGCGTATAAAGTGCTCCTGGCGATCATAAACCTGTTCAAGGCCGGCAAACACGGTTCGCTTACGGCTTTGTCCCTGAGAAAGATAGGTATCGTTGATGCTATGGTGTCAGTACTTGCGCTCGAGTGGGCTTTGTCTCACAGGAATGAGGGGGACCTGTCTGTTTTCGCGAAACAGATAGAACAGTACATGGGTATTGTTGTGGTCCTGATCATCTTTATTATGGGTGTCAGCGGCGCGATCACATGCATCAGGCTCAGGAGAAAAGAGAAGAAGGAAGGTATTATTCTATAATGTGGTTTGAAGAAGCGGTCTTCTATCAGATATATCCGTTAGGATTTTGCGGTGCCCCGTTTGAGAATGACGGGGTTCCTGCTGACAGGATACTTAAGGTCCTTGAATGGATCCCTCATATTAAGAAACTCGGATGCAACGCGATCTATTTCTCGCCTGTCTTCGAGTCAGACACACATGGTTACAACACAAGGGATTACGGCCTTATCGATACAAGGCTCGGAACCAATGAAGATTTCAGGAAGGTCGTTGATGCTCTGCATGAAGCCGGTATCAAAGTCGTGCTGGACGGTGTGTTCAATCACGTCGGAAGAGGCTTCTGGGCATTCAGGGATGTTCAGGAGAAACGCTGGGATTCGCCATATAAGGATTGGTTCCATCTGTCTTTTGAAGGCAATTCCAATTATAATGACGGCTTCTGGTATGAAGGATGGGAAGGCAACTATGACCTGGTAAAGCTTAATCTCAGGAATCCGGCAGTCATTGACCACATCCTTGACAAGGTCGGTTACTGGATCGATTTCTTTGACATTGACGGCTTGAGGCTCGATGTTGCATATTGTCTTGACCACGAATTCTTAAGAAGGCTCCGTGAGTTTACCGACGGCAAGAAGAATGAGTTCTTCCTCCTTGGAGAAGTCCTTCACGGCGAATACGGCAGGATGCTTGCCGAGATGCATCTGCATTCTCTTACCAATTATCAGTGCTATAAGGGCATTTATTCTTCGTTCAATTCCGCTAACATGTTCGAGATCATGCATTCTCTTATGAGACTGTTCGGACCTGAGGATTGGACTGTCTGCAGGGGAGCACATCTCCTGTCATTTGCCGATAACCACGATGTTACCAGGATCGCATCCATTCTAAATGACGAAAGGTATCTGCCTCTTGTATACACTCTCATCTACACGATGCCGGGCATACCCTGCGTTTATTACGGCTCCGAGTGGGGAGCTAAAGCCAGGAAAGAAGAGGGTGACCCCGCACTGCGCGCATGCTTTGATGCACCGGAGTGGAATGATCTGACTTCTCATATCGCTAAGCTCTCAGAGATCAAGAAAGCATCCAATGCTCTGAATTACGGCGGTATCCGCATCGTTGTGCTCAATAATAAGCAGTGCATCTTTGAGAGGAATTCAGGTGATCAAAGGATAATGGTTGCTATCAATATGGATTCCAATCCTTTTACTGCCCACTTTGACGCAGGATGCGGTCAGGCAACTGAACTGATCACTGATACGATCCATGATTTCGGCGGCGGTTCGACTCTTCAGCCGTTCTCTTCCGAGATATGGCTTATGGAACGGTAAGATTACTGCGGAGAATCTGATGCGATTAAGGTTAGAGAACGACCAGACGCTGAACGAACTGTATCAGGAAGAGTTCAACAAGATCCCTGTACTCTTCAGGTTCAGCAGGAAACGAGGCATTATAGCTCTCGTTCTGATCGGCGTTTTCGCTTTGGCTGCCTGCTTCTCCTGGTCTCTGTTTTACTCCACGGCCGCTTATCAGACACAGTCGTCGTTTCTTCCCGGATACCAGATGGACGTAAATTCATATGATTATGCTTACCTTATAGCCTGTATCGTTTTTGCGCTGATCGTCGTCATCATATCCGGATGGCTTGTAATCTCCGGACTTTTGGAGAAACGCGCATTTGCCAAGGCATCCAAGCTCGCGAACATGATCTTCCTTTCAGAGCGTCATCGCGAAGCAATAAAGCATCAGAATGAGACCATGCTGAGGCGTGACTGAACCCGGATTTCAGAAAAGATAAATTAGGGCGTTGACATAGTAGCAAATGTATACTAACATAGAGCCATAAGCAATTGGCTTATTGATCTGTGTCAGGAGATACTTCTTATGTACTGTGCAAACTGTGGTTTTGAGCTGGAAGAGAGGAGTAAGTTCTGCAAGATGTGCGGAACTCCCGTAAATTCAAATGCCCGTCCTTTGGCACCGTCTGATCCCGTTCAGACACCTGTTCAGAACGGAACGGTTAAGAATAATGGTGTTCTTCCTTTGCCTCTGTATATTATCGGCCTGATATTCAATGGCTTAAATCTGTTCCTTGATAGTTTAAGTTTCCTTCTAAGCGCATGTGTTGCTTCTTTGAACGCAGGTGTCGGTCATCCGGAAGTAACCATAATAGCCTTTGTTGCTGCGGTGTGTTCCGGAATTGCATCGGTAATAGCTTTCGTTGCTATCCTAATGGGAATTCTGAATCGTGCAAAAACAAAGAATGGAGCAGCAGAAGATAAGTCCAAGTCGAAAGTCGCTTTTATTGTTCTTACCTGCATTTGTGTCTTTGTAAGCATAATCGGGTTGTACTTACTTGGTATGGTCATGGGGGGCGCATAAGGTATTAGTAGGCGAGGTAAAATATGATCTGTTCAAAATGTGGTGCAGTTATAGATGATCAGAGCAGGTTCTGCGATCTTTGCGGAGCTCCTGCAGGAGTTCAGGATAATACTCAGCCTGTGAATGTTGTCTGTCCTGAACAAGGTAAAATAATTGAAGAGAAGAAACCGCCTTTCAGCGGATTCTGTATAACGGGTTTTGTTTTGCCTTTCCTTTGGCTTGGATTCATAGGGTTACCATTATCGATTCTCGGCATCGTCGATTGCAATAAGAACGACAAGCGCGGCAAGGGGTTGGGTATCGCCGGTCTCATTCTGAATATCCTGAATATCCTGGGATATATTATCGTTGCTGTATTTCTCTATTTCTTTATGTTGGGACTGCGCCCGTCTTGATCAGCATTAACCGGTGAAAAATAAACGGCTTGGATGATCTGCTCCAAGCCGTTAATCTTTTTGTATATGAAAACAGTTTATCCCTTCAAGCCGTCAAGATAATTCTTAACTGTCTCAGGGTTAGGACCTCCGACGAGCTTTCTGCCTTCAACGCATGTCTTGAGCGAGATCGCATCATAGACATCTTCCTCGAAAGCATCAGAGAACTCTTTAAGCTTATCGAGAGGAACGTCTGCAAGGGAGATGCCGTTTTCGATGCAGTAATGAACAAGCTTGCCTGAGATGGCATGTGTCTCTCTGAAGGGAAGTCCCTTCTTAACGAGATAGTCAGCCAGGTCGGTTGCATTTGTGAAACCGCCGAGAGCAGCTGCTTCCATGTTGTCCTTGCGGATCGTCATCGTCTTCATCATGCCGGTGAAGGGAGGAAGGACAGCCTTGATAGTCTCGATGCAGTCGAACATTGCTTCCTGTACTTCCTGCATATCCTTGTTGTATGTGAGAGGAAGACCCTTCATGATAACGAGCAGGGAGATGAGGTCTCCGTATACTCTGCCTGTCTTGCCCCTTGTGAGTTCTGCGACATCCGGGTTCTTCTTCTGGGGCATCATGGATGAGCCCGTAGAGAATGCATCGTCAAGCTCATAGAACTTGAATTCCTGTGAAGCATAGAGGATTATCTCTTCGCTCATGCGGGACAGATGCATCATCAGGATGGAACAAGCGGCCGCAAACTCGATCGCGAAATCCCTGTCTGCAACACCGTCAAGCGAGCATAGGGTAACGCCGTTCATACCGAGATCCTCTGCAACCGCTTCTCTGTCCAAAGGATATGTCGTTCCCGCAAGTGCGCCAGAGCCAAGAGGAGATACATTCGCGCGGTCCTTTGCAGCTTCGATCCTGTCGATATCTCTTCTGAACATCTCGATGTAAGCGGACAGATAATGAGCATAAGTTATAGGCTGAGCTCTCTGAAGATGTGTATAACCGGGCATATAAGTCGTGAGGTTATCCTCGGCCATATCGATAAGTGTATCGATGAGGTTATCAAGGAGTTCTACGATCTCGCCGGCTTCATCAACGAGATAGAGTCGCTGGTCGAGTGCAACCTGGTCATTCCTCGATCTTCCGGTATGAAGTCTCTTGCCGGCATCTCCGATGCGGTTGGTAAGCTCTTCTTCTATGAACATATGGATGTCTTCGGCATCTGAATCGAATGTAAGCTTACCTGATTCGATATCTTCCTTGATAGAGAGAAGGCCGTTCTTGATATCTTCAGCATCTTTTGCCGAGATGACGCCCTGCTTGGCGAGCATCTGCGAATGAGCGATCGAACCTTCGATATCCTGACTGTACATCTTGCAGTCAAAGGGAAGGGAAGAGTTATAATCGTTTACTTCCTTGTCTGTTGCCTTCTCGAACCTGCCGGCCCACATCTTCTTTGCCATATACTTACTCCTTTGTGTAATCAGGATCTATCCTGATCATCTCAGTTAATGCTTTGTTCCTGTAATTCAGGTCTTCACGGAGGGTGAATCCCTGAGATTCCCA
>CADAOK010000021.1 GCA_902789515.1 Oscillospiraceae bacterium
TTATATCGGTGATTCCGTATATGAGCTGTATGCCAGATGTCATGCTGCGACGCACGGTGCAGGCAATAACAAGAAGCTCCACAATGAGACTGTCACTTACGTAAGCGCACAGGCACAGGCTAATGCAATAAGAGAACTGCTGCCGGAGCTTACTGAGACGGAGGAGGAATATTTCAGGAGAGGCAGGAATTCCAATCCGCATGCCGAGTCCAAGAATTCTTCCCACATCGACTATATGTATGCGACAGGCTTTGAAGCCCTGATCGGATACCTGTTCCTCGATAATCAGGAGGAACGTATGGAGGAGCTTATCCTCAAGAGTTTTGAATTGACAGACGATTCGGAGGTAAAGACTTGAACACGGACAAGATCGAGGGCAAGAATGCCGTTAATGAGGCGCTCTCTTCCGGACGCACGATAAATAAGATATGGCTCCTCAAGCCGGAGGGCGGGAGACGCATCGAGCCTGCGCTGGCAAGGATCCTTGATGCTGCCAACAAGAAGGGCATCGTAGTAACCAGGGCTCCGAGGAATGTCCTCGACAAATTATCCGAAACACACAACCACCAGGGTGTTATAGCATCTGTTGCCTCTCATGACTATGCTGACCTCGACGAGATCATCGAAAACGCAAGACAAGCAGGACATGCGCCGCTCCTTATCGCTCTTGATGAGCTGAAGGACGCATATAACTTAGGTTCTATCCTCAGGATTTCCGACTGCTGCAGCGTAGACGGTGTCATAATTCCTGAGAGACGGTCCATAGCACTCGATTCAATGGTTGCAAAGGCTTCAGCCGGCGCTCTTGAATACGTTCCTGTGGCAAGAGTGGGTAACCTGGCTCAGACATTGAGGACACTCAAGGAAAAGGAAGGCTTCTGGGTCTGTGGAACTGATATGGACGGTGAAGTCAGCTATGACAAAGCTGACTACAGTGGTAGCATGGTCATAGTTATAGGCAGTGAAGGCGAGGGTATCAGGGAAGGCGTACGGAAGTGCTGTGACTTCATGGTAACGATCCCGATGACAGGTCATGTGAACAGCCTTAATGCCGCCGTTGCTGCCGGCATTGTTGTATTTGAAGCGGTAAAGAACAGAAGGGCAAAGGAGACTGACTGATGAAGCTTCCGGCTGTACGGATTGCAGCTTTGTTTATGACATTGACCATGGCAATGTCTGTCTCATCATGTACAGTCGTAAGTGATATAAAGTCCCAGATCAATACGGCATATACGAACCTGTCGGAGCAGGAACTGGCAAGACTTGTTATAAATGCGATAGAGGATGACACCAAGGTTGCGGACAGTTTCTCAGAGATACCGGATCCCCAGCTCGACGGTCTTACATATACGGCATTTTATGAATATGTCTCGATACTCCGCAGCGTATCTTCCGGCCACGGTAAGGCTACATCATTCAGGATACTGAGCGAAGAAGAGGAAGATGAGTATTTCTCGAAGGTCTCCGGCAGCAAGTATGATCTGAGATCCCTTGATGAATACGGCGAACTCGATGTTATTGAGCTTTGTTATGAAGAGGATGCCGAACCGCTGTATCCCTGCAGATTCGTTCTCTGCGAGAAAGAGGACGGTACCTATTCTCTTGCGGGAGCTTATGTTTCTGATTCGATAGTGGCATATGACTATGTGTCCCATTATTTCTCAACGATCGAAGACAAGAATACGGATGCGCTGTCTGCCATTATCGGACCTATATATCCTGAATCACTCTATATCTCTTCAGTAATAAGCAAGAAGGCGGATTTCGTAATTGATTATTACAGGGATAAGGTCATCAGTGATATTGAGGATTACAAGCTGGAGTTCCTCTCTCCGGTAATGGTAACTTTTGTTATTCCGGAGACTTTGGACAATGATAATGTAAACATCAGATCCCACAAGGTCAGTCTCTATATCGAATCCAACGGAACGACTTATATAGATGATGTGATCCCTTCGAATGACGGAGATCAGCTGTACCTTTGCCGGGATGGATCCGAACTTGTTACCTGCGGTGAGACCTATTCCGTTCAAGAGATCATAGATATACTGGGAGTACCTGTCAGTCAGGTAACAGACGGTAAAGTTGTTGACAGCTACACTGATGATGATGACACGATGCATCTTTTATATGAGACAGTACTGAACTATGACGGTGCATCTCTCAAGTTCAAGGTGGAATATGACGATAATTTGCATACGGAATGGACAGGTACCCTTGAATCAATAAGGCTTTACCGCGACAGCGATTATACTGTCAGCGATATTGTTTATCAGGGAATGAATCTGTCGGAACTCATGCTCATTTACCCGATGATCGATGAATATGAGTATGTCTATTCCTATGAATTTGAGGATAAAGATTACGAGATGACATTCATATATGACGAGAATTACAACATAACTTCAGTCGTCGTGGCATCTGCCAGGTAATCACTCAACACATTTGTCGTAAAGAGATTTGATCTCATCTTCGCTCATACCGTTGCAGATCAGGAAATTCTCGATCTTTCCGTCCCATTTATCATCGAGGTGTTTAAGGAAGATGCGCATGTTGATCTCATCTGAACGCAGCGTATGCTTCATATCGTCATCACACTGCTCTATCAGCGGTCGCAAAAAGTCTTCGAGGTAATTGTAAGAGACTTTATAGTTGGTTACGATATCCTCACGGTCTGCTCCGGCCAGAAGATAAAGGCATGCTGTTATAACGCCGGTTCTGTCCTTGCCGTGAGCGCAATGGAACAGGGCAAGTCCGTCTGCGTTAAGCAATGTTCGGAGCACTTCAACGACCTTATCGCCAAGCTGCTCCATGATGATCACATAGTAATCTCCTAGATAGTGGGTATGCAGGAACTGCATGGTCTCGTTATTAATGTCTCCGGGATCGCCCACAAAAAGGGGGATGGAATGAAAGTCCGTGTCCGGGTCGTCCTTGAAAGGGTTGCCGTTGCGTTCAAGCTCCGTTACTCCTCTGAAGTCGATTACGGTCTTGATACCATAAGCCTTTACTTCTTCGAATTCTTCTCTGGTCTTAAGCTCGGAAGGGGCACCTGCTCTCAGGAACAGGCCTTTTCTGAATACATGCCCGCCATTTAAAGGCATACCGCCGAGTTCTCTGCAATTAATGAGCGGTAGGTCGATAAGCTGGCTGTCGGGGTTGTAATCAGACATGTTGATTCCTCCTGTAATTACCGCAGGTATTCTACATCATTTTCAGGTTGACATTCAATATTGCAAGTAATATTATTATTAGGCTATTCGGAAGTAGCATAATACGCGCCTATAGCTCAACTGGATAGAGCGTCTGACTACGGATCAGAAGGTTGTGGATTCGAGCTCTGCTAGGCGCGCCACACAAAGGCCGTCGCGAATAAAGCGGCGGCCTTTTCTTATACTCGATAACAGGAGGCCGAATCATGAGAAAACTTCTTGTAGTAGTTGATTGTCAGAAGGACTTTATCGACGGAGCTCTCGGATTTGATGGTGCTGATAAGATCATCCCGGGAATAATCGCCAGGATAGGCGAGTATAAGGCTTCCGGTGATGAGATCGTTTATACGCTCGATACCCATACCGAAGATTACATGAACACACAGGAGGGAAGGAATCTTCCCGTTCCTCACTGCATTAAGGATTCCGAGGGCTTCGCTCTGGACAGCGTCCTGGCTCCGCATCTTGAGGGCTGTAAAGCCTTTGAGAAACCGACATTCGGCAGCATGGAACTTGCTGATCACATCCGCGGCAACGCTTCGGAATACTCCGTGATCGAACTCTGCGGTCTTGTGTCAAATATCTGTGTCATCTCAAATGCAGTAATAGCCAAGGCTGCAGCTCCTGAGGCAGAGATCATCGTTGATTCCAAGCTGACGGCTTCGTTCGACCCCAAGCTCCATGAAGCGGCACTCGCTGTCCTCGGAGGCATTCAGGTCAAAGTAATCTGACGCATTTCTTTTATATACGAAGATTGCAAAGTCACGCCACTCTGTGCTACAATTCGTATTCGGTTTTAATTAATTAGCATATTAATATTTTGGAGGAATAAACATGGCATCAACTATTGAGAAGAAAGAACATTCTCAGGTAATCATCAGCCTCGAGGCAAACAGAGAGGAATTCGATAAGGCTCTTAAGGCTGCATACCAAAAGAACAAGAACCGTTTCCAGGTTCCCGGTTTCCGTAAGGGTAAGGTTCCTTATCAGCTCGTTTGCCAGTACTACGGCGAGGGAGTCCTCTATGAGGATGCCATCAATGAGCTTGCAAATACACAGTATCCCGAGGCTGTAAAGGAACACGATCTCCAGGTTGTTTCCAGACCCATGATGGATGTTCAGTCCATTGATGAGAACGGAATCAAGTATTCCATCGAGGTTTATGTTAAGCCTGAGTTCGAGCTTGGCCAGTATGAGGGTGTCGAGGTTCCTTTCGAGGATACAAAGGTTTCCGACAAGGATGTTGACGACGAGATCGAGAGAATGCGCAAGAGAAATGCTTCCCTCGAGGAGGTTACTGACAGGCCTGCACAGGAAGGCGATACGGTTACCATCGATTATGAGGGCTTCAAGGACGGCGTTGCTTTCGAAGGCGGCAAGGGCGAGGATTATAACCTCAAGCTCGGTTCCCACTCCTTCATCCCCGGTTTCGAGGAGCAGGTTGCAGGTCATAATGAAGGTGAAGAGTTCTCTATCGAGGTTAAGTTCCCTGAGGATTATCACGCAGAAGACCTCAAGGGTGCTGATGCCACATTCAATGTAAAGATCAAGATGATCAAGTGTGAGAACCTTCCCGAGCTCGACGATGAGTTCGCCAAGGATGTATCCGAGTTTGATACTCTTGATGAGCTTAAGGCTGATATCCGCCGTCAGAGAGAAGAGTCTGTTGCAAAGAGCAACAAGCAGGCTTTCGAGAACGAGACAGTACGTGCCGTATGCGACAACTGCGAGATCGATATTCCTGACGCAATGATCGATAATGAAGTCGATCAGATGGCAAATGATCAGGCTATGCGTATGCAGCAGCAGGGTATCAGCCTTGATCTGTATCTCAACTATATCGGCCAGAGCATGGAGGAATTCAAGGAATCCTTCAAGCCTATGGCAAGAGTAAGAGTCAAGTCTACTCTCGTTATCGAGAAGATCGCTGAGAAACTCGATCCGGAAGTAACAGAAGAAGATATCGATGCTGAGATCGCAGAGATCGCCAAGAGCTACAATATGGAAGCTGAGGATGTTAAGAAGACACTGGGTGACAGCGGCGAATTCCTCAAGGATTCCATCAAGGCTAAGAAGACAGTTGAATATCTCACATCAAAGGCTGTAAAGGTTGCACCTAAGCCGGCTGATGAAGATAAGAAGCTCGAAGAACTCGATAAGGCTGTTGAAGAAGATAAGAAGTCTGAAGAGTAACATCTGATTTCACGATCAAATAATAAACGGGACTGTTATTGCAGTCCCGTTTTTGTTTTGCCCGGTTTTGTACCGTCTTATGTTCTGTAACTGCCGTTGATCTCCACATACTTGTAGGAGAAGTCGCATGTAAACATCCTGTCGCAGCAGTCGCCTTCATTAAGGAACAACTCGACCTTGATGTCATGCTCATGGAGGAGACGGTCTGCTTCAGCCTCATCGAAATCAGCTGCAACACCGTCCTTGTAGACCAACAGCCCGCTGAGCTTGATGTCGATATGCTCAGGGTCAAAGTCGGCCCCGGAATATCCTGCAGCAGTAAGTATCCTGCCACAGTTTGCATCCATACCGAAAAAGGCTGTCTTGCAAAGGGGAGACTTGGCAACGGCTGAAGCGATAAGATATGCGTCTTTCTCAGTCTTCGCGCCATACACCTCTACCTCGACGAACTTGGTTGCGCCTTCACCGTCAGATGCGAGCATGCGTGAGATGTCTTCACAGAGGCTTCTCAGTGCTTCGGCGAAAACCGCCGCATCCTCTGTGTCGGATTCTATCTTCACTCCGGACTTGCCGTTGGCGAGAACGGTAACCATATCGCACACAGAAGTGTCTCCGTCGACACTTACGCGGTTAAATGTGTATTTGACGGCATCTTTAAGCATGCTCTTGAGCAGAGCAGGTTCGATATCGGCATCGGTTGTGAAAATGCCTATCATGGTCGCAAGGTTAGGGTGGATCATACCGGATCCCTTGGCCTGGCCTGCAATCCTTACGGTCTTATCTTCAGCTAAAGTGATCTCCGCAGATACTTCCTTGGGAACAGTATCTGTGGTCATCATGGCATATTCACTGTTATGGGCCGATTCCTCGGATGCCGAAAGACCGCTTACAAGTCCCGGAACCGCATCAGTAATGAGATCCAAAGGAAGCCTTGTTCCGATGACTCCGGTTGAAGCGGTAAGTATCTCGTCTGCAGTGCAGCCCAGTTCTTTGGCCACGCTGGCAGCAATCTTATCAGCATCTTCGATTCCGATGCTTCCAACAGCTGCATTGGCGTTTTTACTGTTAACAATGATTCCTCTGACTTTCCTGCCGCTCTCGATAATGTTGATCGAACGGACGAGGGAATGACCTTTGACGAGGTTGGATGTGTAAACGCCTGCGACATTGCAGGGTGTATCCGATACGATAAGTCCGACATCCAGATATGCGTTTTTGGGCGTGTCAGGATTGATATTTGCCCTGTCTGAACACTTCATTCCCGCGGCAACACCGTTCGCTTTGAAACCTGCGGGGATTGTTATGTAAGAACTTTCTTCCATTGAATAATTACCGCTTTCTATATAAATCCTATGTATTTTACCACCGGGCAGATAATATGTCTTGACTTAAAATTGAGCAAACTATATAATTTCAAGGCGCCGGAAAAGCATGGTGGGATTAGTTCAGTTGGTTAGAGCGCTAGTTTGTGGCACTAGATATCATGGGTTCGAATCCCATATCCCACCCCATTTTATTTTTCCGGCGCTTATGCTCCTTTACACTGGGGTGTAGCCAAGGGGTAAGGCACGGGTCTTTGACTCCCGCATCGCAGGTTCAAATCCTACCACCCCAGCGAGCCACCATAAAACCCATATCCCGGACAGTGATCATTACTGTCCGGGATTTTTGTTTGTTGTATCAAAACATTATAAGCGGTAACATATTAGTATCAGAAATGGGGAACGGATATTTGGGAATCAATAAGCACAGACTTTCAATAAAACTCAAAGCGGTAGCTTTCATTCTCGTAATGGTAGTTGTCATGTTCGCAACACTTGGCGGTGTTTGCTATTTGGTTCTGGGCAATATCCTGGCAGCTGAAGCTGCCCAAACTCTTAACAATTCTGCCCAGAAATACTCGGCGGAGATTGACAATCAGCTTTACAGGGCGGAAGACCTTGTAACCGGTGTTGATACATATATCACTGAGAATCTGGGCTCTGCTCAGGACATTGCGGATATTGGTATGAGGAATGACCTCCAAAAAGGATTTGAAGAGTTCTTTGTATCTTCTGCCGGTAATGATCCTTATATCATTTCGTGTTATATGACATTTAATCCCGAGATAGTAGGTGACGGAACGCAGGGGTTCTTATACTGCAGGAATTATGCCGGAATGTTTGAAGAATCCGAAGTAACCGATGTGCTGGCTTTCTCGGAAGGTAATATGAATGAGGTCGGATGGTTCTATCATCCGCTTGAGAACCGCGAAGCAATGTGGATAGATCCTTATTATTGTCCTGCGTGCGATGCAGTGGTCATCTCTTATGTAGTTCCTGTTTATAAGGATAATGTCCTGGTTGGAGTAGCCGGTGTCGATATGGGAATGGAAGCGCTTATTAACTATGCAAGCGGTTTTAATGTCGCAGGAGGAGAAGCATTCCTTAAGAGTAAGGACGGAACAGTCCATTTCCATAAGGATTATCTGGATGACAGCGGTAACATCCACGGAGATATTGTTGATGATATTACTGAGAATGCGGATAAGATGTCACTGTCAAAAACTGACGATATCGTTATCAGACTGAACCATGAAGGCAAAGACAGTGTTATGGCCTTCGATACTCTAGAGAACGGAATGAAGCTCGTAGTCTGTGCGGAATGTTCCGAGGTGTTTGCATCAAAGATTGTTCTTCTGAGATGGCTTGTTGCATTTGCCGTGATCCTGAGCATTATGATGATCGGCGTTACTTATTACTATGCGAATAAGATTACAGGATCATTGAAAGAACTGACCGATGCTTCCAACAGGATCGCGAACGGTGATTTCAGGGTTAATCTGCCGGAGATCAAATCCGATGATGAGATTGCGGATCTGACAAGGAGTATCAGAGCCGTGATAAACAGCCTCAAGAATTACACGGTCGATATGGAGTCAAAGGCTTATGTTGATCAGATGACCAAGGTCAAGAACAAGTCAGCTTATAACAGTACCGTTGAGAGTCTGGATGAGCAGATCAAAGACGGTGTTGCAAGGTTTGCCGTGGTCATGTGTGATCTTAACTATCTCAAGGTTATCAATGATAAATACGGTCACAATGCCGGCGATGATGCGATCACAAAGGCGGCCCAGATAATCTGCGAACACTTCCCGTTAAGTTCCGTGTTCAGGACAGGCGGTGATGAGTTCGTCGTTATTCTTACCGGTCGTGATTTCAAAGTGAGACAGAAACTCATATCAGACTTCACTGAACACCTTAAGCGATTGGACAGCAATCCGAACAATATTAACAACATCTCTATCTCGTTCGGAGCTTCTGAGTTCCATGCCGGTGAGGATCCGGATTATAATACCGTCTTCAGGAGAGCGGACGACAGGATGTATCTGATGAAGCAGGATATACACAAGAAACACGGAACAGGGCTTAGATGATCATGTCCTACGATATCGATACCGCAAGGCCCAGATGCACATTGCTGTCTCTCAAGACTGACAGACTCAGACTATCCGTACTTAAAAAGAGTGAAGCATACCGTGTTGGTGATTATCTGAGACGCAACAGGGAGTTCCATAAGCAGTTCTCGCAGACGCATGATGACGAATATTTCACAGACCGGATGCAGAAGGGGTATCTTGAGTATGATGCCATGGCTTTCAAGGACGGAAATATAGTTCCTCTTTGGATCACGCTCAAGGATTCTGATCAGATCATCGGCAGGGTATCATTCTTTAATCTGGCTTATGGCGGCATGATGAGCTGTGCGACCGGATACCACCTTGATAAGGATTACACTTCGAAAGGTTACATGACTGAAGCCCTGGGAGCCGGATGCGAGTTCATGTTTAAGGAATACAAAATGCACCGGATAGAAGCTTTTATCCTTCCCGGGAACCAACCGTCAATTAATCTGGTAAACCGGCTTGGTTTCAAATATGAGGGGAAGAGGATCTCATATATGCATATTAACGGGGAATACAGGGACCACGAAGCATACTATCTGCTCTCGGATCCCTTGTAACGAAATCCCAATATTATATTTTGCAAAGTTATGCGATAATGGTAAAAATATAATAAGAAAACCAGCGGAGGTGATAATAGGTGAACAGGAAGACCTTTACGCTCAGACTTACAGCAGTCATGCTTACAGCTGTATTCGGATTCAGTTTGGCGGCATGCGGCGGCAATAAGCCTCAGGAAAGCCTTGAAGCAAGTGATGCATCAGCTGCCATCAGTTCGATTACCACAACGACCGAAGCTACAACCACACTTACGGAATACACGGGACCTCTCTCGAATACAGAGCCCATTACCTGGAATGAGACAGCTCTTGAATCTGAGACGGTTCTGTATGTATACAATATTTCCGATACAGGCTATCTCAACGTAAGGACCGGTCCGGATCCGAAATATACAAAAGCAGGCACTCTTTCCAAGGGACAGGCAGTTACCGTAGTAGCAAGAACTGACAACGATTGGTATAAGACCTCAGACGGTTTCTATATCTCCGGAAATTACCTTACATCAACGGCTCCTTCGGCTTGATATTAAGTCTTAAAATAGTTGTTGATAATTTAATTGTGTTAGTGTAATATATCAAGGCGCTTGAAGTGATTCAGGCGCCGATTACTTGCGAGTGTAGTTCAATGGTAGAACTTCAGCCTTCCAAGCTGACCACGCCAGGGTCATTAGCTCAGCTGGATAGAGCAACAGCCTTCTAAGCTGTGGGTCGGAGGTTCGAGTCCCCCATGGCTCACCATTACAAAGACCGCGTCTGATAAGGATTTTTACCCTTTCGGCGCGTTTTTTTATGCACTTGAAATGGGACATTGATTTTCAAACCTTATGCTATAATTTTATCTGTAAATAAGAAATAGGAGTCAGATATGGCAGTAAAAGCTGAATACGGCAATGAGAGCATACAGATGCTCAAGGGTGCTGACAGAGTCAGGCTGCGTCCGGCCGTTATATTCGGATCGGACAATCTTGAAGGCTGCATCCATTCGTTCTTTGAGATCCTTTCCAATTCGATCGACGAAGCAAGGGAAGGCTACGGCAGCCAGATATTTATCACGCGTTTTGCAGACGGAACAATTGAAGTAGAGGACTACGGAAGAGGCATTCCGCTCGATTACAATACCAAGGAACAGCGTTTCAACTGGGAACTTGTCTATTGTGAACTTTACGCAGGCGGAAAGTATAACAACAATACTTCGGGTGACTACGAGTTCTCACTTGGTCTTAACGGCCTTGGTGCATGCGCTACACAGTATGCTTCCGAATTCTTTGATGTTACTGTTTTCCGTGACAAGACCAAGTATTCGATGTCATTTAAGAAGGGCAACCCTGTAACCGAACTGCAGACTGAACCCTACAGATTCAAGAGAACCGGTACAGTTCAGCGCTGGAGACCTGACTCCGAGGTCTTTACTGAGACGGTCATACCGCTTGAGACATTCAAGGAGATAATCAAGCGCCAGTCCGTTATCAACAGTGGCATTGAGTTCATACTCAAGGATTCCGAGTCCGGTGAAGAGTTCCATTACAGCTATCCTGAAGGCATCAAGGGTTATGTCGATGAACTTTCCGATATGAGAGGTCTTACTGATTCTTTCTGCTTCTCGGGTGAGGGCAAGGGACGCGACAAGGCTGACAGAGACGAGTATAAGGTTAAGGCAGAGGTTGCTTTCTGCTTCAATAACAACATCAATTCCCTCGAGTATTTCCACAACTCGAGTTTCCTTGAACACGGCGGATCTCCGGATAAGGCTGTCAAATCTGCTTTTGTATCCGAAGTTGACCGTCAGATCAAGCTTCGCGACAAGTACAAGGCCAATGAGTCTAAGATCATCTTCCAGGATATTGCAGATTCGCTCATACTCGTTACAAATACATTCTCGACGCAGACATCATATGAGAACCAGACGAAGAAGGCTATCAACAACAAGTTCATCCAGGACTTCATGACTCAGCTTATAAAGGATAATCTTGAAGTCTGGTTTACCGAGAACAAGGATTCCGGCGATAAGGTCGTCGATCAGATACTGGTCAATAAGCGTTCAAGAGAGAATGCCGAGAAGACCAGAGTCAATATCAAAAAGAAGCTCATGGGTTCGCTTGATATCAATAACAGGATCAAGAAATTCGTTGACTGCAGGACCAGAGATGTTGATAAGAGGGAACTCTACATCGTTGAGGGTGATTCGGCTTTGGGCTCCGTAAAGCTCGGAAGAGATGCTGAATTCCAGGCTGTTATGCCTGTAAGAGGTAAGATCCTGAATTGTCTCAAGGCTGACTACGCAACCATCTTCAAGAGTGACATCATTACCGATCTTCTTAAGGTCTTAGGATGCGGAGTCGAGATCTCGAATAAGCATAACAAGGATCTTTCCGCATTTAACCTCGAGAACCTCAGATGGAACAAGATAATAATCTGCACCGATGCGGATGTCGACGGATTCCAGATCAGAACACTTATCCTGGCAATGCTGTACAGACTTACTCCTACTCTTATCGAGAAGGGCTATGTCTATATCGCTGAATCGCCTCTGTTCGAGATAACTTACAGGACAAAGGGCAAGAATGCCGAGGAGAAGACGTATTTCGCGTTTAACGAGAAAGAGAAGACGGAGATCCTGTCCGGTCTCGATCCAAAGCTCTGCACCATCCAGAGATCAAAAGGTCTCGGTGAGAACGAACCTGAGATGATGTGGCAGACAACGATGAATCCCAAGTCCAGAAGGCTTATTAAGGTGTGTTCTGAGGATGCGAAGAAGATGTCTGATGTTTTCGATCTTCTTCTGGGCGATAATCTCGCCGGAAGAAAACTGCATATCGAACAGGACGGACACCTGTATCTTGATATGCTTGATATCGGATAAAACGGAGAAGTGTATAAATGGCTAGAAAGAAGAAAGAACCTGAAAATAACAGCAACTCGCTGAAGGCACGGCTGACGGATTCCAAGGCTGCTGATATGGAGCCGATCCTCCAGCCGATCACCGAGACGCTTGAGACAAACTACATGCCTTACGCGATGAGCGTAATCGTATCACGAGCAATACCTGAGATCGACGGATTCAAACCTTCCCACAGGAAACTGCTGTATACCATGTATAAGATGGGTCTGCTTAACGGCAACCGTACAAAGTCAGCAAATGTCGTGGGACAGACCATGAAGCTCAATCCCCACGGAGATGCTGCCATATATGACACTATGGTAAGAATGACCCGTGGCAACGGAGCTCTTTTGCATCCGTATGTCGATTCAAAGGGTAACTTCGGTAAGCAGTATTCGCGTGACATGCAGTGCGCAGCTCCCCGATATACAGAGGTCAGGCTTGAGAAGATTTGTGAGGAGATCTTCAAGGGGATAGACCACGATGCGGTGGATATGGTGGATAACTATGACGGAACCCTTAAGGAACCGTCATTGCTGCCTACGACTTTCCCTGCGGTCCTCGTTAATGCCAATCAGGGTATCGCAGTCGGTATGGCTTCAAATATCTGTTCTTTCAACCTCAATGAAGTGTGTGCCGCGACTGAAGCTTATCTTAAGGATAAGTCGGTTGACCTTCTCGATATCATGCCCGCACCTGATTTTTCCGGTGGCGGACTGATCCTTTACGACAAGGACCAGATGAGACAGATCTATGAGACGGGCAAAGGCACATTCTCCGTAAGGGCGAGATACACGGTCGACAGCAAACATAATCTTATCGAGATTACTGAGATACCGTATTCCACCAGCGTAGAGGCTATCATCGATAATATTGCTGACCTGGTTAAATCCGGCAAGGCAAAGGAGATCTCAGATATAAGAGACGAGACAGACCTTGACGGTCTCAAGATCACCATTGACTGCAAGAGGGGAACTGACCATGAAGCGCTTATGGCTAAGCTTTTCAGGTTCACAAAGCTCCAGGATACTTTCTCCTGCAATTTCAACATTCTTATCAACGGAAACCCGAGAGTATTAAGCGTTCCCCAGATCCTCGACGAATGGCTGGATTGGAGAAGGCAGTGCATTTCGAGAGAACTGAGTTTTGATCTGGCAAGGATGAAGAAGAAGCTCCATCTGCTCGACGGTCTTGCGCAGATCCTTCTTGATATCGACAAGGCCATCAAGATCATCCGCAACACCGAGCTCGAAGAAGATGTCATTCCCAACCTCATGAACGGATTCGACATCGATAAGGAACAGGCCGAGTATGTTGCTGAGATCAAACTCCGCAATATCAATAAGCAGTATATCGTTAACCGCATATCTGACAGGGATAAGCTAAAGGAAGATATTGCCGACACCGAAGATATCCTCGGAAGCCCGAGAAGGATCAACACTCTTATCGTCAAGGCTTTGAGAGAAGTTGCGTCCAAGCACGGCAAACCCAGGAAGACCGAGCTCATCGTAGCGGAAGAAGCACCGGTTTTCGAAGCTGCTGCAGTCATCCCGGACTATACGCTGCATCTTATGCTTACCCGTCACGGTTATCTCAAGAAGCATACTATGAACTCCCTTCGCAATGCCGGTGAGCTCAAGACCAAGGAAGATGATGAGATATTCATGGGCTTTGAGACCGAGAACAGGTCCGATCTGCTCATATTTACCGATAAGTGCAATCTCTATAAGTCGCATGTATACGATTTTGCCGACACGAAGCCGGGTGATCTCGGTCACTTCCTGAGAAGCGTGCTTGGTATGGATCAGGATGAGACACCTTTGTTCATGATAGCTACGCAGGATTACAAGGGAATACTCTTCATCGCATTTGAGAACGGCAAGGCTGCAAGGTTCCCAATCAATACTTATGAGACCAAACAGAACCGTAAGAAACTGCTTAAAGCTTATTTTGACGGCAGCAAGCCGGTAGGATTCATACTTCTTGATGAGGATGAGGATCCCGACCTGATAGTAACCAACAGTCTTGATAAGGCCGCAGTATTCAAAGCGTCACTTATCCCGCTTAAGACAACGAGAACGACACAGGGTGTACAGCTTCTAGTATCCAAAAAGGGATCCGTGCTTAAGAGTCTGGCAAGGCTTGAAGAAGTGGCTGTTACTGATCCTGAGTATTACAGGATACGTAAAGTTCCTGCCATCGGATACTACATCAGGGAGAAGTCTCTGGAGGCGAAGCAGATCAGCTTCGATGATCTGAGTTGATAACATTCTCCAGGGAATACAAGATCAGAGATGAAGGTGAGAAGAAGGCCGATAAGTTCTACCTTACGGCTGCGATAATATGCGCTGTGGCTGTTGCTGCGGCGTTTATCGTTTTCGCGATAGTCGGAAGGACCAATACTTATGCAAATATGACTATCCCGAATTTCCAGGCTGCTTTGGACAGCGGAAACTATAAGGAAGCCCTTGAGATCTACAGAAGTGTTCAGGATGAGGTCTTGTCGGCATCTCCTGAAGACGCGGACAAGTTTACTGCCCAGACGCAGATGCTGGCGGAAATGGAGGCCATCGTTTCAGAGAGAACGGATGCTTTGTGCAATAAGATCCTTCTGGAAAGATATGTTCCGGTTGCTTCCGATGTCGAATTCCTGGATTCCATGGAAGAACTTACATCCTCGGTCGTTTATAAATGGCTTAACGAGCTGTGCGTGCAGTTTCTGCTGGGCAATACCGAGAAACCGGATGTTATGTTTGTTTTCGATCAGCTCGAGCCTATAGGAAATCTCGCGGCGACTTCCGGCCCTCTGCTTAGAGAACTTGACAGTATCGAGACTGCGACCGGCGAGGTGCAGACTGCGGAAGAATCATTCAATAAAGGTGATTACATAACTGCGGTCAAGAGTTATCAGGATGTCGCTGATAACTACGAGGGTTTTGTCTATGATTACTCGATAAACAGGATAGAAGAGATCAAGGACATAATGTATGAGCCGATGATAAACGAGTGTGAGCATATGCTCGAGACATTCAAATTCTATTCTGCCGAAGTCCTGCTGTCTGACCTTGCGGTAATCTTCCCGGATGATGAGAGGATCAAATCAGACCTTCTTACGGCAACTGGGAATACTACTGAAACATACGAGTATTTCGGCCAGATCGAAGTGCTGTGCGTGAGATCGCTCATAGCTGACCCTGATACTGCTTTCGCCGAGGGTTTTGCCAGCAATGACAGCGGATTGTATCTGACCTGCGGAGAGTTCGAGACTATGCTGCAGCAGTTGTATGACGGAGGGTACTGTCTGGTCAATCCGGAGAACCTTATCGACATGCGTGATTCCACATACCTTCTCGAACGCAATCTCACTGTGCCAGTGGGTAAGAAGCCCTTGATCATCGTCATCGAAAACCTTACCTACAGTGCGACTGCATACGGCTACGGAACCTGCAGGCAGCTTGTTCTGAACGACAGCGGTCAGGTTTGCGGTCAGTATGTAACGATCAATGAGTATGGAGATGAAGAGGTCGTAGTAAGCAGGACCGCTGAATGCATAGGTATCCTTGACCAGTTCGTTGAAGAGAATCCTGATTTTACTTATGACGGTGCAAAGGGGATCATATCCATCAGCGGCTATGAGGCTGTGTTCGGATATGTCATAAGCGAGGATGAGGTCGATGACAGAAATGCGGCACTTGCAACCCAGAATATTCCCTCTATCGATCCCACTCCTGAGGAGATTGCGGCTAATCAGGAGACGGTTATAAAGATCGCTGATGCTCTTAAGGATGAGGGATGGCAGTTTGCTTCCTGTACTTATGGGTATCTTCCCAACGCCAGAGCCTGCACGATGGAAGAGATCCAGGCGGATACGGAGAAGTGGCTTGAACAGATCGGACCGCTTCTCGGCGAAGTGCATATGATAGTTTATCCAGGCGGAAACTACATATATGGAACAGATGATGAGGCGGTGTATCTTAAGGATCTCGGCTTCAGGATATTCTTTGGCATTGGCTCGAAACCCTATTATACGTATGGTGACAACTATCTTTATTTCGACAGGGCTATCATCAGTGCAAACACGCTGGTTACTTACGATTATTCCAGGATACTTGATGCTGAAGCGATACTGGATCCTGCGAGGAAGAGCACATAACAGAGCCTATTATTAAAATTTCGTTTCATTATTCGTCAATTTATGCTGTAAAATAATCTTTAATGTAAGATATATATGACATTTGTGGGAGGACGATAAAATGCCGAAAATCGATAAGCTTACTGCTCTTACTGAAGAAGAGGATATTATCTGGCAGGACAGGAAGAGATATATTGGCCTTCCGATATCATTTACGATATACAGTTTCAGCAAATCCAAGTTCTATCTTAAGACGGGCCTGTTCAACATCAAGCGTGAAGAGATTCTTCTTTACAGGATTCTGGATATAACTCTGAAGCAGTCATTCGGTCAGAAGATCTTTGGCGTTGGAACCATAGTTCTCAGTACGGCAGATAAGTCCACACCGACACTTGAGATAAAGAGCATCAAGCAGCCGGAGAGAATCTCCAAGGCTATAAGCACGCTCGTTGAGCAGCGCCGTGACGAGAAGCGCGTTACAGGCAAAGAGATGTTCGGCGCTTCCGGAGCATTCGGCCATGGCGATCTCGACGGTTTCGATCACGACGGTGACGGACACTTTGATCTTGACGATCTTATAGACCATCATTAATGAGGTGAAGACTTGGAAACCCGTATAGACAGACTGGGCAGCGTCAGAGAGGACAAGCTCAAACAACTTAAGGAATTGATCGCCGGATCGAATAATATCGTGTTCTTAGGCGGCGCCGGAGTATCCACTGAAAGCGGTATACCTGATTTCCGCAGCGGTTCTGGTATCTATAATTCCGAGAGCGGGACCAAGTACCGTCCTATAGATATCATTGCACATGATTTCTTTATGGAACACACGGAGATATTCTATGATTTCTATAAGCGCAAGCTGATCTATCCCGATGCCAAGCCAAACAAAGCTCATAAGGCTCTTGTAAGGCTCGAGAAGCAGGGCAAGCTTAAGGCGATCATCACTCAGAATATCGATAATCTTCACCAGGAAGCCGGCAGCAAATGCGTTATCGAGCTTCACGGTTCTGTCTTCAGGAATTACTGCATGGACTGTGGAAAGAAGTTCGATACGGAATATGTTGTCGCACAGGATGGTGTTCCCAAGTGTGATAAGTGCGGCGGCATCGTCCGTCCGGATATCGTTCTTTACGAAGAGAATCTTGAGCATAAGAACGTCGATGATGCGATCAAAGCTGTCAAGAAGTGCGATCTCATGATCATTGCAGGCACATCACTTACCGTGTATCCTGCTGCGACATTTGCGCAATTCCTGAAGCATGACAGGATCGTGATCATCAATAAGAGTTCCACATATATGGATCTTAAGGCATTGCTTACGATACATGACAATGTCGGTGATGTCCTTGATTTCTGTATTCCCAAGCGTGTTTCTTCCACAAAGAAGAAGACCACCGCAAAGAAGACTGCGGCTAAGAAGACTTCGACGGCCAAGACAGCTGCTTCCAAGAAGACAACAACCACATCTTCCAAGACTGCTGCGAAGAAGGCTTCCGGCACAAAGAGTGCTGCAAAAAAGCCTGCGGAAAAGTCTGCGGCTACTAAGGCTTCAGCCAAATCCTCAACATCAAAGACAACTTCCAAGAAGGCTTCGCCTAAGACCAAGAAATGAAGTCTGATCTGGCATATTTTGAGAAACGTGCGGAAGAGATATCCGGAGAGATTCGCGATACCAGCCGTAAGAGCCTGATTCTGAGCATCCTGCGTTTTATTTCGTTTATCATCAGTATATTCTCTCTGGTATTCGGTATGATAGCTTCACAGGGAGTGATGACACTGGCGGGAGGAGCTTTTCTATTTGCATTTTTCCTTCTATGTTATATACATGACGGAGTCAGGGACAGGCAGGAGTATCTGGAGAGTCTGTATCTTGTCAATCAGAGATACATTGCCAGGATCAAGGGGGATTTCCAGACTCTCCGTGAGATTGCATCATATGGTCTTAAGAGACGGGAAGAGATCGAGGATGCGGTTGAATGGTTCTGCGGAAATGAATTCTTCAACCCCGATCATGATTACTGTATGGATCTGGATCTCTTTGGCAAGAAATCCCTATTCTCGTTATACAACGTATCCGAGACTCAGTTCGGAAGAAAGGCGTTTGCGGATGAACTCCTGTACAGCCCGGTCTCCGATCTGACTGTGGGTGATATAAAGCTTCGCGAAGAAGCTGTGGCAGAGCTTCTTACAAGAGTTGAATTCATGGAGTCCTATCAGGCGATAGCTGCACTGGGAAAGATGACTAAGAGTCCCAAGGCACTATTGAGTTTTGCCGATAACGGCAAGCCTCTCGGTAAGCTTTCCATAGCTCTTGCATTGTTCTCTGTCTGCTTCTGGATAATACCTGTCGTATGCATCATATTCTTCAGAGAGTTTACCGGTGCTTCCATAGCTGCTGCTCTTATAATTGATTTCCTGGTTTGGATCATCGGTCTTAAACTAAATTCGGAATATCTCAAAGCGGCAGGGGAGATGCCCAGGCAGGTAAGCACTATCTGGAAACTGTTTGTCGAGCTGGAGAAAGCAGATCTCAAAGCCCCTCTGCTTGTCAGTTATGTCAAGGGCAATGTCAGAAGATATACGGCTTCTGAATCCCTGCACAATCTGTCTATAGCTCTGTTCTTCGCTCAGCTGAGGAGTCAGCCGATCTTCGCCCTGCTTCTTAATCTGATATTTCCGCTGGATTATCTCGTTTCTTATCTTATGGGCAGATGGGCCGATATATACGGTCCCAGCCTCAGGGTACAGATCGACGGCATTGCCGGCATTGAATCCCTGATGTGCGCTGCCCAGGTAGGTATCGCTGCAGATCAGAGCGAATTCCCGGTCTTTGTTGAATCTGATGAAGGAGCAGATAATGCGTATTTCAAGGGTGAGAATATCGTTCATCCGCTCCTGTCTCATGAGACTGCCGTGGCTAATTCTGTCGAGATCGATTCCGATATTGCTATAATCACAGGTTCCAACATGTCAGGTAAGACGACGCACATAAGAACTGTCGGTGTCTGTGCGATACTGGCTTATATGGGTGCTCCGGTGCCGTGCACATCACTTACGATCGGAAGGATGCGCATCATGTCCTCGATGAGGATCGTCGACAGCCTGGAAGAAAACATAAGCACCTTCAAGGCCGAACTTACCAGGATATCCAAGATCATTGACGGAGCGGAAGACGGGAAGCCCATGCTGTTCCTCATAGATGAGATCTTCAGAGGAACGAACTCTGATGACAGGACCGAGGGCGCACTGACCGTACTTCACAATCTGTCCAGGGATTATATCTGCGGAATGATGACCACTCATGATTATGCTATGGTGGACAACACCGTTAAGAACTTCAGCAATGTGCGTTACTACCATTTCTCTGAGAAGTATACAGATACCGGCATTACTTTCGATTATATCCTTGCTCCCGGAATCAGCAGGGAATCCAATGCCAAGTATCTTATGAAGCTCGTAGGAATCAAGTAAACTTTATATAAAATCGTTTATTTTCCAAATTTGGATTATCAAATCGTAAGTTTATAAACGCATATAACAAAATTGCCATATTCTCAACAAATTCGTTGCCTGAAGTTCATATTTAATATATTATTTATTTGGGAAAAATAAAGAGTGTGTGGGAGCAGTATGTTTGAGGGGCTTTCCGAATACAAGTCTTTGATATTTGACTATTCCGTTATGTTCGAGACCGGCGGAACGCGGGTCTTTGACGAACTTCTTAGTGTGATCACAAAGAACGGAATGGAAGTATATGTAAGCAAGACTTTCAAGATGCTTCATTATTGTGTTATGCGTCAGGCCGATCCCAAGAGCGGTAAGGCGGTCGATGCAATGAAGACTTTCTGCGCATATCTTCTTCCCGACAAGAAACTTCACCTTGTAAACGAGATCGAGACAGTGGCTTTCCTTGAGGCTCTGTCTTCAGTGGAAAATGCTTGTATCCTTACAACAAGGAACGGTATCTTTACCAAGCGTCTCTATGAGAAGAGACCTGAGTTTAGCGGCAAGATCGCGATACTGACAAAGAAGGAACTTAAGTTTTTTGATTCAATCGTTCAGATGACGGAAGAATATCCTCTTCCTGATGTCAGCAAGCTGGCTCTTAATAATTCTTTCCTTGATGAATATGCTTTTGCCAGTGTCGGTGACAAAGTCGCAAGCGCAGATCAGGCTGAATCATATGAGTTGATCAAGCGTATAAGCAGCGGAGCTGAAGGCATGGTGTTTACCACCGATAACAAATCTCTTGTTGCCAAGATATATCACAGGGCCATGATTACCCCTCTTAGATGGGCCAAGCTTCAGAAGCTTGCCGATCTGGGAATCAGAAGTTCAGGTTTCTGTCTTCCGAGGACTCTTCTTTATTTCAACAAGATACCTGTCGGCTATACGATGCCTCTCGGAAAGGGAACCACTTTGGGAAGTGTTTTCGACGGACCTGATGCTATACTTGAGCAGTTTCCGGATTGGACAAGACTTGATGTTGTTGATACTTTGATCTCTCTTATCGAGAAGTACCTCTATCTGCATCTGCATGATGTTGTTGCGGGTGATATACAGCTCAAGAATGCTCTTATCGCTTCGCCGAAGAAGGTTTACCTTATTGATATGGACAGCGTTCAGGTCGGTAATCTTCCTTGTCCTGTAGGCACAGAGGAGTTTACTGATCCGAGACTGTGGGGCAATGATTTCTCCGGTTTCGTACGCGGTCTGTGCGATGAGGATTATTCTATAGCTATGCTTGTGTTCTCCATATTGTTCTGCGGTCTGCATCCCTATGCGACCAGGAATGGTGCCGAGACCCTCAAAGAAGAGATACTGGAAAGGAATTTCCCTTACACTCTGGATGATTCTGATGAGGAACATATACCTGTTGGCGGATATAACTATATATGGAGAAAGCTTCCTGCCAGACTTCGCACCATGCTCTATCAGACATTCCGTAACGGAACGCGCTATGAAGCTGTTCAGTGGTATGATGCCGTATCGTCGTACAGAGACGATATCATCAATATGAAGCTGGGTGATTCTGAGGCATACAAGCTTTTCCCTGAATCTCCGTATAATCAGAAGGCATATACCGGTCTGGCTGATGATATTAAGCCGGATGTACTTGACGACAAGGAAGAGGAGCCCGTCAAGAAACCTGTATTCGAGAAGAAGGTCTTCAACAATGCTCCGAGCGGCAGATATGTTCCGCGCAATATAGGAGATCCGACACTCGCTGCCAACGGCGGTAAGACACCTGATCAGGATTCTGACGGTAAAAAGGGCGGCGGCTTCCGCGGATTGTTCTCTTAAGACAAATTACTAATACTGTATCCGGGAGGATTTTAAATGGCAGATTCAATTTTCAGCGCTTCCGATTTTGGAAGCAGCACGAAGAGAAGGTTACCGATCTGTTTTGCACTTGATTCATCAGGTTCAATGATGGGCAATCCAATCAAGCTTCTTAATATGGGACTGCAGAATTTCATGGCTTCCATCAAGAATAATGATGATACCAGGAATTCCACGGATATTGCTATCATCACTTTCGGTGCGAAGGTCGAGATCGTCATGCCGTTCGGTAAGATCTCGAAGGAGAAGGGTGTCCCCGAGATCAAGGCATCAACGACGCTTACGCCTATCGGTGAAGGGATCCTCACGGCTCTTGAGCTTCTTAACACACGTAAGGAAGGCTATAAGGAGATGGGCATCAAGTACTATCAGCCCTGGCTTGTAGTCATTACCGACGGTGCTCCTCAAGGCCCGAATGCAATGCAGAATATGGAGCTTGCGATCAAGGCATGCAACGAACTTGAATCTGAAGACAAGCTCGTAGTATTCAATATCGGTGTCGGTTCAGGTGCTGATCTCGATATTCTCAAGAGACTCTCGGTCAAGAGGAAAGAACCCATATCGGTATCTTCTGCCGATTTTGGCAAGCTCTTCGAGTTCCTCGGTTCTTCATCTTCTTCAATCGTATCTTCCGGCAAGAGCGACGATATTCTCTATAACATCAATACAGAACCTCAGGGTGATTCAGTCGGTGTTGACGACTTTATGAAATTCCTTGATGAGGATGACGAATAATGTACAGTGGAATAACCGTTGGCTGTTTTACAACTATTGGCAATAAGCACGTCAGCCGTGGTACACCGTGTGAGGATGCTTCCTGCGCGGTCTCCCGCAACGGCGTGTCTGTAGTCTGCATTGCTGACGGTGCAGGCGGCAAACAGTATACCGATGCAAGATTCGGTTCAAAGTGTGCCGTTGATACAATAGCTTCCGTTTTGTGTGATCATTTCGATGCACTGTATCAGGAGAACAGAGAGGCGGCGGTAAGAGGTTATCTTATGGCCAAGCTCCGCGTCGAGTTCTCGAAGATCATGGATGAGCGCGATCTCGATGTGATCGACAGGCTCTCGTGCACGCTTCTGTTTGCGGCTGTCAAAGACAGAAGACTCATGATCGGACATATCGGAGACGGACTGATCGCCAGGATATCTCCTTCAGGCGTATCGCCTTTTACGATGCCGCAGAACGACAGGGAAGGAAAGACTTACTTTGTTACTGCAGCTCACGCTGACAACTATATGCGTTTCATCAAGACTACGGTCGATGACTGTCATGCGATCGCTCTGATGACTGACGGTGTCCAGGACAGTGTATACAACGAGGATGCAGGACTGGTAAAGCCTGTAGTCGTAAAGCTTGCCGAGACATTCAGCGAAGGAAGGGAAGCCGGAGAGGCGGCTCTTAAGGAGACTGTCGAGAAGTATATCGTAGGCGGCAGCAATGTAAGTGATGACGCCAGTATAGGAATATTGTATTTCGAGGGGACCGATGCTCCGGATGCGGGCGCGCTTGAGAGCACTGCGGATAAGTTCGGCGACTCAGATGACAGCTTTAAAGAACTGTCTTTGCAGATCAAGCCTGAACTCGTTAAGGCTCAGGAGATAATCACGCACAAGAAGACCGAAGAGACTTCCTCCGTGCCTGAACCTGAGGCTCCGGCAAAAACAGAACCGGCAGCTGAAGCGGATGCTAACGTGGAAGAGAAAGAGATACAAGGAAAAACAGGTGTCAGCAAGCTGTCTGTTGCAGTATTCTGCATCGGATTGCTTTTGGCAGTATTGGGTGTTGTTATGTTTATCCTGTCAAGAGCAGGGTAAGAGGAGGGCAAATGGCAGACGAGAAAAAGTATGAGATACTTCCCGGTGTCGAGATACCGGATATGAAGACGATCAAGGACGCAGCATCAGATTATTCTGCTTCCGGCGTTGAAGACTTTGAGATCAAGACATTCAAGATAAGCGGCAGCATTCAGGGTGTTACCGATGCGGTTTCCGCTGAAGAACTTGCTAATCTTCAGAACATGGGCGATAAGGTTGCTGCTGACGAAGAGAAGCAGGCAGCAGAGAGCCGCAAACGTATGGATGCAATCAAGAGCCATGCGGTAAAAGCTCCGGAGTCTCTTAATAATCTCCGCCGTGAGAATGCGAGCAAGATGAATGAGGAAGATCGCAAGAAGATGGAAGCCCAGATTGCTGAGGAAGAGGCACAGCAGGCTGAGATCGATGCTAAGAATAAGGCAAGGGAAGACAGAAGAAAACTCCAGCAGCAGCTCCTTGAAGAGGCTCGCGAACGTGCAAGGATCGACAGAGAGCAGGAGAAGTATCTTGCCGAGAAACAGAAAGAAGCTGAACAGAACGGCAAAGAGGATGCGGCAGAGCCTGAAGAGAAACATGACGAAACATCTATCGCAACAGATGATCAGACATTCGATGATTTCAGCGAGTTCCTCGGAGAGAATAAAGACAGCAAACCTGAGGATAACGGCGGAACAGAAGATAAAGAAGAATGATCAAATCCTGTGCATGATGATGACAGCGGCAAGATAGAGAACATCTATAACGGCAGCTGCGACCACAATAGTCCTCCAGACCTTCGGCACACTGAACCCACGGTTCTTTTTGAGCTCCTCGTGAAGAGGAGTTCTTATATTTTTGAAGAGGATTATCTTCTTCTTGGTCAGTCTGCCGACAGTGATCTTAAGGATCGAGATGCCTCCGTCAGCAAGGAAGGGCAGACCGACGATCAGATATGCAAAAGGGATCCTGAGATATATAGCATAAAATGCGATAAAGAAACCGATAGCTCTGGAACCGGCATCCCCCATAAGGACTTTGCTCGGGAAGAAGTTGAAGATCAGATATGCCGCCACACAGCATATCATAACAACACCTATGGTCATACCGTTTGATGACAGCGTACCGTTAAAGTAAGCTGTCACTGCAAGCGTGATTATCGTAAGTATTGTAAGGCTCCCGGACAGACCGTCTATACCGTCTGTTGCGTTGGTGGCATTTATCGATACCACGAAAAGGATGACCGCAAGAATATAAAATACTACAGGATTCAGGAATACGGGCATACTGTTTATGCCAAGTGTAGTATAACCGCCAAAAGAGAAGAAGAGACATATGACTGCGCCTAGAAGCGACAGTCCGAAATCCAGCCCGCCTTTGATATATTCATTCCAGGCTTTCTTTGAACGGTCGTCAAGAAGACCGGTAATCATTGCAAGGAAAGTTACGCCGATTCCGAAGATGACACCGGGTTCAAAAGAATAAAGATATACGCAGGCCATAGAAGCCAGGGCGAACGCTATGGTGAAATACAGTCCGGTACCGGTAGGTTTTCCTATGTTGACCTCAGCACCCTCAGCGAACTTGCGTCCGCGGTCATGACCAAGAAGACTCTTCTCAAAAGGTCTCTTAGCTATGAAAAGAAATGTTAAAACATAGGAGATAAGTGCGCCTGCACCCAGAATGATCCAATAATTCATAATACCTCTTCCCGAAATCAGTTGAATTATACCGCTCTTTAAGCCAAGCGAAAACCATTGGAATACGGATAAAAAGCACAGAATTATCATGAATTTTGAAGAATTGAATGTATATAGTATTGACATAGTAGCAAATAAATACTATCATATCATCATATCAATATTACGGAGAGGAAAAATATGATCGTACCGATTATTCTTTTTGTCATTGCAATTGTTCCGGCTATTATCCTTTTCATCATGACAAGGAAGCTGGATAAGAAGGAGAAGGAGTCGAAGAAGATCCTTATCAAGATCATTTTGATGGAGATACCGTTCATCATCGCAACCATAATCGTTGAGGGTGTAATGCAGGCTGTCATGACGGCTGTCTCGGGTGAGGACATGTCAAACCTTCTTTTCATCGCTGTTTATTGTTTCCTGATCATCGGTCCTGCTGAGGAGCTGTTTAAATTCCTCGGAGCAAGGATTCCCACATGGAACAGCCCCGAGTTTAACTGCAAATTTGACGGCATCGTCTATTGCACAACTTCAGCGCTTACATTCGCGCTTATCGAGAACCTTATCTATGTATTCGGTTCAGGATCTCTGGTAACGGCAATAATGAGAGCTGTATGCTGCTTCCCGGGACACTTTATGTACGGTGTTCTGATGGGCGTGTTCTACACGAAGGCAAGGATATGCATGAACAAGGGCGATAAGAAGGGCAAGAGAAAAAACATATTCCTTGGATTACTTATAACTGCACTTATCCACGGACTCTATGATACCATCTGCTTCTCAGTCGTACCGCTCGCAGAAGCACTCGACGGAGCATCCGGCGGTTATGAGACAGAACTCATCATTCAGCTCCTGCTGTTCCTTCTGGCCTTTGTCGTTGTGATCATCGGAACATATATCTGCCTGTTCGTTACTATTATCAGACAGTCCAAGACAGACAAGTATATTGCTCCCAAATATCCGCTTCCCAAGAAGCCGGAAGTTACAAATCCTCAGATCTGACAGACGCTGATAACGGGATAGATTAAAGAAAAACCCTTGAGAGGATCTCTCAAGGGTTTATCTTTGGTGCACCTCCAGGGACTCGAACCCTGGGCCCACTGATTAAGAGTCAGTTGCTCTACCATCTGAGCTAGAGGTGCGTCAAGCAACGGAAATCATTATAACCATCGTACTTTTATGTGTCAACAGGTTTTTTTAGTCAAAAAAGCCCTGCATGTCAGAAGTTGAGAAACTCTCCGTCAGCGGCAGCGATACAGGGCGGTTTTCTTTGGCGGATTTATATATGCCGAGCATTGTATCAACAGATGAGAAACCGGCGTAGGCATCGGCTATCGGCTGCCTGTTTTCTGTGATGGAGTCCCTGAGATCTTTGTAGATGCCCATATGTGGATTGAGAGCGCACTTGTATGAGAACAGACCGCCTTCCTTGAACTGCTTTCTGATGTAGTAACCGTTGAGCTTTTTGGTCTTGCCGTTATCTTTGAGCGAATACACGGCAATATGCGGGATATCGGAATCGAGTCCCATAGTTATCATGCCTTTCTCGCAGAAGACAGTGAATTCGGCCATATGCTTGGAAGGGAACGTCGCAGTGGTTCCTTCAACAGCTGCGAGAGCACCATTCTCGAGCCGCAGTGTGGCCATACCAAGGTCTTCGGCATCCATCTTCCTCAGGCGCTTTGCCAGCATGGCTTGCGCTTCAACAGGTTCAGAACCCATAAGCCAGACGAGAAGATCAATGGCATGAACGGTCTGATTCATAAGAGCTCCGCCGTCGCTTGCCCAGGTGCCTCTCCACGCCGCGCTGTCATAATAGTCGTCTCCGTGGCCCCAACGGACGTTTATGGTGCCGTGGGTAACCTTGCCGAATTTGCCTTTCGCGATATCCTGCCTCAGGATATTAACGATGGGAAGATATCTGTATATGTGTCCCATGGCGATCTTCCTGCCGGTGCTGTCTGACAGGTCATAGATCTTCCTGGCTTCTGTATTGGACATTGTCATTGGTTTCTCAAGAAGCAGATTGCTTCCGTGGTTCATTGCATATTCGGCAATCTGAAAGTGGAGACCCGAAGGAACCGTTACCGCCGTTATGTCAGGCTTCACCGTATCAATGGCTTCCCTGTAATCGGCGAAAAGGGGAACATCTGCAAAACCTTTTACGGAAGAAAGGAGTCTTTTGGCGGAATCGGGGTTGGTATCCACAACTCCTTTGAGCTCAAGACCTGACAGCTTGGATATAGCCTTGAGGTGCTTTACCGCAACGCGCCCGCAAGAGACATCTCTACCTCCGTATGATATTGATTTAGATATATTAGCATAAAAACAGGTGTTCATTCGGAATTTAATGTTATTCTTTTATTATTAAAGTAAAGGGGCAGCTTACCGTGAATATACTTGAGATCATTCTGGATAAACGTTATGGCAGAGCTCTTACAGACGAGCAGATAAGCTTTTTCGTCAAAGGCGTTACTGACGGAAGCATTCCGGATTATCAGATATCCGCGCTGCTGATGGCCATTGTTCTTAACGGCATGGACGAGAGGGAGATGACCACTCTTACCATGGAGATGGCAGATTCAGGCAAACAGAACGACCTGTCATACCTGGACGGTATCCCTGTCGATAAGCACAGCACGGGCGGAGTCGGTGATAAGATAACACCTGTCCTGATGCCGCTTGTCGCAACCTTTGGCGTGCAGACC
>CADAOK010000022.1 GCA_902789515.1 Oscillospiraceae bacterium
TCTACCTCCTGGCCTTCCTTTACCGGAATGTCCTGCGAGATCTTCTTCCCGTCAACTCTTATATCCTTGCGCTTGAGCGCGTGGAACAGTTCCGCAGACTCAAGCATGGGAAAGGCCTCCTTCGAAGCCTTCACCACATGTTTTCCGCTCTGCTGTGCCGTAACCGTGAACTTGCGCATAAGTGTTTTCCTTTGTTGGTGCTATTCTACCCAAGCACAGGGGTCTGTGCCACCTTTGTTGTGGCAAAAATCGGGAATATGGTAGCACATTTGGCAGCTTAGGGGGTAATTCTACCTTTTTGGCTACCGAAAACGCGGGAATGGCAGCACTTTTGGCAGCCGCCCGGCTTACTCGTAGTCGTCGTAACGGCTTGACCTGTCCCAGTCGTCGTCATAATCCGACTTTGAAGCCGGCCTGTAATCATCGTCGTAATCCCGGGCTTCATTCTTCTTTTTCAGCTTGAAGAAGGCTATCAGGCACGCGGCGAAAGCAAAGCCTGAGAGCAGGATCCAGATCACTGCAAAACCTGTCAAAAAGGCCCCGTCGGATCCTTCGATGCTCATCATTCCAATGCCTGCGATGAGGAGCATTACGCCGATCAGTACGAAAGGCAGGATGAATACGATCGATATTATGAGGATTATTGGAGCCGCCACTTTTGTCACCTTGCGGGCAGTTTCAGCCTGCTCGGCCGTAGCGAACGTGCCGGTGTTGGCAAACGAAGCCTGTTCAGCTTCCGGGGTCATGGGGACTTCCTCGTATTCGGCATCACGGTCTCGGATGAACTGCCTGATGACAACATAGAACGCGAACCCGAAGAAAACGATGACTATCAACAGCGGCGCGCATTTCATTATCAGGGATATGATCGACATGGGTGACTTGATTCCAAGCGTATCATCCGCGCTTTTTGTTATGGTTCCAAACGCGCCTGTCAGAGCACTGCCCGGGTGGTCACCGTTTTCGAGGCTGTTGTGGAACAGCTTGGAGAATCGCCTGAACATGCCCGCCGTCAGGATAGGATCCGTCTCATCGCCCTGTATCGCTTCCCAGGAAAAATCCGGGACCTCAAGATCGCCGGAGTTGAAGTCAGCGATCTGGTCTTCGGGGATCGAATACACGATCACGAAATGCTGCTCGTCATCGTAGTTGTCCACATACACGTCAAAAGCATAGCTCTCGAGATCCGTATAACCATCCTGCCAGTCCTCATCATAGACCGTATAGACGATCGGGCAGATACCGGTAACGTCTTCGAATTCTTCGAGTGCTTCTTCCAAGTCATCTTCGTTATCTATAACGCCGATGTTGTCTTCGATGTGTGTGCCGGGCGTAACGTATACGGGATCGAGCTTATGCGGGATGTCGTTCTTTATTGAATCGAATGTTCCGAATCCAAAGATGCCTCCGAACACGGCCAGCAGAATAATAGGAAACAATCCCATCTTCTGAGGCTTGCTGCTGGCATAGATGTATTCATCAGGATGTCCCGGACGGTGCTTCCTGTATCTTCTCGCTCCGGGAAAATAGTGATGCGATATGTGGTTGCCGGAACGTCCTCCGTGAGATCCTCCGCCGTGGGTTCCGCCTCCGTGAGATCCGCCACCCGAACTGTGCGGCATGACTCAGCCCTCCCTTGCAGGAGATATGATCTCCATGAAGATGTCCTTATCGGTCCTCTTGAATTCAGTGAACCCGCACTTCTCATAGAGATGGATCGCCCTGTCATTATCGATGTACACTTCAAGATATACGCGGTTGATCGGAAGATTATTCCAGCCATAATTGATCAGACTGTTAATGGCCTCTTCACCAAAACCCGCGTTCTGCTTCGCATACGTTATTACGATGCCGAGCTCTGCCTCGCCGTCCTTAACGTTCATGAATCCCGTATTGCCGATGAACTCGCCTGTCGCCTTCTCGATCATCGAGTAGGTGTACGGCTGCATCAGCTTCTGGTTCCTGATGAACTCGAGTTCCTCTTCCATCGTATAGGGAGTCCTTCTCTTGGCTGATTCAAATACTGTCTGCATATATCAGATAAGATCTTTTACAAGTGTGAAATGGTAAGCCTCGTTATCATCTTCGTCGAACTCGCCGAAATCATAAGTCAGCCAGTCTTCCCAATTGATCTCTTCCTCATCTTCTTCGTCGTCATAATCCTGATCGAAGATTCCGAGGATCAGCCCGTCATAATCAGCGGGTGCCGTGATCGTAAGCTGCCATGTCATGGCATACTGTTTCTCACATTCCCAAGTGTTGTCATCGATATCCCACCAGTCATTGGACAGGCACTCGTCGGAAAACTCGGTTACAGAAGTAGTGATCTCATATACGTTGCCGTCATATTCAACGGTTGCAACAACAGGATCGTCCCTGAGGATATATGTTCCCGTGCCTGCGAGAACAGTACCGGTGTAATAGTCATACACACAGATAAGCTGCATATAATAAGTGCTTCCGGAGAAACTGTCCGCCACATCATACGGAATGGTTACATCCAGTGTGTGCTCAATAGTATAGTCAAGCGTATAAACAACATTGCCATCCTCGTCGGGCTCGCTCACTGTAATACCCGTAATCTTATAAACGGCCGGATTGTCCGCGAAAACAACTTCCTCTATTACCTCTCCGTCCTGATAGATGGTATCTGAAGCAGGCAGTTCGATACCCTGCAGAGACTCGAAAACTATACCGTTCCTCTCTGCCCACGGCAGGTTCATATCCGTTGTCTCTTCAGTCTCAGTTTCCGTAGCGGCGGCAGTAGTCTCTGTGGTCTCTTCAGTTTCCGATTCTTCAACTGTCGTGGTCTCTTCCTCGGAAGCTTCTGCCTCAGCCGGCTCCTGTGCCGCACTGCACGCAGACAGCATGATCACAGCCGAAGCCATCAACATGGCAATTATCTTGTTTTTCATATCAGCAACCCTCATCTTCGTAATACTTCGAATGGAATCATTATAACATCAGGATGTGTTCACGATTCTGCATCCTGCTTTTTGTCTTTCTTCTCAGCCTTGTCCGGATATCTGGCGATAATGTCATCGTACATCATCAGCAGTGCAACTTCTGAATGATCGCCTTTTATCAGGTCATCCATCTGATCATTGGACACATGATCCAACAGAGTGGTTATATCCTCATCCTCATAAGTCTTAAACGGCTCGAGTTCAACAAAGATATATCCGCCGGTATCCTTGTAACCGGCGTTCTCGAAGTGATAGCTTACGGTCTCTATATGGTCCAGATTGACCTCGCCTTTGCCGAAGAGGTTTTTTGTCCGGACATATTTGCCGTCATAATCGACCGTCATCTTGAGTCCGGCCATTATCCCGAGCGGTGCGGCAAAGAACAGGAGAACGCATGTGAAGCAAAGCGTTCCCGCAAGAGCCGGCGCTTCCTCCATGAATCCCATCGAGCCGACCGCTCCGCAACCGAATACCAATGCTGAGATAAAAAAAGCGAAGCCGCCAAATGACGGACCGGTGTTCGCTATCTTAAACTGTTCTTTCATTTCCCTATCCCCTGTCAGTTTCTATTCCATCCGGATGATATTCTATCATCTATTTCCTCAAAACTCATCAGTCCGCTCAGGGCATCGCAGGCTTCGACGCAGCAGGCACCCGTGGCGGCGGCATACTTCACGCACTCTTCGACGGACTTACCGCTCAGCATCGATGTCAGGAAAGCTGCTATGCTCGTGTCGCCCGCACCCGTGCCGGATACGATCTTCGATGGACTGAAGCTCCGTTCAAACCCCTGCCTGTCTTCCCATGCCGTTATGTCCATTCCGAGCCTCGGGCTTATCGTGGCAAGTTCGTCTGCGCCTGCCGTCTGATAGTACATACCCGGCGCGCCGCACTTGATGAGGACGATCTTCGCCCCCATGTCCATACACTTCCCCGCCAAAGGTCTGACATGCTCTTCGATATCTATAACTTCCGTAAGATCCTTGTCCGGGTTCTCCGCCCTAAGCCGGTCATATTCTCCGCGATCCAGCATGAACATTATCTCTTCCACGCTCGGCACGAAAATATCCACATAGGGCATCGTGCGCGACAGAATATCTGCCCAGTCGAGCCTGCCCGCTTCAGTTCCGGGATCGACCATCGCCATGTCCAGGCTCGTCGCAGCACCGGCCGCCTTCGCCTTCTGCATAAGCTTTACCAACTCTTCGCCGCCATTCTCATACATACGCTTCATAAGCGGCGGGTACCCGAAATGCATCAGCGCGGCATCCGCCAGCACCTCATCCGGTATATCATCCGCCCCCAAAGAGTCGTTGGCACCCGTGTTGTGCAGGAAGATCCTGTCTATCCCCGGGACCGCAAGGACCACTGAATAAGAGGTGGAATCCCCGCTGCTCCTGATAAGGCCGGATGATGCATCGTATCTGTCGGTTATAGAACGGATCATGCCGCCGAATTCATCGTCGCCAGTCTTGGCAACGATAGTTACGTCAGCACCTAATATCTTCATTGCCAGTCCGGTATTCGCTGCGGCACCGCCCGTGTGGATGTCGGCACCGCCGACATTGACCAGGCTTCCCGGCTTCAGGACATCCTGTATCTTTCCGGCCTTCTGACCGTTAAATCCGGGGGTTATATCAAGGCATATATTGCCTGCGACTACGGCTTTCTTTCTCACCGGCAAGACCTCATGAACAAAGCTGCTTCTACTCCAAGATTATAACATTGTACTGCTGTGATAATATACTTCTATGACTACTCTGAGACCTCATTACTATGACCTTTTTAAGTGCATCGCGGACAGATGCGCCCACTCCTGCTGCAAAGGCTGGGAGATAGATATCGATGAGGATTCGATGGGAAGGTATGAACAGTATCCTGATATCAGGTGTCATATCAAAGATTCCGGTTTTGTCCTTCAGGGGGAAGACGAGCGCTGCCCTTTCCTGAATAAGACGGGGCTTTGCGATCTCATTCTGAAATACGGCGAGGATATCCTCTGCGATATCTGCACCGACCACCCGAGGTTCAGAAACTATATCGGTGATACGGAGTATCTCGGTATCGGGATGTGCTGTGAGGCGGCATGTGACCTGATACTGAACGATACCGCGCCGTTTGCTCTCTTGCCTTCCGGGGAAGTGCTTTTCGGGATAGACAAGGTCGATGCTTATAAAGGAAATATATCTGAATATATAAAGCAGCTATATCCGGAAGACTGCGGATGCAAAGACAGGACCGCATTCTATCTCACGCTTGAATGCCTGGATCCAAAGTGGGATGAGCTCCTCAAGTCATTGTCTGATGATCCCGTAACTCAAGATACACGCAACGCATATATCGACAGCAACTCCCGGGCTTTCCGCAACCTGCTCAAGTACTTCCTGTACCGCCACATGGGACATAGGGGCTTTGCCGCCGAGAGCGTCAGGCTCATTGCCGAATCAGCCGTAAGATCCGGTCATGACCTTTCCGATATCTGCAGGATGTATTCAGCCGAGATCGAGTATTCCGACGAGAATGCCATCCTCATCAAACAGCGGGTTTCCACATAGATCATTCAGGAATAAAAAAACCGCAAACCCTTGGAGGATCTGCGGTCTGTCGATGGCTGCCGAACAAGGATTCGAACCTTGACTAGCGGTGTCAGAGGCCGATGTGCTACCGTTACACCATTCGGCAGTATTTTGCGACTAGGCAAATATACCACACGCAAAAACCAAAATCAATATATTTATTGTTCGAGCGGAGGAAGTGCGCCTATCTCCTCGAGCTTGGCTCTTACCTTGCCCATATCCTCATAGATAGGCATCTTGTTCTTCGGGTTGCGGAGGGCAAATGCCGGATGATATGTGGTCATGATGTAGTAGCCGTTCTTCTCGATGAACTTGCCGCGGACATCGCGCATCACGGGCTTGGTGCCGAAGAAACCTTCGTACGCAGTCGAACCGCAGAGAAGGATGACCTTCGGGCGGACCATCATGAACTGCTCGGCCAAAAGCGGCTTGCAGGCATGGATCTCTTCCGGGGTCGGACGCCGGTTCTGGGGCGGACGGCATTTCGCGATGTTGCAGATGTGATAATCCTTCTCGTCGAAACCGTAGGATCCCAGGAGGTTTTGCAGGAGCTGGCCCGACCTTCCGCAGAAAGGTATGCCCTTGATGTCCTCCTGCTCGCCGGGCGCCTCGCCGACGATCATGAGCGGCGCATGCCTGCCGCCTCTGTAGATGACGACGTTCTGCGCACCCGCACGGAGCCCGCAGTTATTGCAGGCTCTGCACTTATCTTCGAATTCACTCCACTTGCGGTCAAAATCTTCCATAGCAGAATTATACCTCATATTGATTTATAATCATCTCATGAGACTGGACAAAATGCTGGCAAATTCAGGATTCGGAACAAGATCCGAAGTGCGCGCGCTCATTGCGGGCGGCGCTGTCAGCGTCAACGGCATCACGGCCAAAAAGGCCGATCTTCAGGTATCTGCCGAAGACGAAGTGATCTGTAACGGCAACCCGGTAAGTTCAGATGAGCATCTCTACTTCCTGCTCGACAAGCCCGACGAAGTGCTGACGGCCATGGAAGATCCGCGCCTTGCATGCGTCGGAGAATTCATCCCCGACAATCTCAGGGGCCGAAAGCTCTCACCGGTCGGAAGGCTCGATTATCACACGACAGGACTCCTCGTCATTACCAATGACGGCACGCTTTCGCACAGACTGCAGTCTCCCAAATATAAGATTAAAAAGATATACCTTGTTAACTATGACGGTCCGGAGTGGACCGAAGCTGAGATCAAAGAGGTCGCAGACGGCGTCACTCTCACTGATATGGACACCCCGGTTAAGCTCTCGCCTTCAGCAGTCAGTCCCATAGCAGACGGCAAGGCATACATCACCCTTACGGAAGGCAAGACTCATGAGGTAAGAAGGATATTTGCGAAGTTCAATAAGGAAGTGACCGCGCTCCGCCGCATATCACTCGGCAATATAACGATAAAAGAAGACACCGCTGACTGCGGTGTCTTAAGAGAACTCACAAAAGATGAAGTCCTTGGGCTTAAAGCCCTTACCGGATTATGACGGACTGATTCATTCTGCCACTTTCAGGATCGTCGTAAGCACCTTTACGCTTTCTTTCATGTCGGAAGTATTCGAGTAGATTCCGAAGACCAGCGTATCGGGCTGTTTCTCCCAGTAGTTCTCGTAACCGAGCTTCTCTATCATATCCGGATCCGTGATCTCAAAGCCGATCAGCACAGGCTCATCAGACAACTGCGACTCATCGATTTCACTCACATATTCCTGCATCTCGTAGATCTGCTCGTAGTATGTTTTCGTGAGGTTGTATGCTTCGAGCTCGCTCATGTAAACGGGTGTGAGTGAGTCGAACACCTCCTGCGGGAGTTCGTCCTGCAGGATCCCATAGACACTGGAGAGATCTGCGAACTGCGAATAGTAGTAAACGTATGTCATTTCGTCCGTAACAATGACGTTCGGATCAGCGGAAAAGAATGCCGCGAGGGTCTGGCTTGCATAAGCCGAGTTCTCCTGGCCTTCGGTATTCGGCACCACATATGTAACTGAAGCGACATAGGGGTTTGAGTATCCGTACAACTCGAGAGCAGATGTCATGTAGTACGAATTATGCCCGAAGTTTCCGAAAGAGATAACTGTGCAAGAGGTACCGCCGGAAAAGAAGAAATTGATCAGGCTGATTATAAATAAGATAATACCTGCGCCGAACACAAACTTGATCCAGTGATAGCCGAAGAACGTCTGCCAGTCTTCTTTTGTCTTTCCGAAATACTTCTTCGCCTGATCGTGTTCTATCTCGCGCGCCTTCTCCTCGTCTCTTCTTCCGCTCGCGATGTTGTAAACGGCAGACAGATCCGCGAGCTTCTGCTCAGCGTCTTCGTCATCCGACTTGCGGTATCTTTTGGTGAGCTGGTAGAACTTATCGTCGATCGCGGCATTGTCGGCATCAGCCGGAAGTCCGAGATATTCGATCGCCTGCTGTCTTGTCATCTCTTCGATCCCCGCGGAAGTATGGACCTCCTTCTTAAGGAGAGCCTCTGCCTCTTCCATGGTATCGACATAACGTGTTCTTATCTTGCCCTTGGATCCGCCCTCGTGATCTTTGCCGATAAAGATCAGTTCTTCAAGTCCCGACTTCTTGAGTGCGGGTTCCAGGACTTTGACCGTCCAGGTCTTATCTGCTTCGGATATCTTTCCGAGAGCCTTGGCATCGATTATCATCGTGGCACAGCCGTGCTTCCTGATGAGCTCGGCAGTGTGCATCAACGGCGTCCTGTAATCGTCGCCTGAAGCTTCCTTTTTCCATTCAAGCTTAACAGTGTTCGCATCCCTGTCATAGCGAGCGAGCATTGTGGCAGAATCGTATTCTTCGTACATTTAAGATTTTACTTCCTTTAAACGCATTTCATACAGAGCCTGAGAATATTCATGACGCATCCCTGAAGGTCTGCCTTGGATATCTTGTTGTCTCTGACGGCATCAATTATATCACTTACATTGGCAGGTGACCCCGGCATCTGAAGATCACATCCCGCATATACACATAAACGTGAAGATGCAGTCGGATATTTGTAGATCGGTTTGTTGTATCCGAGGAAATCAACATCTGTAAAAGATGAGTACCAGTCGGTCATTACAACGCCTTCGAAATCCCACTCGTCCCTGAGAACGCTGGTAAGCAGTTCATAGTTGTTCGCGGTGTGGGTGCCGTTGACGAGATTGTAGGAAGCCATGACAGCAAACGGCTGAGTCTCCTTCACGCAGATTTCAAATCCCTTGAGATACATATCGCGCAGAGTCCTCTCGGATACATGCGAATTGCTGAACATCCTGTTGTTCTCACAGTTGTTGCAGCAGAAATGCTTGATGGTAACACCTTTGCTCTCGACCGACTGAACTCCCTTCGTATCAGCGGCAGCGCAAAGACCCGTAAGGAGCGGATCCTCGGAATAGTACTCGAAATTCCTTCCGCAGAGAGGGTTCCTGTGTATGTTCATTCCGGGTGCGAGCCAGAGATCGACACCGAACTGTTCCATCTCGGTTCCGACCATGCGGCCGAGCTTCTCGATAAGATCCATATTCCAGGACTGAGCCAGAGCGGTCGCGATCGGGATGGATGTGCAGTACTGATAGTAATCGATGCTGTCTTCGGGTGTGTCTTCCGGGAACGGGATATCCACCATGCCAAATACTTCACCGCCGGGCAGGAGCTTCTCATCCTCTTCGTCGGTCTCGGGTGAAGCCTTGAAGTGCGGCTGGAGCCTGAGTCCCGCAGGGCCGTCTGCCATTATGATGGGATCAATGCCTCTCGAGACGATGTACTTGTCGGTAGTCTCGGAAGCCGCGCCCGGAACTCTTGTCGATGCGGAGAAGACCACTCCGTTCTCGATATTGACGCTGTATGTGCCGACACAGATGTTTGCCATGTCTTCGACTGAGAGCTTGCCAACAAGCTGTGACAGTCCGCACTGGTGACCGATGACGCCTCTGATCGTATAGTCATCGTTGTTGCTGTTCTCGGAATAAATCTCCTTGACTCCGGAATAGCGGACAGTCTTCCTTCTCACCATCCTGCTGTCAAGTTCGAATACCGGAGCTTCGGCCAGCTGTCTGCCGTCGAGATTTGCACGGTTCTCTTTGCCCGTTCCGGGATTGGTCATATCCTTGAATCTGTATTCGGGACTGTCGGGGAACAGATTGTTCAGCCTCTCGACTGCGATATCCTCAGCGACCCTTACGACTCCGCAGATCTTGTTATCGCGTGAGCTGACACCGGCCCTGATGATGTAGTCGCCGGCCTCGAGGAGCTTGGATGTCGTGGCGGTATCGTAGCATGTCATGGAAGACACCCTGAACTTAATGCTCAGCATCTCGGATTCGCCGGGAGCAAGGAGGCTTGTTTTCGCGAAAGCGATAAGCTCCTGGTAAGGCCTGTCGATCCTGCCTTCAGGTGCAGAGTAGTAGATCTGCACGACCTGCTTGCCGGCAAATTCCGCGCCGGTGTTGGTAACCTGCGCATTTACCGTGAACACGTCGCCTGCAAGTTCGCAGGAACTGACGGCCATATCGAATGTCGTATAAGACTTGCCGTAACCGAATGCATAGACCGGAGCTATACCGAAAGAATCGAAATATCTGTATCCGACATAGATGCCTTCCCTGTAGAACTTGTCGTCCTCGTCACCGCTCATGAAATCTTCGCTCGAAGGGTAGTCCTCATAGTTCCTCGCCCAGGTATCCGAGAGCTTGCCGGAAGGATTAGCCTTGCCGGTAATAAGGTCCGCAGCGACATGACCGCCGTTATTGCCGGTCTGTGAGATGAGAAGGATCGCACCGATTCTGGTCTCCCTCTTAAGATAATTCATGTCGATGATGCCGCCGACATTGAGAAGGACAATGACCTTGCTGTAATGTCCGCAGACGAAATCGATGTTGTATTCCTCGTCTTCAGTGAGATAGTAATCCCCTGCCTCGGGCTTACGGTCAGCGCCTTCGCCCGAATCCCTGGAGAGCACATAGATGGCGGTATCGGCGGATGTGTCACAGTCAGATTCCTCTATCCTCGGGAAAGGCGGATTGCCGAAGGGTACATCGAAATACGCGTTCGCAAGCGCTACATTCTTCTCTGCGGCGTAAGCTTCCACCTTTGCCTTGTACTCTACAGTATGGGCTGCAAGCAGTGCATCGTATTTATCCAGCCAGCCCGTCGATACGATCTCAAACCCTGCTGACTCGAGGCCCTCGCACACGGATACGACATACCTTGAATTGACATCGCCGGAGCCGGTTCCGCCCTTAACGGTATGCCTTGCGCCGTTGCCGAAAAGAGCGATCTTTCCGGGAGTTCTTAAAGGAAGTGTTCCGTCATTCTCGAGAAGGACCGCACATTCTGCGGCAAGCTCTCTGACCAGGTTCATGTTATTGATCTCACTGGCTGTAATTTCGTTTGAGGTAAGTGCCTTAAATGCCATCTCGAGAATCCTCCTGCGTATGATTATTACTTAATAAAACAAGTATATAGGATTTTGTTTGCAAAAAGCCAACATTATCAAACATTTTGTCCAAATATCAAAAAAACGATATAATCGTTGGTAAGAATTACCATCGAATTGAGTTTTGCGGAGGCAGACATGAACATAGAGAAGGAATTGACCAAGAGGTTAATGGATGACGGCGAGTCCACCGCACGTCAGGAAAGTTACAACAGAGAGATCAATTTCTACGAGATAGTTGCCAGCGGAAACATGAAGGCTCTCGAAGAACGCCTCAAGGGTTTCGGCCATTCCATCAAGCTCGGAAGGCTGAGTTCAAACGAGCTCCAGAACCGCAAGTATCATGCCACGATCCTGGCAGCTCTGGTAAGCCGTTTCTGCATTGAGGCAGGCATGGAGATCTCCGTTGCTTATACCCTGAGCGACATCTACATCGAACTCATCGATGCCGCGACCTCCGACAATGAGATCGTCGCGCTTCAGATGGATCTGCTCAGGCACTACTGCCGCAAGATGAACGAGATGAGCAAGAACAAGGTCGTATCCCGCCACATCGTAATGGCTATCGACTATATCAGATCTCATGTTCAGGAAAGTCTCACGGTCGAATCGATCGCAGATGCGCTCTCGCTCAACTCCAGCTACCTGTCCAAGCTCTTCAAACAAGAGATGGGCATTACTTTGAGCCGCTATATCAGGAATCAGAAGATCGACGTCGCATGCAGCATGCTGAGGCACCTCGATGAGTCCTCTCTCTCCATCGCGAACTATCTGGGGTTCTCTTCCCAGTCCCACTTTATCCAGGTATTCAAGAAGACAACCGGTATGACTCCGGAAGAATACCGCCGTAAAAACTACCACTCAACTTGGATGAATAGCGGAACTTAATACTTGCTAATCGATTAAGCCCGTCTCCTCGCCATAGTCCTCCGCGCTTCGCTTGTGCGGAAGTCCGCTCGGAGAGGCCTTAATCTCCGGTATTAGTTATTCAATACTTTTTAGTGATTCTGTCATGTCGATCTTCTCGATCTTGCCGCGCATGATAAGGTCGACGATAAGCGAGAACAGCAATACAAGTCCCAGTGCATAGAAGAAACTCGGCAGAGCGATCCTGACGTCGTAAGTTACGATGTCCATCTCAATCTGTGCCATGACAAATCTGTGCAGCGCAAAGCCGAGCGGGATGCCGGCAAGGTAACCCAGGAAGACCAGTATGAAGTTCTCACGCGTGACATAAGCGCCGGTCTCATTCCTGTAGAAACCCATGACCTTGAGCGTCGCGATCTCCCTGACGCGCTCCGTGATGTTGATGTTGTTGAGGTTGAACAGCACGATAAAAGCGAGCGCCGCAGCACAACAGACGACAAGAACGATAATGTAATTCATCCTCTCCATCGTGTTAGAGAAGCTGATGCGCGAGTCTACAGACGCAGACCAAGTAGTGACATTGTATTTGCCTGCGATGTAGTTTGCGTAGTCGTACGGCGATACGGTAACATCATCTCCGAACATGATGAGAAGTTCCTTAGGCTGGTAGGTCTTCCCCGTTGCTTCCGTAAAAGTCGCAGGCGTCATCATGACATAGTGATACGTGTAGTTGGTAAATATCTCGCCGACCTTAAAGTACACCGGAGTCTCATCATCTCCCACAAGGATCTTGATGGAATCGCCGACCTTGAGGTTATTCTTCTCTGCCATCTTGGAGCTTACCGCCACCTCGCCGTCTGAAGGCCAGGGCATCAGTTCACCGGTCTTGTAATCGCGGAGACCGAAGATGTCGTTCATCGTAGCATCATCGGATATGAACATGCTGACATCTCTGATGTATCCGCCGCCGTCGTTCTTGGCGCGTTCGACCATGATGATGCCCGACACGGAATCAATGCCGTACTTTGAATCGGCACACTGCGCCGCACCGCGGATATCTTCTTCGGAAGCACTGTCATCAAAGGTTACGTCTATATCGAACTTGAGTATGTTGTCGTACTGATCGCCTACAACATTGCAGATGGAATCGTAAAGACCGAACGCCGTAATGAGGAGCGCGGTGCAACCTGATATGCCGACGATCATCATGAACATCCTTCTCTTGAAACGGAAAACGTTACGTGCAGAGACCTTGTGGAGGAAACGCATTTTCGACCAGATGAACCCGATCCTCTCGAGGAGTATCCTCTTGCCCGGAGGCGGCGCCTTTGGCCTGATCAGTTCGGCAGGCATGCCGCCGAGTTCAGACACGCATGTGAAGACCGTAATCCCTACCGTGCAGAGGAGCGAGACGAAAAGCGATATGAAGAACATGAACGCTTCGCTCCGGAATGAGATATCGGAGAAACCGTACATCATCCTGTACACTTCCCAGATGACCCACGGGAACAGCTTTATTCCTCCGAGGTAACCCAGGACACATCCCAGTACTGCGGCCAGGCCTGAATAGAAAACATATTTCATTACGATCGCGAATTCCGTATAACCCAGCGCGCGCATCGTTCCGATAACACCGCGCTCATCCGCGACCATCCTGCTCATTGTCGTCGAGCAGACCAGCGCCGCGATCGCGAAAAAGAATATCGGGAACACGGTCGCCACGCCGTCCACGATCTTGGCATCATTGTCAAAGCAGACATAGCCGATATTGGTATCTCTTCCGAGCACATAGGTATCAGGGTCCTTGACACTCTCCAGAATCACATAGGCATTATCTATCTGCTGCTTAGCCTGGATCATCTCTTCCGAGTTATATGCATCGAGTCCGTCGTTGTACTCGGCAAGGCCGTCGTAGTATTCCTGCCAGCCGTCATCTAATTCCTGCTTTGCCTCTTCGAGCTCAGCCTTGCCTTCGTTGTATTCCGCGAGGCCTTCGTTATACTTGGCCAGACCGTCATTATAGAGCGCCATTCCCGCCTCGTATTCCGCAAGACCGGTCTGGTATTCCGCATAGCCTGCGTTGTACTGTTCGAGCCCCTCATCATACTGCGCTTTGGCATCCTCGTAAGCGGCAGTCTGTTCCTCGACCTGCGCTATGCCCGCAGACAACGTGTTGCATGCTTCAAGCATTGCGTCCAGCTGTGCGAGATTGATATTGGCCTGGCTCATCTCGACGCTGACATCGGCGCCGGCCGCTTCACTCTCCATGAGCTGCAGGATCTGGGCTTCAACCGCCTCCTTGGAAGCATTGATCGTTGCTGTCTGAGCCGGGAGCTGGTCAGCGGTAATGCCCATCTGGGCAAGTCCCGCATCGATATCCGCCTGTGCCTGCTCCAGCTGCTGCTTGCCTTCTTCTAGCTGCGCCGCCGCATCATCCAACTGCTGCTTGGTGCTGTCGAGGGTAGCTTTTGCGGAATCAAGTTTGTTCTTTGCCGCGCCTAAGAGAACGCTGTTGGAGGTAAGTTCCGACTTCGCATCCTGAAGCTGCTTCCAGGCATCGTCCAACTCGGCCACACCGTCATCATATTCCTTCTGACCGTCCTCGAGTTCGGCCTTGGCGTCCTCCAGCTTGATGCGCGCATCTTCGAGTTCTTCCCACGCATCCGCCTTCTCTTCGGCAAATTCTTCCGCAGCGTCGTCAGCCTCGCTGTAGCCGTCTTCGAGAAGTCCGTTGAACCTCTGCAGGATTATCTGATCCAGAACAGGTTCGAGTTCCTTTTCCTTGGTCTCCGCCCAGGCATCATACTCTTCGGAATACGGAACCGGTGCACCCGCATAACCCAGATACACCTCGGAATAATACTCAAAATCGAAACCTTCCTCTTCGGCAAAAAAGATAAACTGCAGCTTGCCGGTACCCGTCTCAGTCGTGCCGCGCTGGAAGTTCATGTAAAGCGGCGACCTGGCAAGCCCGACTATCACGTACTCTTTAAGATACATCTCCTCTATCGTCCCCGATTTGTTATCGGGAGCGATGGTAACGACTGTTCCTATTTCCCCTTCGTCCATCATGAAGCCGTCGCCCAATATCTCGTTCGGGGCCGAAGGCATTCTGCCGGCAGTAAGCGTAAGACCGTTTACCCCTTCAGTTATAGACTGGAATCTTACCGTGTAAGCATCCTGTTCACTGCTCAGATACACGACCGCATCGCAGAAGACAGAACCTTCACAGACATCCGCCCCCGATGCAGCTGCGATCCTGGTTATATCATCTTCGTCAAAACCGATCGTCGACAGGAGCCTGAAGTCATACATCTTTGTTTCGGTGATATATTCTTCGGCAGTCTTATAGAAAGAAGGAGTCGTCTCCGCCAGTCCCGAGAAGAACCCGACGCCGAGACATATGATCGCAAAGATCGCAAGGAACCTCGGAAGGCTTCCTTTGATCGATCTCAGAAGTGTCTTCCAATAGGGAGTCATCCGATTACCACTCTATGCTGTCCACGCTCACCGGGCTTGAGTTGATCACATTGCTGATGACCTTGCCGTTCTTAACCCTGATCACCCTGTCCGCCATCGCGGTCAGCGCGGAATTGTGGGTAATGATGACGACCGTCATGTGCTTATCCGTCGACAGGTGCTGGAGCATGTGAAGTATCTGCTTTCCCGTCTGATAATCGAGCGCACCGGTAGGCTCGTCGCACAGGAGCAGCTTCGGGTTCTTGGCGATCGCTCTCGCTATCGCGACTCTCTGCTGCTCTCCGCCGGAGAGTTGTGCCGGGAAGTTGTTCCGTCTGTCGGCAAGTCCCACCTCATTCATGAGGAGGTCGCAGTCGATCGGATCCTTTACGAGCTGCGCCGCCATCTCGACATTCTCATAAGCCGTAAGATTCGATATCAGGTTATAGAACTGGAATACGAACCCGACATTCTCTCTTCTGAACTTCGCGAGTTCCTTTGTCTGAAGGGCGGATATCTCCCTGCCGTCAAGGAACACCTGTCCGGTCGTAAGATTATCCATGCCTCCGAGTATGTTGAGCAGAGTCGTCTTGCCCGCACCGGACTGTCCGACTATGACGCAGAGTTCGCCCTTCTCGATAAAGAATTCGCATCCGTCCAGAGCCCGCACTTCGACGGACCCCGTCTTGTAAACCTTGGATACATTGCGGAACTCTATGTATGACACGCCGTTACCGTACTTCGATATACATCGGATCTACATAGTAACCCACATTGAAACCCTCAAGGTCCGAAGGAATACTGATATAGAGCCATCCTGTGTCGTCAAAAGCCCAGCTGCCGATCTCGGTGCACGAATCCGGCACCCTTATGTATGACAGCTCATCGCAGAAGTCAAATGCCTCCTGCCCGATATAGGTAACCCCCTCGGGGATATAGACATATTCAAGATCCTCACATGTATAGAAAGCGGCCTCGTCGATCTTCGTGACAGTCGGCGGCAGTATGACAGTGGTTATGAGGTCACAGTCTATAAAACACTCCTCGCCGATCGAGGTTATGTTCGAATCAGGATCGAAAACGACCTTATTGAAGCAGTTACATCCTTCGGGAAGCTTGATCTCTCCGCTTCCGTATATGGTAAGAGTTCCGTCGCGTGTGATCTCATATGTGGCATTGTCTCCGCATGAACCCGACTCTTCGATGCTGTGCATAGTATCGGCATCGAGGATCTTGTGGTCGAAAGAGATCGCTTCGAGAGGCAGGAGATAGAATGCGTATCCGGGTGTTACCTCATCGGTGTATCCGTCATCCCACGAATCGCCTTCGTAGTAGCCGCCGATATCAAAAGTCGGGTCAAGATAGTACCACTCCCCGTCCAGACAGACTGCACACCATGCGTGATCGGAATCTATAGACTCGAGTTCATCGATGCTGACGATATCGTCATACGAAGAGTAGCCGACGCCGAACTCCACGGCTGCAGGGATACCCTGTGCTCTGCACATTGCCACGAACACGTTGGCAAAGCCTTCGCATATGGCGATCCTGCGGCGGATGAGACATTTCGCGCCGTCCTGATAGACCGTGATGTCATCTTCGAGCTGGACGTCGTCATAGAGCATCTGGTTGGTAATGAACGTATAGATGTTGAACACCTTTGCCCAGTCGTCTTTGCATCCCGAACAGACATCGTTGGCGTAGCTGGCAACGATCGGATCATCGCACTCAACGTCATTCTGAGGCTTGAGGAGTTCCTGGAGCGACTGTTCGTCCGTCCAGAGCTCCTTGGTGGTCTCAAGGTTGTAATCGTAATTGGGCGTCTTGAAGAACTCGATCTCTCCGTTATAGAGAATGACGTAATTGCTGTATGCGTTTACGATCAGGTTCTCGACCACATAGGAGACATTGATCATGTAGAGTGTGTCTTCTTCCATGTCGCCTGTAAAATCTATTGAGAACGATCCTTCGAAGAACTGCTCGGATGTGATCAGGTCGAAATACTCGGCATCACGCAGCTCCACGATGATGTCATTGCTGCAGTCGCAGTCGACATAGAAATCCTTGCCGTCCACACCCACGGTAATCTTGTCCCCGCGGAAAGTCGTGAGCTGATACGAGTCGAATACTGCCGGCTCGAACTTGATCACGTCCGAAGGAGCTGCCTTCGATTCCGCTTTTACTGTATCCGTTACACCAATGCCGGTCATTCCGAGCACTGCCGCTATCACCGCGGATGTGAGCTTGCTAAGTATCATCAGATCTCCTTTGCAGCTGCAACTGCTTCATCGGCAGTCATCTCTGCCGCTTCATCAGAATCCCTTCTCTTAACTTCCACGATACCCTCGCCTGCACGTCTGCCGACAGTGATGCGGAGCGGGATACCGATGAGGTCTGCGTCCTTGAACTTGACGCCGGGTCTCTCGTTTCTGTCATCTATCAGGACTTCAACGCCTGCATCCGTAAGATCCTTGTAGATCTTCTCTGCCAGGCTCATGTTCTCTTCGTCGTTTACCTTAGTGGGAACAACGATAGCCTTGTAAGGTGCAACCTCTGCAGGCCAGATGATGCCGTTGTCATCGTGATGCTGCTCGATGATCGCAGCGAGCGTTCTTCCTACGCCGATACCGTAGCATCCCATTACAACGAGGTTGGACTTGCCGTCCTTGTCGAGGTATACGCAGTTCAGCGCCTTGGAGTATTTCGTGCCGAGCTTGAAGATGTGTCCGACTTCGACGCCCCTTGCCATCTTGAGTGTGCCCTTGCCGCATTTCGCGCAGGTGTCGCCTTCTACGGCATTCCTGATATCCGCGATCGTCGTAGCCTCGAAATCCCTTCCGATGTTTACGTTCTTGAGGTGGTAGTCAGTCTCATCTGCACCTACCACGAAATTCCTCATTACGGACACTTCGGAATCGACAACTATGTCGATCTTCTCCTTGAGTCCGACAGGACCTGCGAAACCTACCTTCGCACCTGTTACTCTCTCGACGTCTGCAAAGGATGCGAGATCCATCTCTGTCGCGTCGTAGAGGTTGGAGAGCTTTGTCTCGTTGATGTCTCTGTCGCCGCGGCACATAGCTGCAACGATCTTGCCGTCGATGTTGTAAAGGATGGTCTTAACGAACTTATCAGCGCCACACTGCATGTAACCGACAAGATCATCTATAGTCTTTACGTCAGGTGTGTGGATCTTCTCGATTGCGAGCATCTCGGAATCGTCCTGAGCGGGAGTGACACATCCTGCCTTCTCCTCGTTAGCGGCATAACCGCACTCATCGCAGTAGCAGATGCCGTCCTCGCCGACTTCGCTCTTTACCATGAATTCCTGTGAACCGGATCCGCCCATTGCGCCGGAGTCTGCATCAACTACGGTGTAATCGAGGCCGAGCCTGTCGAAGATCGCTCTGTAAGCTGCATACATCGTGTCATAGGACTTAGCCAGACCTTCCTCGTCGGTATCGAAAGAGTATGCGTCCTTCATGACGAACTCTCTTCCTCTCATGATTCCGAATCTTGGTCTCTTCTCGTCCCTGTACTTGTGCTGGATCTGATAAAGGGTTACCGGGAGCTGCTTGTAGGAGCTGATGGTATCTCTTACCGCCTCAGTGAAAGGCTCCTCATGTGTGGGGCCTAAGCAGAAGCTCCTGCCGCCTCTGTCTGAAAGACGGAACATCTCGGGACCGAACTTCTCCCATCTTCCGGATTCCTGATATACCTCAGCCGGAAGAAGTGCGGGCATGATGAGCTCCTGCGCGCCGGCCTTGTCCATCTCCTCGCGGATGACGGCTTCGACCTTCCTGTATGTGCGGTAGCCCAAAGGCATGAACGAATATATTCCCGATGCAACCTTGCGGATAAGTCCCGCACGAAGCATCAGCTGATGATCTGCTCCTAATAAATAATAAAGTCGCAGAATAGTATAAATGAAGAAGCGGTGATTTGCAATTAAAGACCGAGTATGCTCTTGAGGAAAAGTACGTCAAGAATGCCGCAAATAATGAGGATCAGGGCGCATACAATGTAGATGCGGTTCCTTCTCTTCTCAACGTCACGTTCAGTTGTACCGTACACAGCTTTTTTAGACGGTTTTCTGACACTGCCAAGCGACACTTTATAGATCTCCCCCATGGATTACAACAACTTGAAATTGATGATTAGATTATAGACGCATGTAATATGTCATGCTTTGCAGGCGTGTGACATTCACTTGACAAAAGCAGGGAACGGCTTTACAAAAATTTGTTTTAGCGCGCAGGAACGGTGCAAAAACCGCATGTGGTATAATATATTTGGAAAATGTGGGCTTACATACGGAGGTATGCTTTTGCAGTTTAAAGATATCAAGCAAGGTCTTATCCCGACCAGGGAACAGATAATAAAGGCTGTCACGACGCTCGCCGTCATATCAGTCTGTGTTATGTCAGGCTTCTCTGTCAGGCTCCTTCTTAAAGGAGGCTCCAGTTCCGAGGTAATCCTCGCAGCCGCACCCGATGCCGCTGAGATCATACCCGAGCCTGTCCAGGAACCTGTCACGGAAGCATCTTCCGAGACCGAGGAGACTACGACAGAGACTGCGGCGGTATCCGAATCCGACGTTACCGAGGTTATCGAGGATACAAGCTCTGACGATTCCGCAGACGATGCCGCCAATGCCACGACATCTGCGACCACAGCCGCTACTACTGCTTCCACCACAGAGGCTACCACTGCAGCCACTACAGAGGCTGTAACGGAGAGCGACCTTCAGCTCGCGGTATATGCCACGACAGCGCTCAACGTAAGGTCTGGCCCGGGTACGGATTACGACGTAGTCAAGCAGGTCAACCCCGGTGACCAGATCGACGTAATCGCCGTAACGAGCAACGGATGGTATAAGACTTATAACGGCAATTACGTCAGTGCCGATCTTACCACGCAGACGCCGCCTACGCCGACACCTACTCCCAAGCCGGCTGCCACAGCCACACCGGCACCCAAAGAGACTGCACCGGCGCAGACTTCCGCATCTATCGATACATCGCAGGGTGTATCGTGCAAGATCACATTCTACGGGCCCCAGGACAACGGAGACGGTTCCTACAGCCTTCAGACATACTCCGGTGCGACATGCACCGAGGGCGTGACTGTTGCCGCAGACCTGTCCGTATACCCGCTGGGAACAGTTATCTACATTGAGAACGATCCGCTCGGAGGAGACGGATACTATACAGTCCAGGACAAGGGCTCCGGAGTCAAAGGAGCCATGATCGACATTTTCGTCAACGATACGAGCCAATACTCGACCACTACCAGGACTGTCTACCTAGGATAGTAAAGGACATGACATGACACAGATCAAAAACGCCGGTCAACGCGGCAAAGTAACACACAGACAGATAGAACCCAAAAAGAACCTTAAAGACCCGAGAAAAACAAAGAAACCAAGCAGCAACCGGCAGTACCGGGTCGTAAGGAAACGCCCGGACGACGATTCAAGGAAGATCAAGATAATACCTCTGGGCGGCATGTCCGAGATAGGAAAGAACATGACCGTTTTCGAGTACGGGAACGACATGATCATAATAGATGTCGGCATGAGCTTCCCTGAAGACAACATGCCCGGCATCGACTGCGTCATCCCGGATTTCTCTTATGTGAGGAATAATATCGACAAGTTAAGGGGTATCGTGCTCACGCACGGACATGAGGACCATATCGGATCCCTCCCCTATTTCCTGAGAGAGTTCAAGTGTCCGATATACAGCGGCACGCTCACGATCGAGCTGGTCCGTCACAAGCTTGAGGAGGCGCGCATCCCGCTCGAGGGCATCAGGCTGGAGAAGTGCAAGAACGGTGACCATGTTAAGCTCGGGAACAGTTTCGATATAGAATTCATCAGAGTCAACCACAGTATCGCAGATGCCTATGCGATCGCGATGAAGACTCCGGTCGGGACTATCGTCCACTCCGGCGATTTCAAGATCGACTTTACGCCCATCAACGGCAAGACGATCAACCTTCAGAGGTTCGGCGAACTCGGAATGGAAGGCGTGCTGATGTTCATGTGCGAGAGCACCAACATCGAGATCGAGGGTTTCTCCCCTTCCGAGAAACAGGTCGGCGAGTCATTCAAACAGATATTCAGGAAAGCTGACGGAAGGATCATCGTTGCGACATTCTCTTCCCACATCCACAGGATGCAGCAGATCATCTCCGCGGCAGAGCATTACGGAAGACATGTATGCCTGTCCGGAAGATCGATGGTATCCGTATTCAAGATCGCGAATTCACTGGGTTACATCGACATGAAGCCCAACACCCTGATAGACATCGATTCCATCGATAATTACGACGACAACAAGATCGTCATCCTGACGACAGGTAGCCAGGCGGAACCCATGAGCGCGCTTACGAGAATGGCGTTCGATTCGCACCGCTCCGTCGATATCAGGAAAGGCGATACGGTCATCATCTCGGCTGACCCGATCCCGGGCAACGAGAAGCCGATATACAGAGTCATCAATGAGCTTTACAAGAAAGGCGCTCATGTCATCTATCAGTCGATGGCAAGCGTCCATGTATCAGGTCACGCTTATCAGAAGGAGCTCATGATGCTCCACAACCTGATCAAGCCCAGATACTTCATACCGGTACACGGCGAATACAGGATGCTCTATCTCCACAAGGAGATGGCGGTATCACTCGGAATACCCGAGGAGAACTGCTTTATCCTGAGCAACGGCGATGTGCTCTCTCTCGGAAAGAACAGCGCCAAGATAACCGATCATGTGCCCGCTTCCGCAGTCCTCGTCGACGGTTCAGGCACAATGGACGCCGAGGACCGTGTGCTCAACGACAGGATCCACCTGAGCGAAGACGGATGTCTCGCCATTGCGCTGACCGTTAATGAATCAACGGGAGATCTCGCATGCATGCCTTCGATCAACTCCATCGGATGTTTCGAGGGAGACGAGAGCATCGAGGCCGTTCATTCCGCGATCTCAGACAAGTGCTATTCGCTCCTCAAACAGGCCGGCAGCAAAGCCGGAAGCATCGAGGCCTTCGTCGAGAAACGTGCCTTCAGGGAGCAGCTTAAGAACTTTATCTCATCTAAAACCAGCCGCAGGCCGATGATCATCTGCAATGTAAGCTATGTCAGTCCTTACGATGATGATACTTACTACGGAGATGTGTAACCGTCAGCAGGGATCCCTTCTGTAGTAAGTTACGGTCCACCCGTCTTCCGCTCCCGTCAGTTCAGACGGACTCTGGGTTATCTGGATCGTTACCGACGTATCAGTCTGGTACGGGATCTTCAGCGATTCTGTCAGTATGCCCCAGGAGATAGGTTCAGAAGGTTCATACAGGAAGACATTGCCCTGCTCATCCACGAAATACTCACGGTAATATGTGCCGAAATCTGCCGCGACGGCATTGCCCGCTTCGGCAGTATCCAGACTGACCTGCGTCTGCTGGACAGTGGTGTCGCTTATGACTTCCAGCTTGAACCCCGCGCCGCTCTCTGATTCGTAGATCATATAAGTACCGTTGATCCAGGTCGGAAGATTGCCCTCATCGACGGCGATCTCAGTCTCGGTCTCGATTTCGGACGGTGGCGGCTCCTCTTCTTCATAAGGTTCTTCTTCGGGCACTTCGGACTCGCCCGTCTCCGTCACTTCCGTCTCTTCGATCCATACAGGATCCTCGTTGCCGAAAAGCCCTTCAAGCCCCTTCCAGAATTCAACGACATCAAAGTCTCCGCCGTAAGTGAACGGCTCGTTGTTCCCGATTATCTTGTTTGCTATGTCTTCCGGGATATTGCCGTCCGGGGGATCAGCTTCATCCTCATCGAATGCGTCCTTTACATCACTCTTATCGAGGCCCGCCTCGGTCAGCATTTTCGTGATCCTTTCCCTGTCCTCGTCTGACTTGCCGGTAAGTGTGTCCATCAGGGTAAAAACGGTGCCCTTGTCGGTTACTTTAAATGTGCCGGAAAGAACGGTGCCGTCGTTAAGATAATCGTTGATCGCCGTTGTGGCATATGAAATCACGCCGAAGGAATTGACCATAAGATCTTCTATATCCTGGGTGCTCAAGGATTTGAATCCGTTATTGAGTATGTCATACCCGGTCTTGCCGAGGTCTCTTATCGAATAACCGAGACCCATGACGGAGAAGATCTGTCCGATGGGAGCGAACTGTGCCTCGGTCTTATCAAAAGCTATGGAAAGATCGTTATCCTCACCGTTGTGGTAGATGAGCGATCCTGTGGAGCCCACTTCAAGTATCGTATTGATTCCCGTGCATACCACGCCGCCGGTCTTGACGACAGCACCGAGAGTTCCGGCCGCAGGAGCGGCGGAGACCGCTATAACCAGGCTAGCTGCCGTACCGGCTGTCTTAAGTGTCGATGCCACCTGAATGGCCGCATTGGCTTTGTCCGCTATCTCGGTATACTCCGCACCTTCAAGGATTGCCAGAGCCTGCTTGAGCTGCGCATAGGCATGCTTTGAGTCTGTTCCAAGCTGGTCGGCAAGAGTCTTGAGGCCCTGAAGCGCAGGAGCCTTATCGTAGGTATCCACGATATCCTGAGCCCACTGTTCGGCAGGAGATCTCTTGTCGGCATATACGGTAGTTCCCAGGCTGAATGACGGGGATTCATCCTTTATTTCCGTCATCTCTGCAGCCTGCCAGAAATCCTCATTGTCCGCTTCCCAGGCTTCAGCGGCTGCTGTCAGTTCGTAAGACAGTTTTTCCGAACAATCGAACATATAGATCGCATTGTCCAGCAAAGCCGAGAATTCCTCGAATTCCTCTTCACTCATATCAGAGGTGTCATATGCCAGCAATTCGTCGAGGTAAGCCCTGGCCGTCAGATAATAGCTGACTGAGACTGCGGCTGTTACATTTACCACCTGTTCCGCTTCCGTAGGTTCCGGAATGGTGACCTCATAACGGTTGATACCGTCATCCTTTTTGCTGAACAGGCTGCACGCGGAAAGCGCCGATACCGTCACGGTCGCAGCAAGTACAAGGGAAACAATGCGGCTTGAACGTCTCATATAGCATTCACCTCCACCATCAAGTGTGCTACAGCTATTAAACAGTCAGAGTTGCCGTAAAACGCAGTCGGTCCGTATAAATATAAATATAAAATAGACGAGGCATTGCTGCCTCGTCAATTAATACAGAATCAATTAACTGTAAATTATCGGATCAGACCCTCTTCAGACTGTGACCGGGAATGGACAGCCAGCCCTGGATATCCATGATCTTGATCTTCGGTGTTACCACGGTCTCGCCATCGGTACTTCCGACCAGAACCACGTCTTCTCCGCGGTTGGTCTTGCCAACATAGAAGTAGACATAACCGTGATAGTATGAAGAATCGCAGAGCCAGTCACCGGGCTGGAGCTGATCGTAGGAAATCACTGTTCCGTACTCGAATGACAGCTTGTGCATGCCATGGTATACGCTCTTGCCGAAATATTCGCGCATTACAAACACCACGAAGCCCGAACAGTCACATCCGGAAGGACCTGAGCCGCCGTAAACATACGGCCAGCTGTTGGAAACAATGAGGGTGTTATCGCCATATCCATCAGTCCCGACGTTCGGGAATGTCTCCACGCACCACTGTGCAAACGGATTGCCGTCAGTTTCCAGGAACGGTGCAACGTCTTCCTTTGTAAGCTTAGGTTCGGTGCGGTTGGAAGTAACGCCTGCGACATCGCCGGGAGCGCTGCCGCCCTTTGCGACCAGAACGATCTGGATAGCCTCGAGGCGCTTAGAAAGACCTGACGTGCCGCTCATCTCACCGTTCTTTGCCCAGCCGAGCCAGCCGTAATCCTGAGCATGGACCCTGTAGTAGACATCGTAGTGTTCTGCGACCTCACCGGTCAGTTCGATCTCGATACCTTCGAGCCTGTATGCCAGACCTTGGGTGCCGCTCATCTCGCCGTCTTTGGCCCAGGTCGTCTCCCACCCTATGTTCTGAACATGAGTGTGGTATTTGATGCTGCCGCTGTACTGGTTGCCTGTAAGGTGGATCTCGATGCCTTCAAGTCTCTTGGCCTGTCCGACAGTACCGGACTCTGCACCGTCCTTGGCCCATGTTGATTCCCAGCCGTAGTCCTGTCTGTGGACTCTGTAGTTGACTGACATGGATGAACCGGTGCCGCGGGGAACGATCCTTACACGGACTTCCTCAAGCCTCTTGGACTCGCCTGTCGTACCGGCGAGGACTCCGTCCGCAACGAAACCCTGTGCGTCGCCGTAGTCTTCGATATGCACTGCGTATTCAACCGTGTAGTAAGCAGCGAGGTCGCCGGTAAGCACCATTTCGATGCCTTCGAGACGCTTTGCCTGTCCTGAGGTTCCGGCCATCTCGCCTGCCGCACGGTAGTCCTGCCAGCCGATGTCCTGAACATGGACGCGGTACTGGAGCGTTCCGTCATAACCTGTGTTGTTGGTCAGGTTGATGGTAATGGCCTCGACGCGCTTAGCCTCGCCTCTGGTGCCGAGTGTAAGCGTTCCCGTGGATGCATCCCACTTGCCTTCAGTATCGCCATAATCCTGGACATGGCATGTTCCGGACAGTGTAATGCTGTCTGAAGTGTCAGCATTGACCGGAACCGTGAACATTCCAAGCAGCAGCGATACGGAAAATAATAATGAAAGTGCTCTTGTTCTCATGATTCTCACCTCGTTTCCCATTCTTTATTCTAACGCAGAAAGAGACGGATTTGGGCGGAATATCAGTCGCGGATAACGTCAGATACATCCCTTACGGTCAGGATCCTTGCGACGAGCCTGTCGTACTGATCCTTGCCGGAGACATTGACGGTAATGAATATCCTGGCTGTCTGATTGTCCACAACGGTCTTGAGCGACTTGACGTTGATCTTCTCTTCGTTGATCTTATCGAGCACATCGAGCAGGAGCTTCTGCCTGTCCGTGCACACGACCACGAGCCTGACATCGTAGCTGGCGAACTGCGCCTTCTCGAGCCACTTGGCGCTGACGAGGCGCTGGTATCTCTCGACATCCTTCTGCGACTTGTTGCGGTTCTTGATTATATTCTTGATGTTGTTGCATGTTGTCTTGTGGATGCCGACGCCGTTCTCCTGCGTAACATAACCAACGATCTCGTCGCCGTATACGGGATGACAGCAGTTAGACAGATGTGTAGCGACCCCTTCCAGACCGTCAACTATTACTTCGCTCGCCGCATGCGAACGCTTGCCTGCGAGAATCTTGGCATTGCGCGACTGTTCCGGAGCATCCCCGCTCCTAGCCTTGCCTGCGGACTGATGCGGATCGGCATTCATAGCATTGATGAGATCTATATCAAAAGACAGCACCTGTTTGGAAGAAGAAGTATCGGTCCCCTTCGTCTGGGACTTGCTCTTCGAGTGTGACTGATCGAACTTGTCGAGAGCCACAGGAAGATCCTTGGGGCTGTATGCAACATTGCCGTCAGCGGTTACCCTGTAGCCCAATTCCGCACGTTCTTCCTCCGAGCATGACCTGATATAGTCATCCCTGAGCCTCGAGAAGACCTTGATAACACTGATGGAACCGTAACCGATCGCAGCATACATATCGTCGATACCCTGGAAGTTGTTGCGCTTCAGGATGGCCTCAAGCGAACGGTGCATAAGGAGCTTGGCAGGATCGAAACCGTTCCGCTCGATCTCTCTGGTCAGCGCAAGCTTGCCCGTCTCGATATTCTCGCCTCTGGCCTCTTTCTTAAACCAGGCATTGATCTTGGTGCGCGCATTCGCACTCCTTACGATGTTTAGCCAGTCTCTGGAAGGTCCTTTGACGATCTTCTCAGAGCTCAGGACCTCGACGATATCGCTGTTCTTGAGCCTGTATGTGAGCGGGACGAGTCTTCCGTTGACCTTGGCGCCGTGCATGTGGTTGCCGATGCCGGAATGGATCGCATACGCAAAATCGATCGGGCATGAACCCTGCGGAAGCTTGATGAGCTCATGCTTGGGCGTGTATACGAAGATCTCGTCAGGAGCGATGTTCATCTTTAATGACTCGAGGAACTCCGAAGAATCCGACAGTTCGCTCTGGTTCTCAATGATCTGGCGCACCTCGTCGATCTTCTCGTCGTACTTATCAGCCTTGAATTCGGACGATTCGCCGGACTCCTTGTAATGCCAGTGCGCGGCAATACCGTACTCGGCGGTCTGGTGCATCCTGTATGTCCTGATCTGAACCTCGAAAGGGATGCCTACATGCGATACGACAGTCGTATGGATGGACTGGTACTTGTTCTCCTTAGGCATCGCGATATAATCCTTGAACCTGCCCGGAACGTGCTGGTAGATCTCGTGGATTATACCCAGGACCTGATAGCACTCCGTGACTTCGTCAACGATTATCCTGCATGCGTAAAGGTCATATATCTCATCGATCGTCTTGCCCTTGTCGTGCATCTTCTTGTAGATGCTGAAGAAATGCTTGGGCCTTCCCTCGATATCGAAATGCGTGATACCGTTCTCCGTAAGCTTGGTGCGGATCTCGGAGATGACCGTCTCCATGAAGTCCTCACGCTCGTCGCGGTCACCGGATACCAGCTTGATAAGCATGTTGTAATCTTCCGGATGCAGGTACATGAGGCACAGATCCTCAAGCTCCCACTTGATCCTGTAGATACCGAATCTGCCTGCGAACGGAACATAGATGTCCAGCGTCTCCTGTGCCTTCTCGATCTGCTTCTCGGGAGACTGGAACTTGAGTGTCCTCATATTGTGCAGACGGTCAGCGAGCTTGATAAAAATGATCCTTATATCGTCGGTCATGGCAAGGAGCATCTTACGGACGTTGGACGCCTGGATATCCGTCTTGTACCGTCGCGCCGAACTTTTCCGTAAGCATGTCACGGTCGGCCAGGGTATCCTCGATCGTATCGTGAAGCAGAGCGGCAGCGAGTGTCTCGGCATCGACCTTGAGGTCTGCCAGGATCTTGGCTACTGCTATCGGGTGGATGATATACGGCTCACCGGTCTTTCTCTTCTGGTTGCGGTGCGCCTTGTATGCGAATATGAATGCCCTCTTCAGGAACTCTTCGTCCCTGGCAAACCTTTCCTGTTCGCCTTCCGCTTCCTGGTTGAAAGAATAGTCCTTATAGATTTCTAAGACTTCATTGAACTGAAGCACGATATCTTCCGGGATATCGGGCACAAGAGTCTCATCCGCAAGATACGCGCGTTCCTGCAATTCTTCCTCCGTGTATAGGATTGTCCCGTCATTTTTGCTCATTCATTATCCTTTTGTAAGCTTCACACTCTGACAACTTTACCTTCTGGTCCACATTCAGCATACTGAAGCAGACTCTCATCGGTCCTGTCGAACCGAGCCTCAGAAGTCCGCAGTCCGCGAAGATCTCGAGGCAGCGTTTGACCCTGAACGGGGTAATTTTATCATTTGAACTCACATTTACAAGTTTTGCGAACAGGTCACAGTCGACCGTAGCCGATCCTTCTCCGGCCAGTTTGCATGCTGCCCGGTAACATGTCCCGAAATCCGCCTCATGCGGGATCATATCGGGAAGCACGTCCTCGCCCGGTGCCATTTTGGCTATCTGGTTTACGGGCATGCCGTTGGAATAAAGCTTCTCTGCCACACCGGCCTTGCTCCAGATGAACCCTGTACCGCCGCTGAGCTTGATGTCGCACAGATGCAGGCTCAGGGATGTCTCGCCCCTGAAGCAGAACTCATTGAGAGAATATGCGATGTCTATCTTATCGCCGGGTACTACCAGATCAAGGTAAGCGCCCATTCCGAATCCTACGGCAGACAGAGTCTGATCGCTCCTGCCGTCCGTCAGATCGAGCCTGATATGCGCACCTTCACTCATCGGGTATACCGCGCTGACTATAAGGTCCTTCGTCATGAAGACCGGTTTCGGGTTGCCTATGCCGAACGGCCTCATCGTCCTGACCGTCTCGTATGTGTCTAATGACAGGAGTTCGGGCGGAAGCTCGCAGTCGATGTTGAGGATATCCTCGTTCCCTTCTTCTGAACCCTGCTCGAGCCTCTTGCGTGAGACTTCCTCCAGGGCATCCATGAACTTCTCGATATCGGTCTTCCTTACCATCATGCCGGCAGCCTTCTTGTGGCCGCCGAAGTTTGCCAGTGTATCAGACACTTCGGTAAGTGCGCCGTACAGATCGTAATCTCCGAAAGACCTGCCCGAGCCTTTGACGAACTCGGGTTCGATCGCATCATCCGTAAGGACGATCGCAGACCTGTTATAGAATTGCGAGAGCTTGCCGGCAACGATGCCGAGCACTCCCTGATGCCAGTTCTTTCCGTAAACAACAATAGGGCCGCATATATTCGCAAGACTCCATTTCTCGGGTCTTGCGGGATTCTCAAGCTGTTCCTGCGCCTCCTCGAAAACCTTCGCCTCGATCTCCTTGCGCTCATCATTCTGCTTGGTAAGGTTCATCGCGGCCGTTCTTGCGCCGGCAGGATTATTCTCAAGGAAGAGGTCGAGAGCGTCAGACGAATCGTAAAGCCTGCCTGCCGCATTGACTCTCGGAACAAAGTTGAAGGAAATGAAAGTCTCGTCCAAAGCCTTGCCGTGCATGAGGAGCATCTCGTTCATGACCTTTACGCCGACGTTGGCCGGGTCCTGCATGCTCCTGAACGCCTGCTTGATTATCGTCCTGTTCTCGTCCGTCATCGAGACGAGGTCGGCTATGGTGGCAATACCCGCGAGTTCGATCGCCTGGCGCCAGAGATTGGAAGTGACCTTGTGCCTTCCGTCCTTGCCGAGAGCTTCAAGTATCTTGAGAGCGACTCCCGCGCCGCAGAGGTCTGTAAAAGGATATGTGTTGTCTTCGCGTTTCGAGCAGATGACACAGTCAGCGGCAGGTATCTCGTCCTTGACGTTGTGGTGGTCCGAGACGATGACCTTGATACCGCGGTGCTCGAGTTCTTCAACTGTATCGAGATTGGTGATGCCGCAGTCGACCGTGATCACGAGATCCGGCGCTTCGCTTATGACCTTGTCCATTATCTTCTCGGTCAGGCCGTATCCGTGCTCCGCACGCTGCGGTACAAGGTAGCTGACATCTGCGTGATGCGATCTGAAAAACCTGACCAGTATTGCAGTGGCGGTCACGCCGTCACAGTCATAGTCGCCGTATACGAGGATCTTGCCCTTGCTGTCCATGACCTCATTGATGAGATCAACGGCCTTTTGCATATCGTTATAAAGGAACGGATCATGCCAAACGCCGCCGTCCTCGGACAGAAATGTCCGGGCCTGGTCGGGATCAGTGATATTACGATTTTTGAGCAGCACGTCAATAATTGACGCCCTATCCGAAACACTTCCGGATGCGGGCATACGCCAGCTCTTACCAGTAAGCAGCATAATTCTTATCTCAACTTTATTTTTGCTATTATTTTAGCAAAATTTCAGAAGATTAGAATACTTACGCGTAAAATACAAAAATAAATGACCGGCCCATGCGGACCGGTCATGTTGGAATCAATGCTTTCTCTTGCGAGCTGCCTCTGACTTCTTCTTGCGACGAACTGAAGGCTTCTCGTAGTGCTCTCTCTTGCGGACCTCGGCCAGAACGCCGGACTTAGCGCAAGAACGCTTGAACCTGCGAAGTGCACTGTCAAGGGACTCATTCTCCTTAACTCTGATTTCAGACATCTTTTCATCCCTCCTCTCGTGCTCAGGTTTCTGAATTGAACTCGTGTATTATAACGGCTCGAAGGCTTTAAGTCAATAAAATAAAGCGGACCCCGCGAAGGGCCCGCCATATTAGTCAATTGTTATCAGTATCAGTACTCGGGTTCGAGCAGGCCGTAGCCGCCGTCATTTCTCTTGTAAACGATGCATACGGAATCCGTATCGCTGTCAAGATATACGAAGAAGTCGTGTCCGAGCATCTCGAGCTGAAGGATCGCATCTTCGGCGCTCATCGGCCTGAGCGGGAACTTCTTTGTCTTCGTGATCTTGTCTTCCGGCTCATCCTCGAAATCGAAATCCGCACCGCCGTCCTCTGCGAGGTAGTTGACTATCTCGGGATAGTCCTTCTTCTTCTTGAGGAACTTGGTCTTCTGTCTTCTTATCTGCGACTCAAGCTTGTCGACAGTCCTGTCGACGGCTGTGAGAATTTCTTCGTCTCTGGCCTCCGCCCTGTAGATCTTGCCATCGAGCTTCATCGTGATCTCGACGACCATCTTGTTGCCTTCGGGTCTGATACGTACATTGAGGGATCCCTCATCACCGAAGAACTTGTCGAATTTGCCCATCTTGTCGGCAATCTTCTTCTCGAGTCTTTCTCCGATTCTGATTCCGTTGCCCTGTGTAGTGATCTTCATAAAATCACTCCCTTCCGTATGATATTTCAAAAGGTCAAGACCTTTTAATCATTATAAATCACGACGGAAGGGATTCTTCTTTCTTGCGATGATGAAGAGGATTCCTGCTACGACAAATGCAACTACGCTGACGATGAGCACAAGCTGCCAGTTGACGTTAACGAGGCCCGTAACATCGAATTCGCCTGTCTCGGCATTCTGGATGTACATGAATACGTTGATGACATCGAAGATGACTGCGCCTACGATGAGAAGACCTGCGATCCAGGACAGAACGGGGAACTTGGTCTCCTTCTTGGTGGACAGGCTCTTGATAGAGGGACCTCTGAAGTCGAGGACTGAACCGATATAGTAAGCGGCAACTGCAGTAACGATCGTCTCAGGGACCATGTATGTCGCATTGTAGCCGATGGAGTAGATCAGTGCTGCATTGTCAGGGATGGACAGACCTGCCCAAACGGTAGCACCGGATACGACATGGCAAAGGAATCTCAGGATGCAGACGAGGATAACGCCCGCAACGAGGCCGTTCGCCTGATTGGACAGTCTGCGGAAGAGACCGCCGAATCCGAGAACTGCAAAAGCTACGATGTAGTCGAGCATGATGACTGCGACTATGGACTGCCATGTGGTTACATAGGACAGTGTGTTAAGGCCGAGGAGCTGCTGCGAGATACCGAAGAGCAGACCCGTGATGAGGCCGTAACCGATACCGTAGCGGTAAGCGATGATGATGACAGGCAGCATGCACGCGACCGTGATGGAACCGCCGTAAGGCAGATCCAGCAGCTTAACGAGCGATAAGACGATACCCAGAGCGAGCATAATGGCGGTCTCTGCGATCTTTCTCGTCTTTGATACATTGGGTGTTCCAGACATAAAAAACCTCCTATGGAAACCGACCTGCGTCGTTGTCCGTTCAGAGGAAAAAGCAACTATGGTAATAGTATAAGTCCCTACGCCGGCATTATCCGTCAGGTTCAGCGGGTCGGCACGAAGCCCTCTCAGCCGCTAGGCAGCTCCCCGTTATTTCCGTTTGTCGAAAGGAATATACTACATGGCTCCCATTTTGACAAGCCTCATCACGCAGGATTCTATAAATTTCTGAACCTCGCGTTCGCATGTCGCCTGGGCAGCCTCATAAGCCATAAGATGCTTGGCCGTATCTATCACGACCATCCTCTTTCTGCACCGCATGTTGTCATAGATATTCCTGGTACCGGAAGGAAGGCAAATGTCGTCGTCACCGCCCTGGATCAGGAGAACCGGAACCTTGATCCTTCCCGCATACAGCGCGCAGTCGCAGATATTGATATCGAAGCCGAACTTCTTTTCGGCGAGTTTCCTGATGCGGTAGATGAATGCTTCCGGCTTGATAACGGATTCCTTGACGGCAAGTGCCTTGAGAAGAGATGTAAGGGATTCCGCCGGGGAGTCGGCCACTATGCCGCAGACATTCCTGCAGAAGCCGTCCTGCTCTGCCGCAAGGAGTGCGGCGGTCGCACCCGTGCCGCGTCCGACAACATATATCCTGCAGTCTGATCCTATCCTGTATCTGACAAATTCGAACCAGGTCTCGAGATCGACGCTCTCTTTGAGTCCGTATGTGTACTCCTTGCCGCCGCTCATACCGTGTCCGCGCTGGTGGATGATAAGGCAGTGGCATTTTACCTTCTTCATGAAGAGCCTTGCATATGCCGCCATCTCCGACGGATGTTCGCCGTAGCCGTGAATGAATATTGCGATGTTCTTGCAGTCCCTGTCTGACGACGGGCGGAAATAACCAGACAGCGGAGTGTTGTCGAATGCCCTGACCCTTACGTTCAGCCATTCGTTGCGGCATGTGTAGAACCAGTTCCTGCCGCGCCCGAAGATAGTCGACCTGTCGATCTCCATAGGAGACCTGTCGACCTGGGGTATAGGCTTCGGTCTGTGGAATATCCTTTTGAAAAGTCTGTCGCAGTAAGACATGTAGACAACAAACACAGCGCCGCCCAGAACAAGAAGCATCACGAGCGACAGTATGGTTATCAGAAAAGGTATGCTTATGGCCAGATCAGTTGGCAATTATTCCCTCCAGCTCATCGGTGCCTGAACTCAGGAGTTCGCACCCGCCGGAAGTCACGACGACATCATCCTCTATGCGGAACCCGATACCCCACTCGGGGATATAGATTCCGGGCTCGACCGCAAGACAGTTACCTGCAGCAAAAGCGCGATCCTTCGGACCTACATCGTGGACATCCAGCCCGAGATAGTGCGAGGTATTGTGCCAGTAGTATTTCTGCACATCCCCGACGCAAAAATTATCAGGTATAAGTCCCTGTGCCGCAAGCCATTTGCCGCATATGTCATACATTTGTGAATTAAGCTGCGCGAAAGTCCTTCCCGGTGCTATGAAGGCAAACGCCGCCTGCCTCAAGCGCTTGATAATCCCGAGCAGGAGCACGCGCCTGTCGTCATCTGCCGGACTTCCGACGAAGAACACTCTGGAGATGTCTGCGCAATAACCTTTGTACCTTGCACCGACGTCTATCTGGATCGCTCCGCCTTCCTGCGCAACACCGTCACCTGACATCTCGGGATCCGCGTGGTGCAGGTAGAACACGTTGCTGCCGCACGATACTATCGTCTCGAAAGCGTTGAGCATCGAACCCCTTCTCGCAAGTTCGAACTCTAGCCTTGTATACAGCTCATACTCCGTAACGCCGGGCTTTACATATTTCTTAAGCTCGTCTAACGCCTCTTCCGTGATCTTTGCAGCCTCGCGTATGCAGGAAAGCTCATCTTCGCTTTTGACCATCCTCATATCCGTGATCAAAGACGATATGCTCTCGGGCTTTACTCCGAGCGTGCTGATCATGTCCGTGAACTCTCTGGGCGCGTCCATGATGGAACCGCCGTCCACCGCTATCTTGGTGCTGCTGTCCTTAGCTTCGGCCTTCGCGTCTTCTTCAAAGGCTTCGTCGCTTCTTATGTCCTCTATCCCGGATACGGCCGTAAGCGCCTCGAAATCAGGTCTCTTGCCGCCCCACCTCTCCTTCAGTTTGTCGTGTGCGGGAGCATAGAGTTTCTCCGTGAAGGCGCCGTCCTTCTTGGTGATGACGAGCACGAGACCGGCCCTTTCGAGACCTGTCATGTAGTAGAAGTTGCGGTCCGGCAGGAAGCGGTAGTCCGTGTCACCGCTCATCTTCTTTGCTTCGCCGGCAAAAAGAAAGACCGCCCTGTTATCCGGGAGCAAGTCTGCAAACTTCTTTCTGTTGTCTGAGAAAAATGTCCTGTCTAAAGCCATCAGCTGACACCATCCGAACGTACATTGTACTCGTCGAACAGTATCGTATTGTTGATGTAGTTAAGGGTCGCGCCCTGGGATCTTCTGATGAGACCGGGGTTGCCGATTACGATGGAGCCGTCCGGTACATCGAAATTAACATACGCGCCGGGAGCGATAAGCACATTGTTGCCGATAGTAATGTTGCCGACGATGATGGCATTGGCTCCGATCCAAACATAGTTGCCGATATGAGGGGAACCCTTGCGCTTTCCTCTGAACTGCGTACCGATGACAACACCGGTCGATACGTTGACGTTATGACCGATAACTGCCTTCGGGTGGATAATGACACGGCCGAAATGCGCAAGGTAGAAACCCTTGCCGATCTCGGTATCGTAAGGTATCTGGAAATGATACTTTCTTGAGAGCATATCGAGTCTTGTATTCCAGATCTTGAACAGGAACTGGTTGAAGAACTTTCTTATGCCGTCATACTTCGGGATCTGGTCATAATAATACCTGACCCTTCTCATAGTGCTGATATAGCAAAACTCGGGAGATGAGCGGCGCTCTTCAAGGTAGCATGCGTAGATGTTCTTGAATCTGCGGGTGTTGCCCGTGTATCTGAACAGATCTGCATATACTATGTCTTTCAGTTCGTCAGTCACGCACAATACTCCTCCCGTTTTGTTTACGCGAAAATTTTATATCTTTTGGGGCAAGTTATCAATTGATATTTTGCGCAAAACAAAGAACGCAAATAACCGTAAAATCCTGATAAACATAATGAAAACTGCCCCGGACGGGAGGATGCATCCGGGACAGTCAATATAAAAGTAACTATTGCCTTTGTCAGAGTGTCGAACCCTTGAGTACGACTTCGTAACCGAGAAGCTTCTCGGACTGCACCTGTTCGCCGTTGATCATGGCGATCAGGGTCCGCGCAGCCTCGAACCCGAGCTGCCTGGGATCGTACTGAAGCGCCGTAACAGGCGGCCGGTTGTGTTCGAGGAGTGCGCTGTTGTAGAAGGAGGCTATCTTAAGATCTTTGGGTACCTCGATACCGTCACGCGACAGCTTGACGAGTACCGAGTGCGCAATATAGTCGTCGGCGCAGACAACACAGTCCGCTCCGGATCTTATGGCTTCATCAGTCGCTCTCTCGATCTGCGCCGAAGTGTCACAGTCCATATAGAAGAGCGCATCCTTGGCCTCTTTGCCGCACTTCTCAAGGCCTTTGATAAAGCCTGTCCTGCGGGTCTGGTTGACCACCTGGGCCGAGCTTCCGCAGATGAATGCGAGCTTGCTTGCGCCCTTCATCAGGATTATCGATGTGAGTTCGCTGCAGGCACTGATATGGTCGTTGTCTATCCTGACGACTCCGGGTTCATCCGTTCCGCCGATGACAACAAAAGGAAGACCGCTTTCCTTCAGTTTCTTGATATTCAGGTCGTTCTCCCATGTCCTTCCGAGGACAACACCGTCAACCTTGCGGTTGCGCAACATGTTCTCAAGCCTGGAGATATCACTGTCATAGGACATGATGAGAAGCACATCGTAGTTCTCTGTCTGAGCCGCTTCGCACATTCCGAACATCGTCAGCTGGAAGTACGGCAGCGAGAAATTCTCGGAATCACCGGGCACCACCCATCCGATGTTATACGTTTTCGATTGCGCAAGTCCGCGCGCGATCGGATTCGGGGTATAGTCGTGCTCCTTGATGTAGTCGAGCACCATCCGGCGGGTCTTTCTGCTGATCCTGCCCTTGCCCGAGATAGACCTCGAAACGGTCGTTTTGGATATCCCGAGATCCCGGGCTATGTCATCTATAGTAAGTTTGTTCACCCTTGTAGCCTGCCTTTGTCAGTTGCACAGCCTGCGCAATCGGTTGTGCATATGAGAACAGTTTACTCCATGATTGCGCAGTCTGTCAAATCGTGAAAATCAGCCCGGCCTGAATGCTTCAGATGGTCTGGAAGTCAATGATACAGGGTATTTTCGCGGCATTCAGCCACATAGTGCGAGGCATTATCCCTGCGCAAACAAATGTTAAATTTGCGCAAACGGTTGTTGGCAATGCTTTTTGCGCAGCGGCCCGATTTGACACGGCAAACTTTGAAACATACAATCAACGCATGTATAAAAAGCCGAACATCAAACTCAGGAAGACCAGGGTAATAGGACCGCAGACTGTATTTCTCATTGCAGTTGCGCTGCTTGTCTTCGGTCCCTTCGCTTCGATGGAGCACATCGGGAACTGGGTATATGACTGCGCAATCCAGATAAAGCTCGGAATGGACGGTATCGATGCCGGTCATATGATCACAGATGAGATCTACAGCTGGCATGAAGGTCTTGTCTTTACCGCACACGAGAGCGGCTGGTATCTGATCGTCGGCTTCTTGTACAAGTATCTCGGCGTATGGGGCGTCCTTGCGGTATGTTCCGTTCTGTCCTGCAGTGCGGCAATCGCAGCTGCCATGTTCTCAAGGAAGAAGGTCCACCCCCTCTTTATCGCCGCCGCTCTGGTATTGGTGCGTCTCATGAGGTGCTTCCCGGATTACAGCGCCAGACCTTCCACTTCGTCCACACTGATATTCATCGTTACCATAATCGTATTGCTCAGTGACCGCGAGCCCATCTTCAAGGCCGGCGTGTTCACGATATTCTGTCTTCTCCTCGCCTGGCTTCACGGCGGATTCGTTCCGATCTATTTTGCCGTCTATGCTCTGTTCATCGTTTTCGAGCTGCTGTATAAGAACTTCAAGGGTGCCGGTGTTCTCGCATGCGGTATCCTGACCGGCTTTGCGGTGTCGCTGCTTAATCCGATCGGGTTCGGTCTCTGGAGTTACGGCCTCAAGCAGACCGGATCGGCCGAGGCTATAAGCCTGATCGATGAATGGAAGCCCCTCGAATTCGATATCGTCCAGGTCCTTATCCTGCTCCTGGTCTTAGTCGGATTCATGGCAGGCAAAGGCGTCAGGGAGTTTGAGAAGAAAGCCCTTATCAAGCTCGCGCTGTTTTGCATGTTCTTCATTATGGCATGTGTGTACAGGAGGTTTGCGCTCCTGCTTTCCATAGCATTTGTCCTTTTCGCACCCGAGGCATATCAGGACCTGGCCGTATGGCTCAGGAAAAATCTCCTGCCCAAGCTGCCGGATAAGATCAAACTGTCGAATGCGTTCTACGGTCTTCTTGCCGGCGTCGCGGCAGTCATGATCGTTCTGTCCGGTGTGTTCTATTCCGGGAAATACATCAAGACCAATACGATGGCTGATGCCGAAGCCATAGCGGCTTTCGACAAGGGCGCTGCGGATTATGTCGAAGAGGCCGGATACGAGAAGATCTTCAATTCATTCGACACCGGTTCGTGGCTCGTATTCAACGGCATCAAGGTCCACATCGACAACCGCTTCGATCCTTACAACAGCGCTTTCTCCGGCACCGACTACCTGACGGGCAAGATGGAGATAACCAACCTGTATGAACTCGATTCTTTCCGTGCGGAATATGACTGTGACGCGTTCCTGCTGGACGTCAATCCCGTCTCCTGCCCTCTGCTCAACGAGATAGAGCTTTATGCGTCAGACAGATATAAGATCGTTTACGACAACACCGTAACATCCGTGGCTCCGAACCACGGCTCAATACGGTGGATCGTTATCGAATGCATCTGAAAGTCTCAACTTTTCCAATTGCCCCAAAAATGGGACTCTTCTGCCGATACTTAACCGGTACTATTTGCTATACTTACATTAAAACATAGCGGAGCTGTAAGAATGGCAAAGAAGAAATCAACCTTTTACTGCAAGGAATGCGGATATGAATCCACAGGCTGGCTTGGCAAGTGCCCGGGATGCGGGCAGTTCAACACTTTTGTGGAAGCGCCTGACGAGAAGCCGGCATCAAGTAATCCCAAGGCGGATTCACCTGTTTACAAGGCAAATACATACTCCTGGACAGATTCTTCCGTAACACTGCGTCTCAAGGATGCGGGCAAGGAGAACTATGTCAGGGAGAGCACGGGTATCCCCGTTCTCGATTCACTGTTCGGCGGAGGCATCACCAGAGGTTCTCTCACGCTCGTAGTAGGCGAACCGGGAATCGGTAAGTCGACTATCCTCCTGCAGCTCGCGGACAGCTTCAAGGGCGACGGCGAGGTCCTGTATGTATCAGGCGAGGAATCCCCCGCACAGATCGGGATGCGCGCTTCCCGCCTCGGCATTACCCGTGACATACTGATCTGCGGCGAGACGCGTTTCGAGGTCATCGCGGAAGAGATCAAGAAGAACAAGCCTTCCCTGTGCATTATAGATTCCATGCAGACACTGTACTCCGAGGAGATAACAGGCACACCCGGAAGCGTTACGCAGACGCGCGAGGTCACTGCAGGTCTCATCAGGATTGCGAAGACCAACGGCATATCGATAATCATGGTCGGTCATATCACAAAGGAAGGTTCGATAGCGGGACCCAAGACGATCGAGCACATGGTCGATACCGTGCTCACTTTCGAAGGCGACAGCACAGGCGGATACAGGATCTTGAGATCCGCAAAGAACAGGTTCGGCAAGAGCAACGAGCTCGCTTTCTTTGAGATGGGAGACAAGGGCCTCCGTCCGGTCGAGAGCTCCAAGGCGCTGCTCGTCGCGGGAAGACCCATCAACAGCCCGGGCTCCGTCCTCACATCTGTTCTTGAAGGCAACGAGGCTCTCACATGCGAAGTCCAAGCACTTGTGGCGGAGAGCGCTTATCCCACGCCCCAGAGGATGACATCAGGTCCCGATCGCAACAGGGTCATGATGCTCCTTGCAGTATGTGACAAGGTACAGAGGCTTAACCTGTCTTCGTGCGACTGTTTCGTCAACATCATCGGCGGACTTAAGGTAACGGATCCGGCATCCGATCTTGCGATATGTGCCGCCATCGTATCTTCCGCAAGGAACGTGCCCGTCAAGCCCAATACCCTGATAATCGGCGAAGTCGGTCTGTCCGGCGAGGTCAGGCCCGTTACGCGCATCCTCAATCGCTGCATCGAAGCCGCGAAGCTGGGGATCACGACCATCGTCCTTCCCGGTTCATGTGAGAACGGACTCGAGAAGGAGATCAGGGATCTGTCAGATTCAGACCGCGAAGGATTCGACAGCATAACAAGGCTTTATATCGATAACATCAAGGATTCATTTGACATGCTGTTCACGGGAGGTAAATGACATGAATAAGAACTGCTTCTTTGTTATTCCGGCTGCAGGCGCCGGCACACGCATGGGCGGCGACATTCCGAAGATCATCCTTCCCATCGGAGGCATCCCGGTTATCATAAGGACTCTTACCACCATCTCAGCTTTCGCGGACATGCATGATGATCTTGGCGTACACATAATCATCGTTACCACCGAAGATCTCATGCCGAAGATAAAGAAGATGTGCTCGGATTCATTCCCGGATATGGACATCACCTATACATTAGGCGGAGCTTCCAGGACCGAGTCAGTTTATAACGGCATCAAAGCAATAACAGACGCAGGAGACACAGATGCCGTTCTTATCCACGACGGCGCGAGATGTCTCGTTACCGCCGAAGATATAGATGCGGTCTTCGCAGGGCTTGCCGGTCACGCAGTATCCTGCAGCGCCACTCCGGTCAAGGACACGCTCAAGAAAGTAAACATAAAAGACAGCGGTGATGTTATCGTGGAATCAACTCCCGTGCGTGAAGATTTCTACGCCGTCCAGACTCCCCAGGGATTCAGATACAAAGAACTCCTGCAGTGCTATGAACATGCGGCGGCAAACCACATAACAGCCACCGACGATACAGCACTTGCCGAAGCTGTCGGCATAGAAGTATTCCTTGCAAAGGGAAGCTATTCGAACATAAAGATAACGACACCCGAGGATATCGCGGTTGCCTATGAGATCATAAGGTCCAGAGGCGAGCTCGAGCCTTTCGAGGACTGATCAGAGTTCTTTCCTTATCGTGAGAATTACGAAGACCTGAACACCTTCGCCTTTGCCGAAGCCCGTGAGGCCTTCGCCGGTAGTTGCGGTTATGCCGACTGATGATGCGGGGATCCCGAGCAGTTCTCCGGTCTTCTCTTTCATCGCGGGAATGTGATCTTTGAGCTTGGGCTTAAGGCACTCGATGGTCATCGAGCAGTGAACAATCTCGGCGCCGTCCATGTACTTGAGCGCTTCAGCAAGATAGACGCTGCTGTCCCTGATCCCCTGCCCGAGGCAGATAGTATCGGCCGCACCTCCGAGTATGTTGACACCCGTATATCCTGATATGGCATTGGTAATAGCATGGAGTGCCACATCGCCGTCGCTGTTCGCCCTGAATGCCCTGTCAAAAGGTATGTCAATGCCGCACAGCTTTATGGGGCCTTCACCTGTCTCTGCGAAAGCGTGGCTGTCCTGGCCTATCGTACTGATGTAAGCATATTCACCCATGACTCATCCTCCTATACCGGATACCCGTTTGCATCGAGCCAGGCCGCAACATCTGCGGCACCCCATATATCATAATACGCGCTCCCGAAAACCGATATCTCCGTGTAATTCCTTACCAGCGCAAAATCGGGTACCGCATTGATCCCGAACTGCGACGTCAGGTTCGTGTACTGGCTCTGGTCGAGCGCTATTACCGTAAGCTTTCCTTCCTCTGCTTCCGCTATGTCTTCGACCGCTGCGGTAATGCCCCAGCCGGAAGAATCCATAGAGTTGTAAAAGTACAGAAGGAACGTTACATCCGGCACCTGGAGCAGCTGCTCAAGATCCGTTATCTCACGGTACTGTATACCGTACAGCGGCTGACCCGCTTCGTCATACTCGCCTTCGACAGGCTCATAAACCATGCAGATGGCAGGAGCGTCGTAATCATAATCGCCGAGATAATCCTCAACCTTCGGGCTGCTGCAGCCGCACAGCAGAAAAGCCGTAAGGGCTGCAGTTATCATCAGGCTTATTATCCTTCTCATTGCTTCAGCATGTTAAGGCACATGTCCGTGGTGCCTGCAAGGATGCCGTCTTCTGTCTTCTCGACATTACCGGAATCCACGAGCCTGGTAACCTCAGGATCGAGCGGGATCTTATCGAGCACTTTGGCGCCAATCTCCGCTGCTGACTTCTCGAGGTTTGAACCGTCGCCGTAGAGTCTTATCTCCTTGCCGCAGTCAGGGCACTTGATATAGCTCATGTTCTCGACCAGGCCGAGCACCGGAACGTTCATCATGGAAGCCATGTTCCTTGCCTTATTGACGATCATGGATACGAGATCCTGGCTCGTCGCAACAAGGATGATGCCGTCGATCGGAATAGCCTGGAATACAGTAAGCGGAACATCACCCGTGCCCGGCGGCATGTCTATGAGAAGCACATCGAGCGTACCCCAGTCGGTCTGTCCCCAGAACTGCCTGACAAGTGAGTTGAGGACGGGGCCTCTCCAGATGACAGGTGCTTCCTTATCAGAAAGCATGAGGTTTACGCTGACTGCTTTGATGCCTGTTTCCGTCTGAGCGGGATAGATAAGATTATCTTCAGTGGCATGAAGGTTCTCTTCTATGCCGAACGCCTGCGGGATGGAAGGACCGGTAACGTCCGCATCCATGATGCCGACCTTAAGGCCTTTGCGCGCAAGTGATACCGCGAGAGTTGAAGTTACGAAGGATTTTCCTACACCGCCCTTGCCGCTGGCAACGCCGATAACAGTCTTTATTGAAGATCCCTTGGCAAGAGCCTCCTTTGCGGGAACTCCGTTAGCCGTGGGGCAGGAATCCTGTGATGTGCAGCCGTCCTTTGACGGGCATGAATCGCATGCTGATGACATATCAATGCCTCCTTAAAATACGCGCATATTATACTAGTATGGCGGTTAATTATCCAATCAGCCCAGTTCGTCGGGCACCGTGGGATCCAGGATATCGGCCTCTATCTCCATCTCGGGCTGTTCTTCCTGTCCGTCTTTATAGATGCCGTGCTCGCGGTATCTGACCAGTTTCTTAAGCCTTCCAAGCGCAGATGACGGAAGATCGCTTACGTTCGATACTATCGCCAGGATACGTTGCTCGGAATACTTGAACGAATGGAGAAAGGTATCTCTCGCATCGACTGCGGCCTGCTTGGCGAGCTTCAGGCTCTCCATCTCCGCAGCAGTGAACTGATCGGCAAAAGCCTTCTCCTCCGCCCTGTGCGCTGCGGCGAGTTCGCGCTCCGCCTTCTTGTTCTCCATTACGAGTTTCCTGTATTCATCGTAGTGCTTCTTAGTAGGTTCGGACACTGTAACGATCGTATCGACTCCGCCGTAGATCTGCTCGCCGATCTTGTCCGAGACGACCTTAACGCCCGACGTAACACGTGCGAACGCAGCAAGCTTTTTTCTGAAGCCGATAATCGTTCCTATCGTAGTAATGATGTCTATCACCATCAGCAGCGTGAAGATCGAGAGCACGATGACCTTGGCGATGTACGGGATCTGATCTACCAGCCAGAGCACAGCCGGATGAAGGACATAGAGTCCGAGAGAGCATGCGATACCCCAATAGATATAGAACCTGAGGCAGATGTATCCGCGGAAGTTGAGCTTGTATTCGCCACCATCTCATATGGAAGGTGTGGTAAAGGATAATGCCCGCGATAAGCTCGACAATGGTTGCGGCGGTCGCCGAACCGAAGAATATGATGAAGAAATTCCCGACAAAGGGATCGAGCAGCCATATCGCCGCATAGAACCCGAGGCCGTATACCGGGCACATCGGTCCTGCCAGAAAACCCCTGTTGATGAACTTTCCTTCGGTAACACCGTAATATATGACTTCAACTATCCAGCCGACAAAGCTGTATATGAAGAACATCGTATACGACTCGAGGAAGGGATACGGCAGGATCATTCTTTTGTTGCCCTCATGATGTGGTAGCCGCCGTCAGTCGCAACGTTCTCGCAGTTCCCGAAAAGCTCTGTGAGCTTCGTTTTCGTGGAAGGCGCGCCCTGCTTGCGCTGGATGACGACATACAGGCATCCGCCCTGCTCAAGTCTTGCGTATGACTCCTCATAGAACCTGAACACAGTCTTCTTGCCTGCCCTTATCGGCGGGTTTGTAAGGATGGTGTCGAAAAGAACACCCTCCGGCAGGCCCGCCGTTACGTCGCCCGCAAGGAAAGCACATTCGACATTGTTGTTTTCCGCATTCTCATTCGCAAGCGCGACGGCACGCGTGTTGACGTCGGTACCGTAGACCTCGCATCTTGCAAAGTAGCTCTTGAATGTAACTCCGACTATGCCGACGCCGCACCCGAGATCGAGCATGTGCATGGGCTTTACGCCGCGCTCCTTGATGTCCTTGACGGACTCTTCGATGAGCAGGTCAGTACCGAAGTCGACGCCGTTTCGGGAGAACACCGACGTATCAGTGGTGAAAGTCAGATTGCGGTTAAGGCCCGTGTATCTGAAGGTCTTCCTGTCACTTGCTGTAGTGGGTACGGCTTCGAAATACTGCGGCATCAGAGCATGTCCTTTATCTTCGTCTTCTTGATGAGGACAATGAGCGGGAGACCGAGCACTACGAGAAGAGCTGCCTCCGAGCCTGCGACCTCGAGCATGCTGATGAGGACCACCTGTGCGGTGATCGCTGAAGAACCATCAGCAAGAAGGAACGGCAGATATCCGCCTACGATAAGGCCGTTGGCAACGACAGGCGGGATTATTCCGAGATAAGGGCTGACCTTGCCGATCCAGTAT